>CAZRMO010000092.1:0-15425 GCA_964601155.1 uncultured Enterobacteriaceae bacterium
ATAGGGTCCGCCGAAATGATAGGCGACGAAGAGCAGCGCCAGCAGGTTGATGCCCAGGCCCAGCACGCGACGCGAAGCCTCGGCGAGCAGCAGCAGCAGGAGAATACCGAACACGTAATCCGAAATAATGAGCGGATCGAGTCCGGCGATGCGCCCGTTCATGAGCCGGTCCACGGAAACGGCGATATAGATTGCCGGCAGCATCGCCAGCAGCGCCAGCAGGTAATTCAACGCCCGCATCGCGGGCGTTTTGAGCTTGTCGCGGGTGAGCAGCAAGGCCAGCGCCACCGCGAACGAGACGTGCCCGGCGCGTTGCACCAGCGTGGGAACGGTGGGCCAGACGTAGATCGCAATCTGAAACGCGCTCCACGCCAGTGCGGTGAGCGGCGCCGGCGCGAGCAAGTCGCCCCAGCTATTCCCGCGCGTCGATGCCACCACCGGTCGGTGCGGCGGCGGCTCCGGCTGCCCGTCGGCGGGAATGCCGGGCATTAGATTACTTCAGCCAGCCGCGCTCGCGGTAGTAGCGGGCGGCACCCGGGTGCAGCGGCAGTCCGTTCAATCCTTCGCGCCACACCCCCTTTGAGCAATCGAAATGGGCGAGCGCTTTGTGGGCGGCCCTCAGCTGATCGGTTTTCTCGCAGATGGTCTTGACGATCTTGTAGGCCAGATCGTCGGACATGCGGGTGCTCGCGAACAGCGTCGTCGTGGTACTGGGCAGACGCACGTCGCGATCCTGCTTGGGGAAGGTGCCCTTGGGCATTACCTTGATCTGCCAGCCGTAGAGCTTGTGCATTTCGTCGAGCACCGATTCCGGTGGCTGCAGGAAGGTAACGGCATTGTTATGCGCGATTTCGGTGATCGCGGGATGCCCCGGATTGGCGACATGGATGAACAGATCGGTGCTGCGGCTTGCAAATCTTCCCTTGATCGCGCCGAAGGACGTGTGCTCGTAGCTACCGCCGCGTTGCTTGAGCTGCTCCTCGGAGGCGTTCATCAGCTTGAGCATCTGCTCGCCGCCGACCGGGCCCACGCCGCCGCGCGGCAGCAGGACGACGCGAGTGTGCGGACGATCCTTTTGCAGAAACTTATCCAGTCCGGGCCCGACGCCGCTGCCGGCGCCGATAACCACGAGGTAATACTGGTCCCAGCCGCCCACCAGCGCCCGCAGATTGGTCATCGGCTTGTCGTAGGCAACCTTGCCCTCGCTCGCCCATTTGTTGACGAGCGCCATGCCGAACGCGAGGTCGGCTTTGCCTTCGCTCACCATGCGCGGATTGCCGACGGCGCCGGCCATCGGCGGGGCATCGATCTTGGAGCCGGGTGGCAGCGCCTTGTGCAACAATTCCGCAAGGTTGGCCGCGTAGACGTACCAGCCCGACCCTTGGAAAAACGACCCGATGGTGAGATTGACAGGCTGGGCCATCGCGCCGGTGGCGAAAGCCACGGTCGCCAGCGCGACCATGTACCGTATGAAACGGCGTAGAGTGACTGTCATGTTGGCTCTCCTCCCTTTTTGACGAACGCGTAGTTAATCATAGCGACTTTGTTGCCGCAAGCACTATTCACCCGGCCGCTGCGAGTTCATTTTCCGAGCACCAAGCGTCGAGCGAACCGCACGAATTCGAATACGTCCGCGAAGTTGCTGGCCACGCCGAGAGAGACTCTCACTGCTCCGGTGCTCCCATCGTCGATGCACTGGCGGAAATCATCCAGCGTCAGATGCGCCGGAGCGCGGGAGAAGCACGCGCTCAGTTCTTTCTCGGAGATTCCCAGCGCGATCTCGCCGCCCCCAGGATTGCAGAAACAGCCGGTTCGCAGCGAAATCTTCATGCGGTTGGCCTGGTCTTCGACCATACGATGGTCGACAATGCGTCCGTTTTCATCGAAAAAATTGAGCGCGAGCGTGCCGCCTCGATCCTCTGTCGTGAGCGGGCCGTAGATCCGGACCGCGGGCAGGCCATTATCGTGTTGCAGACCGTTCAACTGCTCGAGCAGCCAACCCGTCAACGCTGCAACGCGCGCGTGGATGGCCGTATAGCCGACCTGCGCGATGTGGTTCAGCCCGATCTCTATTGCGGGCATGGATAGATAGTCGGGCGTTCCGTCCTCGAACGCTTCGGGACCGAGCTGCAGGTAATGGCGGTCGCCTTTCACCGAGGCGACCGTGATGGTTCCTCCGGAAAACCAGGGCCTGTGCAGCTTTTGCAGCGCGCTTCTGCGCGCGATGAGACAGCCGGCCCCTGTCGGGTAGCCGAAGATCTTGTAAAAGGAAACGGCAACGAAGTCCGGCTTGATCGCGCTCAGGTCCAGCTTATTTGTGGGTACGTACGCGGCAGCGTCGAGCAGGACATCCCAGTTGCGTGCCTGCGCGACCTCTATCCAATCGAGTGAATGCTGCACGCCGGAGAAATTCGACTGGGCCGGGTAGGCGAGCAAGTTGTGGGACTTTTCCGTAGATGCCGTCGTCAGATGGGAAGACAGCGCGTCGGCATCGATGCGCATTTCCGGCAGCACCAGCGGCGTGTAGGTGACCGTAGCGCCCGCCGCGCGCGCAAATTCCCGGATCCCGTTTACGGAGTTGTGGTTGTCGAAGGTGAGCAGCAGGCGGCTGGAGCGGTCAAACGGGTACGATTCGCCAACGAGTTTGAGGGCGCCGGTCGCATTTTGGGTGAAAACGACGGCGTACTCTTGCTCCGACGCATTGAAGAAACGATGGACCGCCTGACGCGCGCGCTCGACGAACGACGTGGCCAGCGCGGATGTGGGGTTGGACGAGTGCGGGTTGCCGGGAACGCTGGCCAGCAGGAGATCGGCATGTTCGCGAATTTGCGTGCTGGCGTAAAGGCCGCTCCCCGTGTAATCGAGATATACATGCCCTAATCGGTCGAGCTGGCCGTAGTGTGAGCGCCGCAGCTCGTCGAGCACTGCCGTGTCCCGGTATGCCGGGCAGCTGGCGAGAAACAAGCGTTCGGCTTCGTGGAGCGGGTCCATACAGGGAAAACCTTCTCGGCAATTAATTTAGAGTGCGTCAGCGACTGCTGGATGCCCGGCTTGCGCGCTGACGCCCCCAGCTAGACTTGAAGCGAAGACACCGATTGCGCCCATGCGATGATCGTAACATGTTCAAACAATCGGTAAAACGTGTTAAAAGCAGCGTTTCGTGCAGAGACCTCGTTGTGGAACTTGGCCCGGTTCGTACCCGGCTGGTCCATATTGCGGGCAGCGGTCGCTGTCGAACCGGTGCTGCAATGTGGGCATGGCAGCGGGCAAACTCTAAATGATGGAGATCAAGATGACGGCAGGCAGGACAATGAGGGCATTGGTGCTGAAGCAGCACGGCGGGCTCGGCGATCTCGCGGTGGTCGAGGACTATCCGCGGCCAGTCGTCAGCGAAGGGCATGTGGTGATCCGCGTGCGCGCGTCCTCGTTCAATTATCACGATGTATTCACGGTGCGCGGCATGCCCGGGATAAAGGTGCCGCTGCCGGTGATCATCGGACTCGATATGGCCGGCGAGATCGCCGAAGTGGGCGCCGGGGTGAGCGGATGGAAGCAAGGCGACCGCGTGCTGGTGAATCCGCTGAACCGAAAAAAGGGGCTGATGGGCGAAATGCTGGACGGCGGCATGGCCGAATATTGCCTCGTGTCCGCCGAACAGTTGATCAGGATGCCCGCAAGCGTCAGCTTCGAAGATGCCGCCTCGCTTCCGGTCGCCTACGGCACCGCGCACCGCATGCTGCTGACGCACCAGACCGTGCGCAAAGGAGAGCGCGTGCTCATCCTGGGCGCGAGCGGCGGCGTCGGTACCGGCTGCGTGGTGCTGGCGAAAATGCTGGGGGCGGAGGTGATCGCCTGCGCCGGCGGCGAGGAAAAGATGCAGCGCTTGCGCGAACTCGGCGCCGACGAGGTCATCAACTACAAGGAAACCGACTTTTCCAAATGGGCGATCGAGAAGTACGGCAAGCCGCAGCGCCGGAGCTATGAGGGCGGCGTCGACGTCGTCGTCAATTTCACTGGCGGCGACACCTGGCTGCCGTCGCTGAAGTGTCTGAAGCGCCGCGGCAAGCTGCTGGTGTGCGGCGCGACCGCCGGGCACGATCCGAAGGAGGATTTGCGCTACGTCTGGAGCTTCGAACTCCAAATCATAGGATCGAACAGCTTTTACGACGACAATCTGACGGCCTTGATGGAATTGATCGAGCAGGGCAAGATCAAGCCGGTCATCGACAAGGTGCTGCCGCTGGAGCAGGCGAGCGAAGGGCTGCGCCTGATCCAGGACCGCGAAGTGCTCGGCAAAATCGTGGTCACACCCTGACCGTACCGACAAGGAGCAAGCAATGGATACGACCGCATTGACCGCGGAACAGGTGCAGGCCATGATCTCGCGTGGCCCGTTTCATCAGTGGCTGGGCCTCGAGGTGCTGCGCGTCGGCGAGGGCGAAATCGATATCAGGGCCACCTGGCGCGAGGAATGGGTGGTGAATCCGGACCGCCGCTATACCCATGGCGGCATTCTGGCCGCGCTGGTCGATCTTGCCGCGGACTGGGCATTGGTGTCGAAGACCGGCCGCGGCGTGCCGACCATCGACATGCGCATCGACTATCATCGGGCGGCGATGCCCGGCGACCTCATCGCGCGCGGCAAACTGGTGAAGTGGGGAAGCCAGTACGCGGTCAGCGAGGCGCGGGTATTCGACAAGGATGAGATGCTGGTTGCGAGCGGTCGGGGCGTGTACCTGACGGCGCCGCCCAAGACCGGGTGAAAGTAAGGTCGGCATGAGGGAAATCTACAACCTCGGCGATCTCATCGATCGCGAACGCGATCCGGACAAGCTCGCGCTCATCGACCTGGGTGGCGAATCCGGCCCGCGCGAGTATAGCTTCCGCCAGCTCGACGAATTGGCCAACGGCGTCGCCCGCGCCCTCCTCGCGCGCGGTTTGCAGCGCGGCGAGCGCATCGCCATCCTTTCGGCCAACCGGGCCGAATTCCTCGCCGCCTATTACGGTGCGATGCGCGCCGGCTTGGTCGCGGTCCCCGTCAACTACCGCTTTCCGCCCGCGCTGATCGAGTTCGTCGTTCGTGATGCCGGCGCACGGATGGTATTCTGCGATCCGGAACGGCGCAGCAGTTCTCCTGCGGACCTTCCCACTGTCGAATTCGGCGCCGCCGGCGAATCGGGGTTCGACGCTTTCCTCGATGCGGGTCCTTTTTCGGCGATCATGCCCGCGCCCGGCGAGGCCGCGATGATTCCCTACACTTCCGGCTCGACCGGGCAGCCGAAGGGCGTGGTGCTGTCGCACCAAAGCCATATCTGGGTGGTCAAGGTGCGCATGGAGGGGCAGGACCTCTCGCGTCACCGCTATCTCATCGCAGCGCCGCTGTATCACATGAACGCCCTGGCGCTGTCCAAGCTCGCCTGTGCCGCGCATGCGACCATCGTCCTGCTGCCGCAATTCACCAGCCGGACCTACATCGAAGCGATCGGCCGCTACCGCTGCACCTGGCTCACGGCGGTCCCGCCGATGATCGCGATGATGTTGCGGGAGAAGGCGCTGCTCGCGCAGACCGATCTTTCCTCCGTCGAATTCCTGCGCATGGGATCGGCTCCGGTCAGCCCCGGCCTGCTGCAGTCGATTGCGGAGGCGATGCCGCATGCGCTCACCAGCAACGCCTACGGGACGACCGAGGGCGGGCCGGTGGTGTTCGGTCCGCATCCCGACGGCATCCCGCAGCCTTCGCTATCCGTGGGATACCCGCATCCGCGGGTGCAGCTGCGGCTGGTCGACGGCGACGAACTGGACGCCGAGCAGGGCGTGCTGCAGCTCAAATGTCCCGCGGTCATGAGCGGTTATCACAATCGGCCCGAGCTGAAGCCGCCCTTCACCGATGATGGCTTCTACATTACCGGCGACGTGTTTCGGCGCGACCGGCAGGGTTTTCATTATTTCGTCGGACGCGTCGACGACATGTTCGTCTGCGGCGGCGAGAACATCTATCCGGGCGAGGTCGAGAAGCTGCTGGAGACGCACGCCGACATCGTGCAAGCCTGCGTGGTGCCCGTGGACGACGCCATCAAGTGGCAGAAACCGGTTGCCTTTTGCGTCCTGCGCAAAGGCGCGAACCTGACCGAGGCGCAGGTCAAACAATACGCGCTGACGAAGGCGCCGGCGTATCAGCACCCGCGCTTTGTCTGGTTTGTCGACGCGATACCGCTGTCCACGACCAACAAGATCGACCGCAAGGCGCTGATCGAACTGGCGCAGTCCCGCATCGCGGCCGCAGGGCATCGCAGCGCCTGATGTGCGCGTCGCAAGGCGGCGCCCATGCAGGCAGGAGTCAGAGGCGCGTCGAAATAATTGGCGCGCCCCGTCGATCAAGTTCCCTTGAAGTTCGGAGAGCGCTTGCCGTGGAAGGCTTCCACGCCCTCGCGGAAATCGTTCGAGCTGCGCAAGCGGCTATAGCAATGGCCTTCGAGTTCGATGGCGATGGACAGCGTTGCATCTTCCGTGTCGTTGAGGAGTTTCTTGGCAGTGCGCTGGGCCAGCGGCGAAAAGCTGCGCAGTTCATCGACCAGGCGTGTGGTGGCTGCCTCCAGCTCGGCGTTTGGCACGCATTCTGTAGCCACGCCCCAGTCGTATGCCTGGGGGCCGGGAATCCGGCGCGAGCGCATCACGATATCCTTGGTGCGAGTGATGCCGACCATCTTCTGAAGCCGCGCTGAGCCGCCCGAGCCGGGAATCTGGCCCAGCTTTTGTTCGGGCAGCGCGTAGAGGGTCGTGTCGGTGGCGATACGGAAGTCGCAAGCCAGGGAAATCTCAAAACCGACGCCGAAGCAGTAGCCGCGGTTGGCCGCTATCACCGGTTTGCTGCAGCGTGCGGGCGCCGCGATGTTCCAAGCGAGATTTGAAACGTGCTCCGGCGAAGCCTGCAGGAAGCCCTTGATGTCGCCACCACTGGAAAAATGTTCGCCTTCGGCGCGAAGCACAATCACGCGTACCGCAGGATCCGCGTCTAGCGACTCGAAGACCAGTCGAAGTTGATCCCGCTGCGGCATCAAGATGACATTCAACGGCGGTCGCTGCAGCACGATGTCTGCCCGCTCGCAGGAGGGATCAACCTCGACCCGAAAACCGTCCAGGGTTTCGAGCAGGCTGTGGGCGGGGTGGGTAAGCTGTGACATAAAGGAACTCCTATGTGGTGGGACGCGGATCAAGTAGACAGGAAGAATGGAACGGAACCGGGCGCGGGAAAAGCTAAACAGCTCCGGCACCCAGGCGATCGTACGATCGACGAGTTCGCCGATCGAGGTTGGTTCGGCGCAGCACGCTGGCAGCGGCGGAACGACCGTGTCGCCCCCCGTCTCGGTTTAGGCGTTGCGGGTCATTGGACGCTTCGCTCACGCCTGCCCCGCTTCGAAATCGACGCGGACGGACGGATCGACCTCGACCGCCAAATCTATCTCCGACTCGCCCGGAATGCGCACCTTGGTAAACACGTGCTCCCGATAGACGACGGGCTTGGTCGCATCCAAGCCCATCTTGGCACTCAGCCCCTGCAAGTGGGCGGGTATCACCGCGTCACCCGAGTCCTGACCGACAGTGGTCGATGGGTCGAGCACCGAGCCTTGTGCCCCCGGGATGACGACAAGGTCGCGATCCGCCTGGAAACGCGTGGCGACAGCCCATTCGACTTGCTGTGGATCGTGTAGGTCCACGTCCTCGTCGACCACAACCACCTGCTTGATGTCGTAGTGCGCGCCAAAAGCGGCACATATTACGTTCTTCGGCTGCCCCTCATGCGACTTGCGCAGCTTGACGTAGAGATGGTAGCGACCGACTCCGCCTACGGGCAGATGCACGTCGAGCACGTTCGGGAAGCTGTGCTGCAAGTGCGCAAGCAAGGTGGCTTCGCGCGGAATCGAGCCTAGCAGCAGATGTTCCATTTCTGCAGGCACGATCGTGTGGTAAATCGGGTTATGGCGATGCGAGATTGCGTCGACGGCGATCACTTCGCGTTGCTCGCGAGAGCTGTAGTACCTCGGGAACTCGCCGAAGGGCCCCTCCGGCTCGCGCACACCCGGCAGTATCCGGCCCTCGATAACAATCTCGCACTCGGCGGGGACCCGCACCTCGTTGGTTCGGCACTTGACAACTCGCAATGGCGCGCCGTGCAGCGCGCCGGCCACTTCGAGTTCATCCCAATCGAGCGGCCCGATTGCCTGCGAGGCCAGGAGCGTCAGAGGATCGACGCCGATCGCCACCGCCACATCCAGCCCCTGATTGCGCGACTCGGCTGCTTTGTAGTACGCCATTAGATGCCGCGGCAATATCAGCATCGCCAGGCGGTCCTTCGAATGTACCTGGACGCGGTTAATCGAGACGTTCTGGACGCCCGTAACAGGATTGCGGGCGATCACCACGCCGGCTGTGATGTATGGGCCGTTGTCGTGCTCGCTGTGGGTGGGTATGGGCAGCAGCTTCCGCACGTCGCAATCGCGGTGGACAATCTGCAGACACGGCGCCTCGGCCTGCGGCACTTCGCGGCAGCGTACGGGTCGGGCGGCGGCATCGCGAAACCGCGCCAGCAGATCGGCCTCGGATACGCCGAGCGCCTCTGCAATCCACGCGCGCTTCGACATGAAGCCCGAGACCACGGCCACCGAGTGACCGCCCGGGTGCGGAAAGTAGGCGGCCTGATGGCCGTCCAGTTTCTTCGCAATGGCCGCCAGGCGGTATTCGAGAGGCACGCCGCTGCGCATGACGGCCAGACGACCCGTGTCGGCCAAATGATTCAGCCAGCGGCGCAGGCTGGTGTAGGGAGCGGCGGAAGGCGGCGACGCCTCGGTCGGGATCTGAGTCATAGCGGCATCGGGACTGTGGAAATGGCGCTTGCTTGTGTCATGGTGTCGGCTCGCGGCTGTTGTCGGCTTGCTGGTAATTCCCCGCCACCAGCATCCGGCGAAGTATCTTGCCTACCGGCGACTTCGGGATCTCGGTGACGAACACGTACTCGCGCGGACGCTTGAAGTTGGGGAGATCCGAGTTGCGGCAATGGGCATCAAGCACGGACGCGTCGATCGGACTCGCTGCGCTGCTGCGGGTAACGAAGGCTACCACGCGCTGGCCCCAGCGTTCATCGCTTAGCCCGACCACCGCCACTTCGCCGACTCCCGGACACAAGGAGATTACCGATTCGATGTCTACCGGCGATATGTTCTCGCCGCCGCTGATGATCATGTCGTCCACGCGCCCGGTTACGTGCAGGTCGCCGTCAAGGTCGAAGTACCCCGTGTCACCCGTGAAGTACCAGCCGTCGCGCAGCACCTTGGCATCGGCGTCGGGCCGCTTCCAGTAGCCCTCGAAGGCCTCGTCCCCGCGCAAATCCGCGACGATCTGTCCTTCTTCATCCACGGCTGCGAGCTGTTCCGGACTTGCCGCACCGAGGCGCACCACGCGGAGGCGCGTATTGAGCCCCGCCCGGCCGGCGCTGCCGGGTTTCTTCGGGGCATCCTGGTCGACGGAAAAGGTGTAGATCTCGGACGAGCCGTAGTGATTGACGAAGAGATCGGGGCGGAAGGCACGCACCAGCCGTTGGAGCAGCGCGTCGTGCATCGGCGCGCCCGCAAATCCAAGCTTCCTGACCGAGGCGATGTCCGGCCCCGGGTCGCACCCGAAGCCGTCGCGCTCGCGCTGCCCCAGCATGTCGTGATACAGCGTGGGCACCAGATAGAGGCAGCTTATCCGCTCCTCGGCTATCAGCGCCAGCGCCCGACGGCTGTCGAAGCGGGGCATGCAGACGAAGCAGCCGTCGACCAGGGCCGAGGCCAGCAGCGAGCGTACGCCCATGGTGTGGTAGAGCGGCATCACGCCCAGCGTGCGTTCGCCATTGCGATACAGGTTTTGTGCGACGTGCGCCAGCGCAGCCGCGCGTTCATGACGATGGCGGCGCGGCACGCCTTTGGGTTTGCCGGTCGTGCCCGAGGTATATAGGATCAGCGAAAGGTCGTCGGCTTCGGCCCGCGGCCGCAGGGCGGCGACAGAATGTGCGACTAGCGCTTCCCAACGCATGCTGGCGTCCCGGTCCGCTGCGCCGCACGCGGCAATGCGGGGAAGCGCGCGAGCACCGGCACTCGACGATACGGACGCCTCGCTCGAGGCATCGAAGAATACCGCTTTGGCATCCGCATCCGTGACGCAGTAGTCCACTTCTTCGGGCTTGGCGCGCCAGTTCAGCGGCACGACGACCACGCCGAGAAACTGGCAGGCCCAATGCAGCGTGGCGGCCTCGCAGCAGTTTTGCAGCACCGACAACAGCCGGTCGCCTTTTCGGAGCCCCAGCGCTTCCAGTCCGGTCGCAGCGCGCGCGATTAGCTCGTACCACTCGGCGTAGCTAAGACGCAAACCATTGTCCACGACGGCGGGAGCCCTTGGGCTGCGCTCCACGCTTTGCAGGAAAGTACGTCCGAGATCGAGCATGGCAGTACTCCAGCCGTTCAGTCAAAGGCGACGCCTGCGCCGCTGCGCGAGGCGGTGGGGAAACCGAACGTCGTATGTCGCATCTCAGCGCTCCATTGCCGGGGACAAATGCGCAGCACGGCGCGCAGCTGCCGTTTCCAGCACCGCGCGAACAATGGGGGTGTAGCCGGTACAGCGACAAAGGTGGCCGGAGAGCATCTCACGCACTTCGGCCTCGGTCGGATCGGGACGGCGCTGCAGGAAATCGGCGCACGACATAAGAATGCCGGCGGTGCAAAAGCCGCATTGCAGGGCATGATGGCGGTGAAACGCTTGCTGAAGGTCCGACAGTGGCCCGTCCCGGTCGCACAGGCCCTCGACGGTGCTGACGCGCCGGCCGTCGGCCTGCACCGCCAGGGTCAAGCACGATCGCGTCGCAACGCCGTCGATCTGCACGGTGCAGGCGCCGCAGATTCCATGCTCGCAACCGACGTGCGTGCCGGTCGCGCCGAGCGCCTCACGCAGGAAATCCGACAGCAGCGTGCGGGACTCGCACTGGCCGCTGCGTGCCACCCCATTCAATTCCAGCCGCACCTGATGCAGCGTGTCACGCACCAGCTTCTTCACTATTTGTTCTCCGTCACTTGACGAACCACTTGCGCGCCGAGCCGCCTTACCAGGTGGCGCCTGAATTTGGCGCTGGCATGCGCGTCGTCCTGCGCGTCAAGCTCCCAGGCGAAATCGTTCAGCGCCGCCTCCCAATCCGCGTCTGACGACCCGCGCGGCAGGCGCAGGAGACGCGGCCGCCCGGCGACTCCGCCCACCGCGACGCGCACACCGTCCGCGTCGCCAATCGCCGCCGCCGAGACGATGGCGAAGTCGCCGCGGCGGGTCGAGAATTCAGTGAATGCGGTGCGCCGATCAATCCCGGTCAATGGAAAGCGCACCTCCTCGATAAGCTCGTCGGGCGCGCACGCCGTTACCAGCATGTCCTGGAAGAAGTCCTGCGCGGCCACCGCGCGCCTGCGCGAGGCGCTGCGCAATATAAGCTCGCCGCCGAGCGCGAGCAACACCAGCGGCAGCTCGGCGCTCGGATCGGCATGCGCGACCGAGCCGCACACCGTACCTCGGTTCCGGATCTGAAAATGCGCTATGAACGGGAACACCTGCGCAAGCAGCGGCACTTCCCGCGCCAGGCCTGGGCGCCATTCGACGCTGGCCTGAGTAACCGCCGCGCCGATGACCAGCATGCCCCTCTCGGCACGCACATAATTCAGATCGTCGATACGCGATATATCGATCAGCGCGGTCGGCTTTGCGAGGCGCATGTTAAGGATGGGCATCAGTGACTGGCCGCCGGCGAGAATGCGGGCATCGGGACCGAGTTCGCGCAACTTCTCCACCGCCTCGTCGGCGCTGTCGGCACGCAGGTAGTCGAAGGCGTGCGGTTTCATCGCACGATACCCAGCCATCGCAGCAAGCGCAGCCAGAGCGAGACCCGGCGAACTCCGGTCGCGCCGCCGACCTGCCGGCCGAGCTGTTCGAACATCTGGCGCAGCACCATTTTCGCCGCACCCTCGAGCATGCGGCTGCCCACTGCAGCAACCTTGCCTGAAACCTCGGCCTCGTAGTCGTAACGCAGCAAGGTTCCGCCGGCGGAGGACTCCAGGGTAACCAGGCCGCTGCCCTTGGCGGCGCCGACGCTGGATATGCCGCTGCCCGAGAGCCGCAGGCGGTGCGGGGGCTCCAGATCGCTCAATGCCAGCTGGACGGCATAGCGCGCTTTGATCATGCCGACTCCGATGGTCACGTCCGCGCGGTATCGGTTCGGGGCGATCTGTTCCAGGTTCGTGCACCCGGGGATCACGCGCGTCAACGCGGCCGGGTCGAGCAGCACGGCAAATACCGTCTCGGCAGCCGCAGGCAGCATGATCTCCCCTCGCGCCGAAAGCGTCTTGCCACGCTTGCCGGATGCGGCATCCGGCGCCGTGACGCCGGCGGCCGACGCGCCGCGCGCAGGCGCCGGGTCGTCGATGCCGATCAAGTCCATGACGCGCGACGGCGTGAGCGGCAGCACGATATCGGCCCGATCAAGCGCGTCCGCCACCGCGTTCGCGATGCACACGGGCGTGCTCATGTTGTTGCCCTCTCCCAGTCCCTTGGCGCCCAGGGGGGTGTAGGGGCTGGGGGTTTCCAGATGCAGGATCACGGGATCGGGCACCTCGCAGGCCGTCGGTACCAGGTAGTCGGCAAACGTGCCGGACTGAAAGCTGCCGTCGCCGCCATAACGGAATTCTTCCATCAGTGCCGCGCCCAGGCCTTGCGCATATCCTCCGCGAATCTGGCCGTCGGCCAGCGCCGGATTGAGCAGTTTGCCCGCGTCGTGCGTCGTGACATAGCGGTCGATGCGCACGCGCCCGGTATCGCGGTCGACCTCCACCGCGCAGATATCGAAAGCGAAACCGTAGGCGGCAGAGGTGTTGACGCGATCATGTTCGTCCGGCGCGCTCAGTTGCGCCGGCGTCCAGAACACCGTCTCGCGCAGCCCCGGCTCCATACCGGGCGGCAGCAGCCCTGGCGCCCAGTGCGGGTTGGCAGCCAGGCGAACGAAGGCCACGCCCCGGTCCGGATGGCCCAGCACATGGATCTGCCCGCCGGCGAAGACCACTTCCGACGGATCGCAGCCCAGGTGCGCCCCGGCGATCACGGCCAGCTTGTCGCGCAAGCGCAGCGCTGCCAGATGCAGCGTACCGGCCACCGCGCCGGCGAAGCGGCTCGAATAATTGCCCGCCGCCACCGACCATGCGTCCTTTTGCGTGTCGAATTCGACGTTGACCGCTATCTGCTCCGGATCCAAGCCGAATACATCGGCCAGCACCTGGGCGCAAACCGTGCGATGCCCCTGGCCGGCGGGCGAGGATGCAATCACCGCGTTGACGCCGCCCAACGGATCGATGGACACGGTCGCCGCTGCGATAGCGCCGTTCTTCGGTCCGGCCTTGGCGCGTGCCTCGGCCGGCATCACGGTCGTGATGTAGCCCATATTGGACACCGACGGTTCGACGATGGCCGCGAAACCGATGCCGTAGAGCCGGCCATCGGCGCGTGCCGCTGCCTGCCTGGCGCGCATTGCACTCAGGCCGCCTTCGCGCACGGCCAGGTCCAGCGCCGCCTGGTAGTCCCCCGAGTCGATCAGCGCCCCTGCTGCCGCCCGATATGGAAATGCGCCGCGGGGAATGAAGTTGCGCCGGTATACGTCGAGCGGATCCATGCCAAGCTCTACGGCGACACGCTGCACCAAGCGCTCCAGCGCGAAATAGACCTGTGGTCCGCCGAAACCGCGCACCAATCCGGCCGGCGTCTTGTTGGTAAGGACCACGCGATTGCGCACCCGCAAGTGTTCGATGGCGTACGCGCCGGTGAGGCAGCCGTGCATGCGGTAGAAAGTCGCCGGTTCGGGTGCGCGAAGATAGGCGCCGCAGTCGTCGAACTGGTCGTAAGAGAGAGCGCCGATGCGGCCGTCCGCGTATACCGCGGCCTCGATATGGCACAAGCGTGCGGTAGCCGAGGTGGCCGCAGCCAGATGCTCCAGACGGTCCTCCACCCACTTGACCGGCGCGCCCGCCTTGCGGGCTGCCAGGCACATCAAAACCACCAAGGGAAAGACTGCCTGCTTGACGCCAAAACTGCCACCGGAGTCCGCAAAAGTCCGGTGCCGCAAGCGGTTGCCGGGCACTCTGAGTGCCAGCGCCATTACGGTATGCAGGGAAAAAGGCCCCATGAAATTGGAGACGGCGTCGTAGCCGTCGCGCTCGGACAGGTACTCCGCGACAACCACCGCACCTTCTATCGGAGTGCAAGAATTGCGCGGATAGCGCACCGTCAGCTTTACGCGGTGCGGGGCCTCGGCGAAGATGGCATCGGGAGTGCCGTAGGCAAAGCTGCGGTCGCTCACGACATTGCTGCCGACCCGATCGTGCAGCACCGGGGCGCCCTCGGCTGCAGCGGACTCGATATCCACGGTCGCCGGCAGCGGCTCGTAGTCGACTTCGATCAGATCGAGCGCGTCCTCCGCCAGGTAGCGGCTCTCGGCCACCACAACGGCGACGGGCTCGCCGACGTAACGCACCCGGTCCATCGCCAGCGCCCACATTTCCATCGGCTGCTTCACCCCGACGATGAACGGCTTTGACCAACGCGCCACATCCGCGCCGACGAGCACAGCCCGTACGCCGGGCATCGCTTCGGCGCCTGCGGCCTGTACCCGCAGCAGCCTGGCGTGGGCGTGGGGCGAGCGCAATATTGCTGCGTGCAGGGTGTCTGCCCGCACGCCGAGGTCGTCGCCGAACCGGCCATGGCCGGTGAGCAGTGCACGGTCTTCGACCCGCGCGCTAGCCCGGCCTAGATGCGGCACGGCGCGTGCATTGGGTGCGTTGGCGGAAGTCATCTGGGGTGTCGCTTACCGGGCGCCGGGGCGCGCTGCCTGACGATTGGCGCTCATTATGCCCTCGACGCCATGCAGCCTGCTAAAGCCGCCAATACGATGTCTTCCGGTTTCGGCCTCCGCAAAGAGCGTGTCATGCGCGTTGATCCGGACCGTACCCGCGCGTGCGCCCCTCGCAATTCGCTGCGCGCGCGAGGCCCGCGCTCCAAACGCTCGACCCCAATCCGACTGCATCGTAATCGTCACCAAAATCCTCAAGCGTATCGGCGCGCATCCAATATTACCCATGTATGCGCGCTGAATGGTTACCCAGGGACGTTGATCAGCCTGGCATAGGCCGACCTTTCAATAAGTGTACCGCATTCGTCCTTGTTGCCCCGCGGTCGCCTTTCCCTGCGATGCGACGATTGGCCTTGCCGCGTCGCGAAAGAAGCTGCGCATGGCGCGAGCCCAGGGGATTTCCGTCGGGGCATGGCGGGGAGCCATCCTGTCCGGCACCGTCCGGAATCGGCCTGCGCTCCACAGC
>CAZRMO010000093.1:0-15319 GCA_964601155.1 uncultured Enterobacteriaceae bacterium
CGGAATGCCTCCGGCTCTGCCGGAGGCTCCTTACCGAATCAAATCGTCGGCGTAGCCAGGTAGGCTGCGATATCCGCCAAGTCCTGGCTCGTCAATCCGGAGAACTGGCCCATGCCGCCAAAATTGCTGGTGATGGCACCCTGAATGACGCTCGGGCTGTTGGCGCCGGCCAATACGTTCAGGTTAGCCGGGGGCGTTCCATGGCAAGAGCCGCAATTATTGCTCACGTATAGCGCCTTGCCATTGGCGGCGGATGCCACGCCCGCGGGACCGGTCACTGCGAAGGTGCGCGTTACCGTTGCTGCCGCGGCGTAACTGCCATTGCCGTCTTGATTGGCCGTGACGGTGCAATTGCCTGCCGCCACCGGTGTCAGTGTATCGCCGCTCACCGTGCAGATCGTGGTCGTGGTCGAGGCGAAGCTTACAAGCAGGCCCGAGTCGGCGCTGGCGGACAAGGTGACCGGCGTCCCCACTACCTGCGGACCAGGCGAGGCGAAGGTGATGGTCTGGCTCGGCAAAACGACTCCGCCTGCGGACGCGACGGTAAAGGTGTTGACCACCTCAGGCGCCGCGTTGTAAGTCGCATCCCCGCTTTGGTTTGCGCTCAGGCTGCAAGTACCCGCTGCCACCAGCGTCAAGGCGTTGTTGCTCACCGTGCAAACCGCCGGCGTGCTCGAAGTAATGGTCACGGGAAGCCCGGATGTCGCCGTGGCCGACAAAGCAGGTACGGCAGCGCCCAGGGTTTGATCGCCGGGCGAGGCGAAGGTGATGGTTTGTGCCGTCAGTGCGGTGCCGCTGCCACTGCCGGCGCCGTTCGCCATGTAGGTGGCAATGTTGTCGGCGATCGTGCTGGTAATCGTACCCGCCAGAACGCCCATGCCGCCTTCGTTCTTCTGTATCGCATTCAGGATATTGGCTGAGTTGACCGCGTCCGGCATGCGCGCTCCGTGACAAGCTTGGCAGTTTGTGTCGTAGGCAGTCTTGCCCGCCGCGGCGTCACCTGGCTGGCCGGTGCTGGTGGTCAAACCACGAGTCTCGTGGCCGGAATGCATTTCGGTTTCGATATCGTGCAGCGTCTTTCCCTGATCATGCAGCTTCGCATGGATCTGATCGAGCACACCGTCCTGCGCGTCGCCCGGACTGGATCCATCGGCAGCCTGCAATTTGGTGCGGATCGGGTCGTCGGGCAGCTTGGTGACGTCAATTCCCTGGGACAGCAGCTCGGTCTTCACCGTCTGGGCAGCGGTGCGGATTCGATCGGCGGTATAGCTTGCGAGCTCGTTCGCGTCGAATTTGTCGAACGCGTCGGCAGCGACACCGGTGCTGCTCAAGTCGGCCACCATCATGTCGGTCACCGGCGTGATGTTGACGGTGCCTGCAGCCTGAACCAATGAATGCAGCTTTTGCGGCGTACCCGTGGTGGCGTCGTTAAAGTCCACCCGCGCCACGCAGGGCAGTGTGAGCGCGCTGACATCGATGCTGTAGCTTCCATCCGCGAGCGTACTGACCGGGCCCGCGGTGCCTGCGGTACATTTGAGGCTGACTTGCCCATTGGCGATAGCCAAACCCGTTGCGGCCACGCCGCTCACGGTGGCAGCCGCAACCGGGCTGCTACCGCCCCCGCCGCTACCGCACGCGGCCAGTACCGCAGCCAGCGCCGTGCTGGCGAACCCCGCTGCTACTGTCTTGAAGTTGATTCGCATGTCTTTAACTCCCTGGTTGATTGCACTGTGCATGAATTGCTCGTTCCATCGACGCCTGCCCGCCCCGCTTCGCCTGCACCACGACCCCGACCTGGGGGCGCGTCGCCGGGCTTGCCGACCGCCGCGTTTGGATTATAGCTGGGAAATTATCCCATGTCACAACTGTATTGTGTGATAAACTTCACGCCATCGTACAAATAGACATGCCGCGTCCAACCCTATTCCCGCTCTAACCGCTATGGGCCGCCCACCCCGCCATCTGCCTCCCAATCAGCCGCCCGAGCACGCCGTGCCGCCGGCCGACGAGGTTTTGCGCGCCCTGGGCAGCGTGCTCGCGCCGCTGCTGCGGCTCCTGCTCGCAAGCGGACTCGACTACACCAGGCTGGCCGCCGAACTCAAGCTCCTGTTCATCGAACAGGCGCAGCTGGAGTTGATGCGCCGCGGCCAGGCGGACACGAACTCGGCGATCAGCCTGTTGAGCGGCGTGCACCGCAAAGACGTGCGCGAGTGGCGCGAAAACAGGCTGGGCGCGCGCATCGCGCAGGGGGTGTCGATGAGCTCCCAGGTGTTCGCGCGCTGGGTGCAGGACCCGCTCTACCGCGACCGGCGCAAGCGGCCCAAGCCCTTGCCGCGCACCGGCGCCGGCGCATCGTTCGACAGCCTCGCGCGCAGCGTCACCCAGGACGTGCACCCCTACACGCTGCTGACCGAGCTCATTCGCCTCGGCCTGGTGAAAATAGAGAAACGCAAGGGCGAGGAGTATGTGGTGCCCAATCGCGACGGCTTCGTTCCGCCCGCGGGCTCGCGCGAACTCCTCGAGCTGTTCGCCGGAAATTTGTCCGACCATGCGGGCGCAGCCGTCGCCAATCTCCTGGGCAGTGCGCCGCGCCTGGAGCAAAGCGTCTTCGTCGAGGGCATCACGCGCGAATCGGCGGAGCATCTGGGCGAACTCGCACGCAAACTCTGGACGCAGGTCAGAAGCGAAATGATCGCCGAGGCCAGCCGCCGCTATGCGGCCGACCGGCATCGCGGCGATGCGACCTACCGCGCGCGCTTCGGCGCCTATCACTGGGAGCAGGACTACCAGTCCGAGCAAACCGCCGCAGAGCCGGCGCAAAAGGGAGTACAAGATGAGACTGATTAAGCGCATCGCCTTTGCGCTCTGCGCCCCGCTGATCCTCGCGCTCAGCGCCTGTGGCGGCGCCGGGGTCGGATTGGCTACGGTCGCCGGCGGCGTCGGAACGGGCGGGACCGGCATCGTCCTGGGCGCCGTCACCGGCTTCGGCAGCGTGGTGGTCGACGGCACGGCCTACAGCAGTGCCACGCCGCAATATTTTGCCAGCAGCGACCAGGGCGATGCCGTCGAAGTGTCTTCGGCATCGGTGCAACTCGGCAACGAAGTGCAGCTGCAGCTCGATGCGCAGGGCAATCCGACCAGCGTCATCATAGAACCTGAGTTAACCGGCGCCGTAAGCCAAGTCGACCAGGTCGGCCAGGGTCGCTTCGTCGTCAATGGCATGACGGTGCGCATCAACGACAAGGCCGCAACTGGCCCGGTGACCTATTTCTCGGGTCTGAGCGGATTCTCCAGCCTGGCCGTGGGCATGCGGGTCGCGGTGCACGGCGCGTACGGTGTCGATCCCGGCAGCCAACAGGCATACATCCAGGCTTCGCTGATCGAACGGCTGCCCGACTCCAGCACGGTCAATCGACTGAGCGGGCTGGTGTCCAATCTGAACGCCGCGGCCGGAACGTTCCAGCTCGGCGCCAGCACGGTGCAGACAAGCGGCTCCACCAGCATCCTGCCCGGCGGCAGCGTATTGGCGAATGGCCTATGGGTCAACGTCTGGAGCAACACCGCTTTGGCGGCCGACGGTACGCTGCGCGCAGGCGTGATCCGGGTGCGCAGCGTGTCGGGCATGACCGGGCCGGTGCAGATAGGCGGGGTCGTGTCCATGTTGTCGGGTACGCAGTTCCAGGTTTCGGGCATCGCAATCGACGCCGGCGCGAGCGCACTGGCGTCGGTGGTGAGCAGCCTTGCGCCAGGCGAATATGTGGTGGTGCAGGGGCAAGCCGATTCGAGCGGCGGCGCGCTGGTCGCCAGCAGCATTCGCACTTACGCCGCGCAGCCTGCTCAGGTGGAACTGAAAGGAACCATCACCGGTTTTGTGAACCAGGGCAGCTTCCTCGTTCGCGGCGTGCCCGTCGATGCTTCGCAGGCCCAGCTACTCGGCACCGTCTCCGGCGCGAGCCTGCGCAACGGCATGTACGTAGACGTGGTCGGCAGCGTCGACGGCAATGTGATCAGCGCCAGCTCGCTGTCCGAGGAAAGCGCGCCGCCCACGGGAGCGACAGTGAATTATCTTGGGACCGTGAGCCAGTTCGACGCCGCGAGCGGATCGTTCGTCCTGACCGGATCGCTGAACGAGGACGGGGCGAGTGCCACAGTCAGTCTGGCGCCGAACGTAGCCTATGCCAACGGCAGCGCGGCGCAGTTCGGCGACGGCGCCAACGTAGAGATCGAGGCCACGAACACCGCCGACGGCATCGTCGCCTATGGCGTGCTCTTCCGAAAGACCGGTGCGGGTTCCGGCGGTCCCTCGGGCGGCAAGCGGGAGACGGAGGGGCTGGCCTACGGCGTTACTTCGAGCGCTTTCCAGGTCAACGGCCTCACGATCCAGATCAACGGCGTGATTCCGCAAGACGGTGCCTTGGTGGACGGTGCAAAGGTGGAAGTCACGTTCACGCAATCCGGCGGACAGAACCTGGCGCAGGAAATTGCCATCGACAACTGATCCAACAGGGATTCGCGCATTCGGCACTCATTGGGTGCACGGCATCGTGATGCCCTCGTGGCCGAACAATTCATCCTGGGTCATGGTGCTGCGCACGGTGCCGGCAGTCGCATCGAAAAAAACGTAAACGCGTTGGATGTTCCGGTTATTGACGCACGTGCGCCAGTCCCATACCAGTTCGTCCCGCGCTTTGAAATAGGCGGTGCGGCTGTAGTCGGGCGGACCGAGGATACGCAGCACCTGTGCTTTCGTCATGCCGGGACGGATCCGCGCAAGCCCGGCTTCATCCAGCACGTTTTTGATACTCCGCAGGCGTCCCTCCGGTCCAAGCTTCACCATGAAAGTGTCGACCCCGGCCGGACCGCGCGGATACGCGAGCTGAATTGAACCGTCCGGATCCTGCCAGCGCATCGCCGGCTGTCCCATCAGCCGTATCACATCCTGGAGCCCCGCTTCACCGGGGCGAAGGCCGGCACCGTTGTAGGAAGCGCAGGCGGCCAGCAGCACGGTCAACAGAACCACGGACCAGCGCATCTTGGAGCCCTTACGGACTATCGATGAAGGAGCAGCCTGTTTCGTGTTCACTTGAACCACAGCGCATTTTCGTATCGACGGAATTGTCCCTAGGCCTTCTTCCCGCTCACGCCATAGAAATGCCGGATCGCAGCCTCCGCGCAAGTGCGGTCCTGCTCCGCCGTCCCCGAGCTCACGCCTACGCCGCCGACGATCTCGCCGTCGACGCATACCGGCAGGCCGCCGCCGATAATACTGAAGTGCCCGCCGTTGCTGATGTGGATGCCGAAGGTCGGGCTGCCGGGCACGCACAGCTGGTTGTACTCGTGCGTGCCTTTGCGCGCCACCGCGCCGGTTGAAGCCTTGTCGATGGCGATCGAAATGCTGCTGACCTTGCCGCCGTTCATGCGATCGAACTTGATCAGATGCCCGGATTCGTCCGTCACTGCGATGCACATCGGGATCCCGATCTCACGCGCCTTGGCCGCCGCGCCTTCGATCAGAATCTGCGCTTCATCTATGTCGAGCCGCTTAATGCTGAGCATGTTGGGTCATCCTTTTTGCGAGTACGGTAGTTTTTAGGTAATCGGCCAGCGCCGCGGTTTCGCCGGCATCCAGCGACACGTAAGGCGGGTACAGCTCGCCCACCGGTACGCCGATCAGGCGCATGGCGGTCTTCATCGTCGCCGTCAGGCCGCGATGCATCCATCTGGACGGAAACAAGGCGAACTGCAATTGGATCTGCGCCGCGCGCCGGTAGTCCCCTGCCGCGAACGCGTCCATGACCTGCCGCGCGATCTCCGCGCCCGGCGGCGGCATGGTCGCGCCCGAGCCGCCCAGTTCCAGCGTGGCGAGCAGCATCTGCATGGTGGTGAAGTAGCGCGCATGTCCGGCATGATCGATTTCGACGATCAGGCGCGAAACCCGCGCGAGATCGCGCGAGCTTTCCTTGATGTAGTGCACTTTGTCAATGCTGGCGATGGCGATCGTGGCCGGAATGGACACGTCCGCGCCCGGACCGGAATTCAGATACAGGGTCATCGGCAGCGGCGACGCGTTCGCCACGGCCTCGAAATACGCCACCAGGTCGCGCTCGGTCGGCGGCCCGCCGAAGGGCCGCAGCGGCGCCAGCATCTGCACCGCATGCGCGCCCAGGCCGTGAGCGAAATGCGCGAGCTCTATTGCCGTCTGGTACGACGGGTGCGATATGCCGACCATCACCGGGCGGCGCCCCGCGACGCACTCCAGCGTCAAGCGGATCAGTTCCTTGCGCTGCTCCAGGCCGAGGTAGGTGTATTCCTGCGCCTCGACCCCCGCGGCCACCACCATGGTAGCGCCGCAGTCCCCGATCACGTAGTCGATTTCCCGCTTCAGCGCGACGGCATCGATTTTCAAATCACCGGTGAACGGCGTGAGCGGCGCCACCACCAGCTCGGCTTGGGTCATGCGCTTGCTTCCTTTCTTGCGCTATACGTCGCCAGCTTATCCGTTTAATTTTACGCCGACGCTGCGACTTACGCTGCCTGTTGAATGCGACTGGTTACCATTGGCGGGCAGGTTTGCCGCCGACCACTTATTAGTACAAAAAAGATTGGCGATGATTTGGCATTTATTCTTGATCTAGAATACCCACCTCGCGTATCATGATTTCGGCAGGGCATGCGTGCACCCGGCTACCGCAGCGGGGGCCAAAAGCCGGACAAAAGTGCTACGGCATTTTCGCCGGCAAAGGCGTTGCGAAGGCAGGTCTGCCGCGCAAAGACCGCAATATGTGTCGTGCGGACAAGATCGCTCGAACGGATTGACCATTTGGCCCAAAGGCTTCGGCTTGAGTCCGAAGCGCAAATCGCACAAGGTATTAGCCCAGTAGTTAATTTTGCGACAGGGAAGTACTTGCAGGTGTCGCGTGTTCCAGTGAATAGGCCGGTCCGATGAAGATCATGAAAAGTGAATTGCTCGAAAAGCGGACATCCCCTCGGGTCGCGATGGATTTCGACCAGAACTCGGCAGGGACTGTTCCGCGCCGCCCGCGGATCATCGATCTGGGCCCGGGCGGGGCCTGTCTGTGGCTCAGCGCACCTCCAGATCCAAGCTGGCATAGTCCGGCACTGGAATTCCATTATGCGGGTCAAAATCATGTTGTGCACTCCAGAGTAGTCTGGTCGCAGGCGTGTGCAGCAGGCTCCAACCTCAAGGAACTCGCATTCGCGGAAGGCTGGTTCGCGGGCTTCGAGTTCGACGAAGGCGTGCAGGACAACTGGAACAGCGCTGCCTTTCATGGCATCTTGCGCTCCGGCGATGTCAGCGTAAGTCTTCTATTCGACATTGACGCTGCCGATCAATCGCAAAGCCAGATCGCGCCCGCGGGAGACCGCGGTTTGTTCACCTTCAGCAAATCGTCTGTCGAAGGCGTCAAGGCGGCGGCCGACGAACTGCTCCCGGTATTGGCAAAGCATTTTACCGATGTCAACATGGTTTTCACGCGAGACCGGATCGAAATATCGGCGCCCTTCCGTACGCCTGCCGAATTGAATCCGCCGCCAGCCTCGCGGCGGGACTACCGGCCCGCCCCGGCGAGTCGAGTGGTGGAAACCGCAGCCGCGACGACGATAGAGCCGCCGGCCGCCCCGCTTCAGCCTACGAGTGCGCCGGCGATGCATTGGCATCGGAAGGTACTTATCGGCGCCGGGGGCCTCGCGTTCGTGATCCTGGCTGCGCGCTTCCTCGGGATATTCCATTCGCCGGAACCTGCTCAAGCCACACTCGACGTTCCTGCGGCAATGCAGACCATTCCAGCATGGGCGGCGGGCATAGACCAATCCGCTTTGGACGGCTGGATCAAGGTACAGAAGAAATTCGGTCTGTCCGATTCCACGGTCCGCGCGGCGGTTCAGGTCCTGAGTAAAAATGGCAAGTACAGCCCGGGGCAAGACCTGCATGACCTGACACGGTATCCGGCGCAGGTGACGCGCGCTTTTTCCCTGCTGGCAAGCACGCAGAATGGCCCGTCTTTCCAATTCAACCCGCTCGAGAACGATCTGAAAGGACGGGTGGTGCAAGGCGCGCGCTTCCCGGACGAAGCGCCGGGCGGGGCCTATTCGCCACTGGAGCGCGAAAGTTTCAATAACGTCGTGGTGCTCGCGGTCATCGAACTCCTTCAGCGCCAGGAAAACGATCCTGACGTGAAGAAAATTCTCGCCGCGCTTGACCGGCATCGGCCTAGTTGACCTTAGTCGCGTCGGAGCCAAACTAGGCAGCAAAAGGGACCCGATCCGGGTCCGAACTTCCGGCTTTAACGCAGCTCACCCGACTCAACCAATTGAGCTCCCTGCTGCGCTCCCACATGCCGCGCCAGCTTTGCCGGTAGTACCGGGCGTCGTTCTCCCCTCTCACGCTCGTCCGGCCGGATCGCTACTCGGGCGGAACCAAAAGGGAGATGAAACGTTCTTGATGATTTGCGATGCTGTCCGTCAAGTACATTTCGTCCTCGACCCGTTGTGACCCTATAGCGCTATAGTTTCACCATCACCACCGCGTTGGAGCTGTCGCCATGAAACTCACCGAATCCTTGCTGCATGCCCTCAAGGCGCATGGCGCCAGCCGAATTTTTGGCATTCCTGGCGATTTCGCACTGCCCTTCTTCCGCATCATCGAAGACTCGAATATCCTGCCGCTGCATACCCTTTCGCACGAACCCGGTGTCGGTTTCGCGGCCGATGCCGCGGGCCGTATCAACTGCTCACTCGGCGTGGCCGCGGTCACCTACGGCGCGGGAGCGCTGAACATGATCAATGCGGTCGCCGCCGCGTATGCCGAAAAGTCGCCGCTGGTGGTGCTTTCCGGTGGGCCTGGCGTGGGCGAATCGCATTCCGGTCTGCTCCTGCACCACCAGGCCAAGACGCTCGATTCCCAGTTCCGGATTTTCGGGGAAATCACTTGTGACCAGGTTCGCCTGGACGATGCAGCGCGCGCGCCAGCCGACATCGCGCGCGCGCTGGCGAGCTGCCTGCGCTACTCGCTGCCGGTGTATATCGAATTGCCGCGCGACATGGTGGCGGCCGATTGCCTCCCAGTCGAGGCGCTGCCAGCCGAAGCGATCGACGGCGACGCGCTGGACGCCTGCGTCGACGAAATACTCGAACGGCTGGCGCGGGCCAAGGCGCCGGTTCTGATGGCCGGGGTCGAGGTGCGCCGCTTCGCGCTGGAGGCGAAAGTGGCCGAACTCGCGCGCCGGCTCGGTCTGCCGGTAGTCACCAGCTTCATGGGACGCGGCCTGCTAGCCGATGCCGATGCGCCGCTTGTCGGCACCTACATGGGTGTCGCCGGCCTGCCGGAGGTGACGCAGTTGATCGAATCCTCCGATGGCCTGTTTCTGCTCGGCGTCATCGTATGCGACACGAATTTCGCCGTTTCCGAGAAGGCGATCGATCTGAGAAAGGCGATACAGGCGCTCGACGGCCGGGTGGTCATCGGCTACCACACCTATGCGCAGATTCCGCTGGCGGCGCTGGTCGATCGCCTGCTGGCGCGCATCCCGACCGTTGAAAATACGTTCGACGTGAAGCACCAGCCATTCCCGCGCGGCCTCGTCGCCGACACGACGACGATTTCGCCCAACGACATCGCCACGGCGGTCAATGATTTGATGGCCAGGAACGGCCGAATGCCCGTCGCTTCGGATGTCGGCGATTGCCTGTTCACTGCCATGGATATCGAACACACGGCGCTGGTGGCGCCCGGCTACTACGCCACCATGGGGTTCGGCGTGCCGGCCGGGCTCGGCCTGCAGGCGGAGACCGGTCAGCGCCCCCTGATCCTGGTCGGCGATGGCGCGTTCCAGATGACCGGCTGGGAACTTGGCAATTGCCGCCGCTACGGCTGGGACCCAATCGTGCTGCTGTTCAACAACGCCAGCTGGGAGATGCTGCGCACCTTTCAGCCGGAATCGGAGTTCAACAACCTCGACGAGTGGGGTTTCGCGCAGATGGCCGCCGGCATGGGCGGGGACGGCGTGCGAGTCCGTACGCGCGCCGAACTGAAGGCGGCGCTCGAGCACGCCGTCGTCACGCGCGGGCGCTTCCAGCTGATCGAGATTATGATTCCGCGCGGCGTCCTGTCGCAGACCCTGCAGCGCTTCGTCGCCGGGGTGAAGCGGCTCAACGCGAAGTAGGATTGCGCGCGGGCGCAGCACAGCGAGCGGCCATTTTGTCGTGCTCGCCGCGTGCGCCCGCGCCGATGTCCGTGCCGTATGCATCGATCACATAGCGATATAATCCCCCTATGATTTTGCAATCGCGCCCGCCAACGGGCAGCGAAGCGCAGGGGCCATTCGAGAACGGGAGCACAGCCATGCCCAGACACAAGACCTACCTGCCGCGCGGGGTCATTCCGGCCGCGCTGCTGCCCTTCAACGAAGACCTGTCCATCGACGAAGCGTCCTTCCGTTCGCATCTGCGCGACCTGGCCGCGGTCGAGGGAATTTCGGCGATCACCATCAATGCCCACGCGTCGGAAGTGGCGTCCTGCAGCTTCGACGAGCAGCAGCGCGTGCTCGCGATCGCGCAGGACGCGATCGGCGAACGCCTGCCGATCGTCAACGGCATCTACAGCGAGGGTCCGTTCGAGGCGGCGCGCCTCGCGAAAATGGCGCACGCGGGCGGCGCCTCCGCGCTGCTCGTCTTCCCCACCGGCGTCTATACCTTCGGCCAGCGCCCGGAGATGGCGGTCGATTATTTCAAGCGCATCGCCGACGCCACCGACCTGCCGCTGATCCTGTTCCAGTACCCGCTCGCGGGCGGCCAGGGCTATCCGCTGACTACGCTCAGCAAAATCCTGGACGCCGTGCCCACGGTGCGCGCGATCAAGGATTGGTGCGCCAATCCGCAACTGCACGAGCGCCAGATCCGCGTGCTGCAGTCGCGCACGCCGCCAGTGAGCGTATTGACGACCCATAGCGCCTGGCTCATGAGTTCGCTGGTGCTCGGATGCAACGGTCTGCTCTCGGGCAGCGGCTCGGTGATCGCCGACCTGCAGGCCCAACTGTTTCGCGCAGTGCAGGCGAACGACCTTGCCGCCGCGCGCAAGCTCAACGATCGCATCTGGCCCACGGCCGAGGTGTTCTACAGCGAGCCCTGGGTCGACATGCACAATCGCATGAAGGAAGCGCTGGTGCTGCTCGGCAGGCTGCCGCGCGCCGTGGTGCGCCCTCCCCTGATGAAACTTTCCGCGGCCGAAATCGAGCGCATCCGCAAGGCGCTGGTCGCGGCCGGCTTGCTCGCGGACAGCGCCGCGGCGAAGAAGCAGGCGTCCCTGGTTTAAGGGCCGGAATAGTTGCTCGAATTCGCGGATTCCGAAATGAATGGCGGCAAACCGGGGTCTGAGGAAATCGTGAGGAAATCGTGATGAGCACAACATGCTGCGAACCGACGCTGATGGTCATCCTCGGCGGTACCGGCGATCTGTCGCACCGCATGATCCTCCCCGCGCTCTACCGCCTGGCGCAGCTGGGGCGCCTCGATAGCAAGTCGCAGATTGTGGCCGCGGGGCGGCGGGCAATGCCCGACGAGGAATTTCGCAAGCGCGCCATGCAGGCGATCGGGCAGGAGGTGGTGGGCATTTCCGCGGACGCAGCCTCGTCGTTCGCGCGCAATCTGCATTACCGGCAGTTGCAGGAGCCCTACGCCGAACACATGACGAACTTCGGCAGTCAGATCGCGGCGCTCGAGCAACAGTGCGGCCTTCCGGGCAACAGAATCTTTTACCTCGCTCTGCCTCAAGACGCCTTCGCTCCCGCGGCGCAAGCCATCGGCGAAGCCGGACTGGCCAACAGCCGTGGCTGGACGCGCATCGTGGTGGAAAAGCCGTTCGGCCACGACCTTCGATCGGCGCAGGCATTGAACGCTCTGCTGCACCAATATTTCAACGAACCGCAAATTTTCAGAATCGATCACTACCTCGGCAAGGAAACGGTGCAGAACCTGCTGGTGCTGCGCCTGGCGAATCCGATTTTCGAGACGCTGTGGAACCGCGACCGCATCGAGAGCGTGCAGATCACCGTCAGCGAAACGCTCGGGGTCGAAGGCCGCGCCGCGTTCTACGAGAGCGCCGGCGCGCTCCGCGACATGGTGCAGAACCACCTGACACAACTGTTGTGCCTCATCGCCATGGAAGCCCCCGGCTCCTTTGGTGCAGAAGCGATTCGCGATGAAAAGGTCAAGGTCCTGCGCTCGGTCACGCCGATTTCCGGCGCCAGTGCCCTATTCGGCCAATACCAGCGCGGCTATATCGACGGCGAGCAGGTGGCAGGATATCGCGAAGACGCGGGCGTAGCCCCGGACTCGAACACCGAAACCTTCGTCGCGCTCAGGCTCTGCATCGAGAACTGGCGCTGGCAGGGCGTGCCATTTTACCTTCGCGTCGGCAAACGAATGGCCCGGCGGCTGAGCCAGATCGTCATCAAATTCCGACGGCCCCCGGTCATGATCTTTGAACCGTTTGAAGGATGCGACCTCAATTCGAACGCCCTGACGATCACCTTGCAGCCCGATGAGGGATTCAATCTCTGTTTTGAAGTCAAGGAACCCGGGCAGGGCATCGCCGTACGCTCGGAGCGCCTGCATTTCCAGTATGCAGAGGCGTTCGGACCGCTGCCTACGGCCTACGAAACCTTGTTGCTCGACATCATGAAAGGCGACCAGACCTTGTTTGTGCGGGCCGATTGGCTGGAACAGTCTTGGCGCCTGTATGCGCCTTTGCTCGAGTCGCCGCCGCAGCTTCAGCCCTATCCGAGCGGCTCCTGGGGACCGGAGGCCGCCAAAGGTATTCTGTACCCGGACCACGGGCACTGGCTGCCGACATGAAATGAATGCCAAGGAGAAAGCAATGAAAGAGCAGGCGGACATAGGGCTCATCGGGCTCGCGGTCATGGGCCAGAATCTTGTGCTCAATATGAATGACCACGGTTACTCGGTCTCGGTCTTCAACCGGACGGTATCGAAAGTCGATGCATTCCTCAAAGGCGCAGCCGCAGGCCGACAAACGATCATCGGCGCCCACAGCGTTGAAGAGCTGGTCGCGAGCCTCAAGCGACCGCGCAAGATAATGCTGATGGTCAAGGCCGGCGCGGTCGTCGATTCCTTTATCGAGATGCTTCTTCCCCACCTCGAAGCCGGGGACCTGATCATCGACGGCGGCAACAGCCACTTCCCCGACACGATCCGCCGCAGCAAATACCTCGCCGAGAAAGGGCTGCTCTACATCGGCAGCGGAATATCCGGCGGCGAAGAGGGCGCCCGCAACGGTCCGTCGATCATGCCCGGCGGCAACCCAAAGGCCTGGCCCCTGGTCAAGGAGATTTTCCAGGCCATCGCCGCGAAAACCGACGGCGAGCCGTGCTGCGAATGGGTGGGAGAAGACGGCGCCGGACATTACGTGAAGATGGTCCACAACGGAATCGAATATGGCGACATGCAGCTGATCTGCGAGGCTTATCACCTCATGAAGAGCGGCCTCGGCGCTAGCGACGAAGAACTGCATGAGACTTTTGCGCAGTGGAACCGCGGCGAGCTCGACAGCTACCTCATCGAAATCACCGCGGATATCCTGAAATTCAAAGACCGGGACGGGAACGCGCTGGTCGAAAAGATTCTGGACACGGCGGGCCAGAAGGGCACCGGCAAGTGGACGGGAATCAGCGCGCTCGATCTCGGCATGCCGGTCACGCTCATCGGCGAGGCGGTGTTTGCGCGCTGCCTCTCCGCGCTGAAGGACGAGCGCATCGCCGCATCGAAAATCCTTACGGGCCCGCGACCCGCTTATTCGGGCGACAGAAAGAGCTTCATCGAGGATGTCAGGCAGGCGCTCCTCGCCTCGAAGGTCATCTCGTATGCGCAGGGATATATGCTCATGCGGGAGGCCGCCCGCGAATACAAGTGGAACCTCAATCGAGGCGGGATCGCGCTCATGTGGCGCGGAGGCTGCATTATCCGCAGCGTCTTCCTCGGCAAGATCAAGAACGCCTTCGACAGGAATCCGAATCTCGAGAACCTGCTGCTCGACGACTACTTCCGCGATGTCATTACCCGTTCCCAGGCAGCGTGGCGCAGAACCGTTATGCGGGCGGTAGAGATGGGGATACCCGTTCCCGCCTTCTCGACCGCGTTGAGCTTTTTCGACGGCTACAGAAGCGAGCGGCTCCCGGCGAACCTGCTGCAGGCGCAACGGGACTACTTCGGAGCCCATACGTATGAAAGGATAGACAGGCCGCGCGGCCAGTTTTTTCATACGAACTGGACCGGCACCGGCATGGACGATATCTCGGCGGGCACCTATAACGTCTGAGCGGCAATTGCGCCAGCGGCGGTCTAGCGCAAAGCAGCGCTGTCGGCGGCGGAGTCGCTTTGTTTGACGCGGTAGCCGACCGGCAGCAGGCGCACGCCGAAGCGCTCCTCGAGCGTGCCCCACAGGCCGCGCGGCAGGTAGAGGGCGAACACGACGGCGGTCGCGCCGAGGCCGACGAGATACCAGACGCCGCTGGCGCCGAACAGGCTTTCCATGACGAAGAACACGACTGCGCCGATGATCGGGCCTTCGAAGGTACCGAGCCCGCCGACCAGCGCCATGAAAATCATGTAGGCGGTCCATTGCACGCCGAAGTAGGTCGCGGGCTGAAACGAGATCGAGGTCGCAAGGTAGAGCGTGCCCGCGAGGCCGCAGCCGGCGCCGGCGACGACGAACAGGATGCGCTTGGCCGCGAGTACGCGCACGCCGAGCGAGGCCGCGGCGTCCTCGCTGTCGCGGATCGCCTGCACCGAGCTGCCGAGCCGGCCGCGCAGCAGCGAGAACATGAGCACGAGCAAGGCCGCCATCGAGGCGAGCGCGAGCCAGTAGTTGTAGTCGCGCCGGGCTTGCGGGGCGAAGCTGTTGAGCGCGATCAGCGAGGTGCCGGTCTCGCCCTGGATCAGCCGATCGAGGTTGACCAGCAGGTGGAACAATTCGGCGATCACCCACATGCCGATGGCGAACTCGCCGCCGCGCAGGCGCAGCGCGAAGGAAGACAGCGCGAGCGCCACCAGCCCGGCGAAGACCGCGCCCAGCAGCAGCGCCGGATAGACGCCCACGCCGAAGCTCGACAGCCGGATCGCGGCATAGGCACCGATGCCGAAGAACGCCTGCTGCCCGACCGACACCAGGCCGCCATAGCCGGCGAGCGCGTTCCACATGGCCGCGAGGATGACGTAGATGAACAGCGTGGTCAGGCGGTCGACCGCGTTTGCGCCGAGGAACAGCGGGCCGAAGGCGAGCGCGAGC
>CAZRMO010000094.1:0-15208 GCA_964601155.1 uncultured Enterobacteriaceae bacterium
ACGACGGCATCGAAAAAGCCGGTCGCTCGGCCGGCCTGATCAGATAATCCGCGCCAACGATATGCATTGAAGCAATGCACTTTCGCGCATGAGCTTCGAGCTCGACCGCGTCGGATTGATCCATGCGAACGGCCAGGCGCAGGGCCAGCGCGCCCTGCGCGCCGTGTCGATTGCGGCCGCGCGCGGCGAGCGACTCGCGATCATCGGGCCCTCCGGGGCAGGCAAGACCACGCTGTTGCGCCTGCTCGCCACCTCGATGCGGCCTACCGAGGGGCGCGTCAGCGTGCTCGGACACAACCCCTGGCAACTCAACGGCCGCGAACTCAGGCGCTTGCGCAGCCGCATCGGCTTCGTCCACCAGGCGCCGCCGATTCCGCCGCGCCAGCGCGCCATCACCGCGGTGCTCGCCGGGCGACTGGGCCAGTGGCCGTGGTGGAAGTCGGCGCTGTCGCTGATCTATCCGGCGGACATCGCCGGGCCGCGCGATCAGCTGGCGCGCCTCGATCTCGCCGACCGGCTGTTCGACCGCTGCGACCGGCTCTCCGGCGGGCAGCTGCAGCGCGTCGGCGTGGCGCGCGTGCTGTATCAGCGTCCCGATCTTCTGCTCGCGGACGAGCCGGTTTCGGCCATGGATCCGGCGCTCGCCGATCTCACCGTGAGCCAGTTGCAGCGCGAGGCCGAGAGCCGCGGCGTCACGCTGGTGGCGAGCCTGCACGCGGTGGATCTGGCGCTGCGCTGGTTTCCGCGCGTGATCGGCCTCAAGGCGGGAGAGCTCGTGTTCGACCTGCCGCCTGAGCAGGTGAGCGAGGCGGTGTTGCGCGATCTCTACGCATCGGAAACCGGCGTGCTGCCCTCGCAGGACAAGCAACCGTTCAACGCGCCGCCGGATGAGCGCGCCCCATCCGATGCCGCGGGCTGCGGCGCGCGCAAACCTGTGGCGCCGCCGCGCGTGATCTGATTCATCCGCGCCATGCCCTCTCGTTCTCAGCCGCTGCGTTTGCGCGATCCGGATGCGCCCGGAAGGGCGGCTTGGGCGCTCGTCGCACTGCTCGCGCTGTGGCCGCTGCTGCGGATCGCAAAATTCAACCCGGCCGAGCTGTTCGACCCGCACAATCTTGCGGTGATGGGCGGCTTCGTCGCCGACTTCTTTCCACCGAAACTGAGCGGCGACTTTCTCGGGCTTGCCTTCAAGGCGACGCTAGAGACGCTGGCGATGGCGACCGCGGGCATCGCGCTGGGCTTGCTGCTCGCCGTACCGCTGGGCCTTGCGCTCGCGCACAGTCTGTCGATTTCACGCATCGGCCCCGGGCCTGATCGCGGCGTGGGCGAGGCGCTGCGCGCGCTGGCGCGAGCCGTGCTCCTGATATTGCGCGGCATCCCGGAACTGGTGTGGGCCTTGCTGCTGGTGCGCGCCTTCGGGCTGGGCCCGGCTGCGGGCGTGCTCGCGATTGCGCTTACCTACGGCGGTATGCTGGGCAAGGTGTATTCGGAGATCCTGGAATCGGGCGACACGCGTCCGGCGCGCGTGCTGCTCGAATCCGGCAGCGGCCGGCTGATGGCGTTTTGCTACGGGCTGCTGCCGGGAGCGGCGCAGGAGCTGGCCTCCTACACGATCTATCGCTGGGAGTGCGCCGTGCGCGCTTCGGTGATCATGGGTTTTGTCGGCGCCGGCGGCCTGGGGCAGTTGATGGATCAGTCGATGAAAATGCTCAACGGCGGCGAGGTCTCGACCGTCCTGATCATCTTTCTGCTGCTGGTGCTGCTGGCCGATACGCTCAGCGTTTCGCTGCGCAGGCTGCTGGCATGAGCGCAGCGACCTTCGCCGAGCGGCGCGCGGCCCTGGGATTCTGCCTGCAGTGCTGGCTGACGCTGTTGCTCATGGCCATTGTCGTCTGGGCCAGCTTCGCCTACCTGTCGCTGGACTTGTCGCGCCTGTTCAGCGCCGAGTCGGGCCGCGGCATGCTGCAGTTCGCCGGCCGGTTTTTTCCGCCCGATGCCAGCGCGGCGTACCTGGGCAAGATCGCCCAGGGCACGCTTGAGACCCTGGCCATATCCGCCATCGGCACGCTGCTCGCCGTAGGCGCGGGACTGCTGTTCGCGCTGCCGGCGGCGGGGCGCCTCGGTCCTGTGCTCAAAGCGCTGACCCGCTTCCTCCTCAACGCCCTGCGCTCGGTGCCGGAATTGGTCTGGGCCGTGCTGATGGTGCTCGCCGCTGGGCTGGGCCCGTTCGCGGGGACGCTCGCCCTCGCGCTGCATACCTCGGGCGTGCTCGGCCGCCTGTTCGCCGAGAGCCTGGAAAACGCGCCACCCGCGCCGGCGCGGTCCCTGCAGGAAAGCGGTGCGGCGCCCGCGCTCGCCTTCGTCTACGGCACGCTGCCCGCGATCACGCCGCAACTTGTCTCCTATGGCCTCTACCGCTGGGAGATGAACATCCGCATGGCCACGGTGCTCGGCTTCGTCGGCGCCGGCGGGCTGGGGCAAATGCTCTACTACGAACTGTCGCTGCTGCACGAAGCGCAGGCCTCTAGCGTCATCATCGCGATGCTGGCGCTGGTGGTGGTGGTGGACGCGGTCAGCGCCTGGGCGCGCCGCCGCCAGATGAGTCCGGCCGCATGAGCAATCGCCCGGCCAAGCCGATGCTCAGCACCTTCGGCGTCGTTCTGGCCGCTGGACTTGTTTTGCTGATAGTCGTCGGCCTCGCCGCTTGGTACCTGTGGCCGGGGGAATTCAGCGTCGGTCGGGACTTCTCGATCGCGGGCACAGTAACGCAGATACGCGCCTGGGGGCAGTGGGCCGCGCTGGGCTCGATTGCACTTATGGTCGCGCACTCCTTCCTTCCGTTCCCATCCGAAATCATCACCCTCGCCAACGGCATGGTGTTCGGACCGTTTTGGGGGTCGGCGATAAGTTGGGTCGGCGCGATGCTCGGGGCCTTAAGCACTTTCGGCCTGGTGCGCCTGCTGGGCCGTCCCTTTGTGTTTCGGATGTTGTCCGAATACCAATTGCGACGGCTGTCCGAGTGGTCTTCGGTGCAGGGTGGCGCCGCGCTATTGATCGGCCGGCTGATTCCGGTGATCGCCTTCAATCTGCTCAATTACGCCGCGGCTCTGACCGACATTTCCTGGTGGACCTTCATCTGGGCCACCGGACTCGGGATACTTCCGCTTACCGTGTTGCTCAATGTTTTCGGCGCCAGCGTGCTGACGATAAAGGCGTGGAATTGGGTCTGGCTGCTGCTGGTTGCAATCCTTATTGTGGGGTGGCTGCTCGCAAGGCTGCGTTCAAGCGCGGCGAGGCGCAAGCAGCACTCGAACTAGCCCAGTTTGAGCACGATGGGTTCCAGCGCGTCGCCCTGCGGCAGCACCCGGCCGATGGCCGCCGCCTGCGTGTAGCCCAGCGCGCGCAGCGCCGCTAGGCAGGCCTCGGCGCGCTCCTGCGGGACGCTCGCGAGCAGGCCGCCGGCGGTCTGCGGGTCGAAAATCAGTGCATAGCGCGGATGAATCAATGCGTCCTGCTGGTTGCGCAGCGCGCGGCGCAGGCGCACGTTGGCCGGCTGTAGCGAGCTCAGGATGCCGGCGGCGCAGGTCTCCTCGGCACCTTCCAGGACAGGCAGCGCCGCGAGGTCCAGTTCCGCGTCCACGCCCGAGGGCTTGGTCATTTCCACCAGATGCCCGAGCAGGCCGAAGCCGGTCAGGTCGGTGCAGGCGCTTGCGCCATGCTCGCGCAGGCATTGCGCGCCCAGGCGGTTCGACTGGCACATCGAGACCAGGGCCGCGTCGATCCAACGGCCGCGGGCTTGCAGCAGCGCATGGGCCGCAAACAGCGTGCCGGTGCCGATGGGCTTGGTCAGGATCAGCACATCGCCCGGCCGCATGCCGCTCTTGCGCGTTACCGTCGCCATATCCTCGTCCACCAAGCCGTTGACGGCAAACCCCAGGGCCAGTTCCCGGCCCTCGCCGGTGTGGCCGCCGACCAGCGCGCAATTCGCGTCGTTGAGCACTTCGATCGCGCCCGACATCATCTGGAACAAGAGGTCTTCAACTTTGGCTTCGAGTCCGGCGGGCACGGTGACGATGGCCGTGGCCGACTGCGCCTCGGCGCCCATCGCATAGATGTCGCCCAAGGCGTGGTTGGCTGCGACTTTTCCGAAAATGTAGGGATCGTCGATGAAGGCGCGGAAGAAATCCACCGTATGCACCATCGCCTTGCCCGGCGGCACGCGCACTACGGCGGCATCGTCGGGCGCATGCAGGCCGATGAGCACGTCGTCGCGGGCAACCGGTTGCAGCGCGCCGAGCGCGCGCTCGAGCACCGTGGCGCCGACTTTCGCGCCGCAGCCGCCGCAGCGCATGGCGACCGCGGAGATCGCTTGCGCGGCTTCCTGCTCGTCGAGCGCCACAGATGAGGGTGCCGCCGACGCGGCCCCGGCTTCCATTTCTGGAAATTCGCTGAACTTGCGCATGAAGCGGCGGTCGATCCAATCCTTCCAGCGCCACACCCAGGCGCCGCGGAAGCCGAGCGCGCCGCGCGAGGCCACCGCGTATTGGTCGCCGGTGCTGATCAGCGCGAGCCACCTGCTTTGCGGTCGGTAGGGCGCCAGCGGTTTTCCCTCCACCGCGCGACGCAGGTTTGCGGCGAGCGGCGGTCCCTGGCGCACCGCGAACACGCCCGCCTTTTCCAGCGGATAGTTGACCATGCTGGCGATGTCGCCTGCGACAAACACTTTGGGGTCGGTCAGCGTCTGCAGCGTGTCGCCAACCTGAATGAAGCCGTCCGTATCCAGCGCGAGGCCGGTTTGGCGCAGCCACGGTGCACCGCCGGCGCGCGTGACCCAGACGATTTCGTCGGCTTCCACGGTTTCGCCTGCCGCAGTCCGCAGGCTGTTTGCCGACACCTGTACCACCTCGGCATCGCAATGCAGAACGACGCCGCGTTCGGCCAGCACCCGCTCGAACGCGCGCCGCACCGGAGCATTGTGTGTGCGCAGGATGGCGGGGCCGCGCGTGAGCAGGTGGAAGGAGAGTTCGTCCGGATTGCGCCCCAATGCGCGCAGCTCCTTGCGCAGGCGGTATTGCATCGCCAGCGTCAACTCGACGCCGCCGGCGCCGCCGCCGACCACGGCGATGCGCGTTGCTCCCGCGTGATTGCGCACGCGCGCGAGCAGCAGCAGCCAGCGCTCGTTGAAGCCGTTGATCGGTTTGACCGGCACCGCGTGTTCGGCCGCGCCGGCCACATGGCTCATTTGCGGCGTGGAGCCGATGTTGATCGACAGATAGTCGTAGGGCAGCGGCGGGCGGTTGCGGCAGAGCACTTTGCCGGCAGCGCGATCTAGGCCTAGCGCTTCATCGCGAAAAAAGCGTGCACCGGCGAAGCGGGCCAGGCGCGACAGGTCGATATGGACCTCGTCGTAACTGTAATGGCCCGCGATATAGCCCGGCAGCATGCCGGAATAGGGCGTATGCGTGTCGCGGCAGATCACGGTGAGGCGCACGCCGGGCACGGGACGCATGCCGAAGCGTTTGAGCACGACCACGTGGCTGTGGCCGCCGCCGACGAGCACGATATCCCTCAGGACCGGTTGATCCGGCGATTGCATTGCGAACTCCTTTTCAACGACGGCGCGCCGGGCGTAATCACGGAGGCGACAATATCAGAATAGTCAGAATAGGGTCTTCCCCGGCAGAACGACCGCTCGCATCAATCGCTGCGCGGCAGCGTACAACTATCCGCGAGTTTCCGCACCTCTTCTTCCATGATGACGACACTAGCCGTTCCTTGTTTGTCTTGCGTCATGAGAGTCTCCCGGTCTGGACTGTCGAGCGAAAGCGGGCAGCAGATCATGGCCGGGCGCCGCCTTCGGCCCAAATCAATCGGTGCGGATCGAATCCCGCTGCGAGCGTCGGCTTGACCACCTCGAAATAGGGGGAGACGTCGAAATCCCTGGGGACGAACAAGCTGTGATGGCGCACGTGAAGCAGTTCCGCGACGCAGCCGGGGCAGGCTGGGTCGGCGGACGGCCCGCTCTCGACGATGGGCAGGATCGGGTAGCGCACCGACTGGAACGCGGCGGCGATGAGGGTGGAGCAGATGGCCCGCGTCGGGTCGCCGCTGCCCATCGCGAGCATGTGCCGGCGCCAGCGTAGCGGGACCGGCGGCGTTGGAATGAGATAGCGTGCGAGGTCGAAGACATTCCTCAGGTCGTAGTGGTGGCCGATGCGCGCGCAGGCGTAGCCGAGCAGTTGCTCCAGATCTTCCGGCGACAGCTCGACCGGACGGCAGATTCGCGTAGGCAGTCCGCGAAACACCGACAGGGGCACGGCGCGCACGCCGTCGGTGACGTCCGCTTCGACAAAACACAGAGATTCCCCTTGTTCATTGGTTCGGCCCAGAGTTTCGCCGACGTAAAGGGCGGCGTGCGACCAGGTGGACTGGGTGAGGTACTTGATCGCCACGCTGAGCCGCGTATTTCCCTCGACCAGCAGAACGTCGCCCGGTCGTAGCGCAGCGGCAAGCTGGCCGGGTTCGGTGGCCATGGAGGTGCTGTCGGTGTGCGTCCTCCGGCTGAGATATGCGCCGATTGCGCGCCCGAGCCAGCGGCCGACCTTGTTCATGTCAATGACACCTCGAACCTGTTGCGCATTCGGCCGCCATTTTTTGGAAAGTCCCGATCGAACGCAGTGAGCGGGTACAGTTACTAATCCGCGAGACGGGTCGGGATGCTGACTTCGGCATGCAGGGTTCGGTGCACCGGGCATTTGTTGGAAATCTCGAGCAGCTTGGCGCGCTGCTCCTCGCTGAGCGGGCCTTCGAGGCGAATCAGCCTGTCGATGCGGTCGACCTTGCCCTCCTGCGTTTCGCAGGCTGCGCAATCGGCAGCGTGAATCTTCTCGTGCCTCAGCTCGACTGTGGCGCGCTCGAGGGGAAAGCCCTTGAGATCGGCATACATCCGGATCGTCATGGAAGTGCAGGCGCCGAGCCCGGCGAGAACGAGGTCGTAGGGCGACAGCCCGGAATCCATGCCGCCGGCCGCGACCGGTTCGTCCGCGCGGATGACGTGGTGACCTGAGAGCACGCGCTGGCTGAATTTGCCCTCGCGTGTCTCTTGCACCACGACCGTGCCGGTCGCCGGCGCGGGAGCGGCGTCGGCGGGGGCGGGGAGGTAGCGCGCCGCCCAGGATGCGAGGATGTTGCCGGCGTAGAGCGCGTCCTCGCGCCGCGACAGCATATGGTCGGCCGGATCGAGCGAAATGAAACTCCGCGGATGCCGGGCCGCGGAAAAAATCCGCGTCGCATTATCGACGCCGACCACGCGGTCGCGCGGCGAATGCATCACCAGCAGCGCCTTGCCCATGTTGGCGACCTCGTCCCCGAGCTTGCTGCCCGAGATGTCCTCCAGGAACTGCTTGCGTATGCGGAACGGGCGACCGCCGATATCGACCTCCGCCTCGCCATCGCGCTCGACCGCCTCTTTGTCCTTGATCAGGTGCAGTACGTGAGCGGGGTCGAAAGGCGAGCCTATGGTCGCTACCGCCACCGCTTCGGGCACCCGTCGCGCAGCCGCGAGAACGGCGCTGCCGCCTAGGCTGTGACCGACCAGGAGCGCGGGCGCGCGATAGTGTTCGCGCAGGTAGTCCGCGGCGGAAACCAGATCCTCCACGTTCGAAGAAAAATTGGTGCTGGCGAAATCGCCGTCGCTCGCGCCCAGTCCGGTGAAGTCGAAGCGCAGCACGGCGATGCCGCGCTCGGCCAGCGCGGCGCTGACATAGGTCGTTGCCTTGGTTTCCTTGGAGCAGGTGAAGCAGTGCGCAAACAGGGCGTACGCAATCGGCGACGCCACCGGCGGCGAGTCGAGGCGCGCGGCGAGCATGGTGCCGTGTGCGCCGGGAAAAGAAAGCGAAAGTGTTTGGGCAGGCATGGTGGTTCCTCGCAGTCGGGTCCGCTAAGAGTTAGTAACAAGACGAGGGGGTATATCCCCTCGTGCTCCCCTGAGTGAGCCCGTTACAAAGTGATTTGTGTCACGGGTTCCAAGTCTACGATTGGTCGGAGCAGGGCGGTGAATTCTTACATCGCGTGCCGATGTAAGATCGCGCGGTTTCGCGCGACTAATGGTGCATTCCGACGCGTTTTCGGGAACCGCGGGGCGGGCTCGATCAAGGAACGTAGATGAGTATGCGAACGATGGGATATTGGCAGCGCTTTTTCCGCGCAATGGCATCGCCGAAGATCGCGGGCAACGGCTTGAAGGTCAGCCTCGTCGTCGGCACCATGCTCAACCTCGTCAATCAGGGCGAAGCTCTGCTCGCCGGCCAGGGATTGATGATCGGCCACGCCGTGCTGAATTACCTCGTGCCCTTTTGCGTTGCCGTCTACAGCGGCGCCCGGGCGCTGCCGATCCACGAATCGGGCATGAAGGCGCCGCACAAAGAAGATAGTTGAATTCGCCTATGCAAGAAGTCGACGCCGGCCTCGACTAAGGCAGAGGCGGGTCATGACGGTTGTCTAGTCTTCGCTTCTGTGGCCTCCGGCTGCGGTGCCAACGCGCAAAATCCCTGAGGTTCGACGCCCAGGGCGGCATTGAATTTGCTGGAGAGGTTTTGAAACGCTATCAGTCCGGTCAGTTCGACGATGGCGTCATCGTCGAAATGCTCGCGCAGGCGGCGGAAATGCGCGTCCGTGGGTTGCCGATCGGTATGGGTCACCGCCTCTGCGTAACTCAGGGCGGCCTTCTCGCGCTCCGTGTACGAGTCGCCGTCCTCAAAAGACGACAAAAGCAAGAGTTTCTCCTCGTCGATGCCGCGCTTCAGCGCCGTGCCGGAGTTGATGTCCACGCAGAAGGCGCACCAATTGATCTGGGAGACACGTACGGTGACCAGCGTGCGCAGCGCAGGTTCCAATGGCGACGAGCCGCGGTCGATCGCGCCGTACATCAGGGCCAGCGTGACAAACAGCTTGGGCGAGCGACCCCAGAAGCGGGCCGGCTCCAGCACCGCGCCGTAGCGGCGCTTCTGGTTCCAGAAAAACAGGCGCACGTACCAGGGAAAGCGGTGCTCCTTGGGTGTTTCCATCATGGGCATGTCGTCTCTACTCCGTTCTGCGGAACGACCGTCGCCGCGCGGTTGCGCTCGGCGATTGCGCTTCGTTCCTTGGCTTACCCCGCACAGCAGGATAGCTGTTTGACATCGTCGCTGAAGGTTCGTGCCGCAAGTTTCACTTGGCCGGCGTGGGCAGTCCGATACCCTCGTCGCTAAACGCCTAGTTCGGCGCGGCGCCGGTGGCCGGGTCTTCCTGGACCACCCGGGTATGGCCGGGCTATCGGGCGCCTTGGTGGCCCGAAGCGGAAGTAGATTTTTTCGAAAAGTGGCCGCTCAAGGACGAAGCTCAGCCACCGTCTTACCGCTGCGAATCGAAGGCAAGACGGCGATTCAGAAGGCCTTGTTGGGCGCGGCCGGAATAGTGCAGATTGAAGAGCGCAATGCGTTATTCCGCTAGGCTGACGCCCGAGCCACCCATTTCCTTCGGGACATCCTTCATCTTCGGCAACCCGTCCTTAATTTGCAGCTTCGTCTCCTGATAGTGGACATGAACGCCGGGCTGGTACGGGAACTCCGGAATCACCGCTGCATACACGTCGGTGAGTCCCATGCCGGGATGCTCAGTGAAGATGTGGCCGCCACACGTTTTGCACCATTTGCGATAACTGTTTGGCGTCTTGTTGTAAGTGCCGATGTTGTCTGCTCCCCGCGTAATCTGCACCGCTTCGGGTTTCCATAAAGTGAAGGCGTTAACAGGTCCTGCCGACCAGCTCCGACACGACTCACAATGACAATAGCCCATTCCGGCTGGCTCACCGCTGACCGTGAATTGAACCGCGCCACAAAAGCAACTGCCCTTAAACGATTTTTCATTACTCATGGTGCTCCTCCCTTGTGACTACTGAGCGACGACAGGCGGCGGAGCGCAGGTTCTGACCCGAAGCATTTCCGTCCCAAGTTTTCAAAGATTTGGTTGCTCGCTTGTTGTTCAAATTGAGATAGCGCAACCAACTCTAAGGCGCTTCAAGATAAGTGGAAATCCCTCTATTTGTCAATACGAATGACAATGATTGTTGTTGAACTGAACGGCCTCGGCTCAATCGCATCTTCCGGGTTTCTGCACGACGCCAACGTCAGGTTTGGAGAAGAATCGCCCGTGGGGGGTGTGGTCGCTTGTTGTCCCTGACAAGCAGTACCCACTGCAATTCCGAGCAGCGCCAGCTCACTTTGGCGGAACTGCCGCTTGCCAACTCGCTGCGAACTTCGACCCAATCCAGACATATGGGTGTCGTAAGAGCGGACATTCAGTGGAACGGCTTAGCGCAATCGAGTCATGCAATCGCGCGCGAACAACGGAATGTAACTCCTCGTCAATCCTAGACTGGAAGGACGTACCCGCCTTCACGAAACAGCTTCAGGCAGGCATCGACGACGGCCGGGTCATATGCAGTGCCGCGGCCGCGCTCGATTTCTTGCAACGCAGGCTCGATACCCAGGGATGCACGATAGGGGCGATGCGAGGCCATGGCCTCCACGACGTCGGCAACCGCCATGATTCGCGACTCCAACAGCATTTCGTCGCCCTTGATGCCACGCGGATACCCAGAGCCGTCCACGCGTTCATGGTGCTCCCAGACAATGCGGGCGAGAGGCCATGGAAAGCTGATGTCCCTGAGAATTTCATAGCCGGCCTGTGGATGGTGTTTTATCAGTTCATATTCGATTGCGCTGAGTCTGCCGGGTTTGGACAGAATCTCCGCCGGGACGCGGACCTTACCCAGGTCGTGCACCACGCCTGCGAGGTGTATGGCGTGGATTTTCTCGTCATCAAGACCCATTGCAGTGGCGATGGCGGCGGCCACGTCGGCGACCCGCTTCTGATGGCCGGAGGTATAGGGGTCGCGCATCTCCACGGTGGCGGCGATGGCTTGAATGGATTCCTCCAGGCTGCGTTGCAGAATTTCCGCATGGTGTTCATGCTCGTAGGCAATGGTGTCGCGCTCGGCTCGGGTTCGCAGGGCCGCAATCCCAAAAGCGAGGTCTGTGGCAAGGTCTTCGAGAAATTTAATCTCTACTCTGTCGAACGCGTCCATTTCTTCAGCGCGAACGCTCAACACGCCGATGAGTTGCGTGCCATCGAACAGCGGCAGCGCAAGATTGGCAATGCAACCCGGAATGGCTGCGTGCGCCTTGGCGGCCGAATATGAAAGGCCGTCAGGAATGTACCGGTCGATTGCCAGCCTCCTGGTTCGAATGGCCTGAGCAACGGGCGCTTGGCCTTCCGCCGTATCGGCCCAGGTCTGCGCAACGTTGTCATTGATGTAGCTTTGGTCGGCTTGCGCGCAGGCCATTGGGACGATGCTCTTCTCAGGGTCGTCCTTGGGGTAATCGACCGACGCCATGAGATAGCCGCCCGTCTCCACGATGACGCGGCAAACCCCGTGCAGGAGTTCCGACTCGCTGGTCGCGCGCACCAATTCCCCATTGCCCGCCGAGAGGGTTTTCAACGCATGGTTCGCTCGTGCCAGGGAAATCTCTCCTTGCTTTCGCTCGGTGATATCCGTTACAAGGCCCACGACTTGAGTGGGCTTGCCGCTCGCATCGCAAATCACATTGGTGTTAGCGGCCAGCCAGTGGAGGGACCCGTCCGGCCATAGCACCCGATACTCTAGTCGCTCGGGCACGTCGGTCGTGTGGTCCCGGGCCATGGCGCGCGCCAAGACTTCACGGTCCGCAGGATGCACTGCGTCCAGGAATTCCTTCGAATTGCGCGGCCCGCCCTCGGCCGCCATGCCGAATAGAGCACCCATGCCGCCGGACGACGAAAACCGGTCACTGGCCAAATCCCACTGCCACGCACCCATGTGAGCGGCCTCCATCGCGCGCCGGAGCCGCTCTTCGCTTTGCCGGAGTTTGTCGCCCGCACTCTTCCACGCGGTGACGTCCCGCAGGGAAATCGCAATGCCGTCGCCCACCCGGACAGCTTGCTGCCGGAACCACCTGCTTCCCTTCTCGGGCACTTCGTATGGAAATTCACTTTCAAAACGGTTTCCCGTGGCCGCGACCTGCGCGTATTCATCGAATAACGATGGTGTCAGGAATTGCGGGAGCAGCCCGAGGTAGGTCTTGCCGATCGCCACGTCCCGCGTCATTCCGATTTGTTGCGCGGCACGGGCGTTCATGGCGGTGATTTCGAAGTCGACGATACTGCCTGCGCCATCGCGCACGCTCTTGAACACCAAAAGGGCATCCGGGCTGGCGTCGGCGGCGGCGCGGAATCGGTCCTCGCTGGTCTGCAGCGAGACTTCGAGCCGGGCGTGCGCCGCGCGCGCCCGCACCCCAGCTATGCCGGAGGAGAGCGCTGCCGCCACTTCGGTAAGCAGTACGACCTCCTGCTCTCCGAAGGATTCGGACTCCGCCGCATAAACCGAAAGCGCACCGATGACCGCGCCGTCCACCTTGAGCGGCAGCGCAACGATCGCGTTGAGGCGGTGACGCTGGGCGTCTTCGCGCCACGGCAGAGTGTCCGGGTTCGTCATGATGTCATTCATCACTACCGTCGTGCCAAGGCGAATCGCGCTCCCTGCCGGGCTGCGACCGCGAGCGGTCTCCGCCCAGGTAACGTTCATTCTGGCAACGAGTTCTCCATCCAGGCCCCACCATGTCACCGGCTCGACGGATTTTTGCTCGTCGGACTTGGCAAACCAGGTTATCGCGCCGCGATACCCGCCTGTCTCGACGATGGCCCGGCACATGGATTCACTCAGCGTCCTTTGGTCCGGGGATTCGACCAGGGTCTGATTCCACGCGGACAGGACTTTCAGCGCGCGGCCGGCCAGAATGACCTCGCGGTTCTTCGATTCGAGTGCCTCGGCCATGTCATCGAATGAGCGGGCGAGCGCACCCAATTCGTTGCGGACGACACCAATCCCGCTGCGTGCGCTCAAGTCTCCCGAGCCCAGCCGGCGCGCGATATCGGACAGAACGGAAACGGGGCGCAGTATCAGCCGCTCGACGCCAAGCCATATTGCTGCGAACGTAAGCAATAGCAGAACCGCTGCGCCAATCACGACAGTTCGAAAGCGGCTGTCGGCCTCGGCGGTGACGCGATCGGCGGCATAGCCAACCCAGAGCGTTATCGGACCGGTCCGGGTAGGCAAAAAGCGAGCGAGACCATAGACTCGCGGCACATCGTCGAATCCGATGTCTCTGGCAACGCCTTCACCGCCGTGCGCGACGACGGCCTTGAAGAAGGAAGTCTCGAACGCGCTTTTACCAACCCAGTGCTCCGGGTCGGGATAGCGTGCAAGCACTTGGCCCTGGGGGTCAATCAGGCCGACTCGCGCACCTTCCAGGTGTTTGCTGCCTGTCAGGGCATGATTGAGCCATGAGAGCCCGACCCCGATGTGGAGGATGCCCCGCACTTCACCATTCCCGTTGCGCACGGCCTTGTAAATCGGAAGCACACTTTTGCCAGTCACACGGCTATTGCGGGCTTCGCCGATTACCACGCCCGGTGACGCCAATGCCGCCTTGAAACCGGGCCAATCGGCGATGTTCACGGCTTGCTTTAGAGGGGTGGCGATGCAGACGACCTTTCCGTCCGGCAGTGCAAACATTGCGTTGGAAAATTCCGGAAACTGCTTGACCGCCTGGTTGAAGTTGCGCTGGCATTGCTCTGCGTCGATGGGGCGGTGCAAATCCGAGGATGAAACCAGGCGGCCGAATAAGGCGTCGGCAAGCGCGATGTCCTTAATCGCCGCGACCGCAACCACGCGGGCCGTGATGGATAGCTCGTTTTGTGCGGCTTCGAGGCGCGCCTGGCGCTCGCGGACTGCCTGATAGCCCATTGCCACGGCGAAGACGGAAAATCCGAATGCGACTATCAGGATGATTCGCGTTCTTAAGCTGAACAATACGCTGTGCATCGGCTCTCTTCCTTTGGAGCATTGCCGCTTACAGTCACGGCGTAATCCGCTTGTCAGGGGAGAAACCGAAGTCAGCCTTCCACAACCAGCCCCGTATTGCTTCGCATGACGTCACCGAATCAAGGCCCATGCCCCATTCGGCTGTCAGGCATGTGTACATTAGTACTCCCTTTGAATTCGAATAGCCAATATTCAGGATAATCTCAGGCGCCTGGGTCATGTTGACAAAAAGCAAGCGTTTGCCGTTTTGCGTCAAGCGCTTACCCTGCCAATGACAGCTGTTGATTTCTACGGCGCAGCCGACGTGATCCCATTTTTAGTAGCAGTCCGGTTTAGAGCCCGTTACTTCGCACTGTAATTGATTTGCCTGCGCCTGGGTTCGCGAGCGAATCCAGGCGCGCCGCGTAGGCCGCCGGCGGCAGCCCTCCGAGGTCCTTCTTTGGCCGATGCTCGTTGTAATCTTGCCGCCAAACCTCGATCTCCATCCTGGCATGTGCCAAGCTAGTGAACCAGTGCTCATTTAGGCATTCATCACGCAGTCGACCGTTGAAGCTCTCTACATAGGCGTTCTGGTTGGGCTTGCCTGGCTCAATAAAACGCAACGCCACACCGTTCTCGTGGGCCCAGATTGCCATCGCCCTGCCGCAGAACTCCTTTCCGTTGTCTGAACGAATTACCTTGGGCAAACCGCGCCGCTGCTTCACCTGGTCCAGGATCCGCGTCACGTAGGCTCCTGAAATCGCTGTATCCGAATGCACGGCCACCGATTCGTGCGTCGCATCGTCCACCACCGTCAAACACTTCAGGCTTCGACCGTCAGCTAACCGATCGAACACGAAATCTGCCGACCACGCCTCGTTCCTGCTCATTGGACGCATCAACGGTTGACGATCCGCTATAGGCACCTTCTTGCGTCGGCGCGATCGCACCAATAGTTTCTCCAGCCCGTACAGCCGACGCACGCGCTTCACATTCACTTGCCAGCCCTCATGACGCAGCCGCAGATGAATCATCCGATAGCCATGCCGCCTATGCAGGTGCGCCAATTCGATGATGCGCTGGCGTAACGGACCATTCCCGTCATCCCGGCGTTGGTAACGAAGCACACTCGCGCTCATCCCAGCCAAGCGCAGCGCTCGGCGCTCGCTCAGACCCTGGGACTGAGCAAACCGTACCAGTTCGCGCCGGGCCGGTACGGTTACCACTTTCGCCGCAGCGCTTCCTTGGTAACCTGGGCCTCCAGAAGCG
>CAZRMO010000095.1:0-15199 GCA_964601155.1 uncultured Enterobacteriaceae bacterium
CCTTCGGGGCGTTGATCCCCCCGCGCACGCGTCCTCGCCATTTATCAAAATCTTTGTCATTTCCGTCAACTCTTGACTGATAAGAGACCAAAGACCCAAATTCGCGAGCCCAACCGCAGGCTCAGATGCGCAGCCATCCGCGCTGCGCCGCCTGGTGCGCCAGAATTCCGAACAGCACGGCCGCGCCCACGTTCCAGATGGCGAACGCGGCCGTCGCCAACACCACGAAGCGGTCGGCCTTTTCCACGCCGCTGTCGCGGCTTCCCAAGGCGAGTTGCAACCCGGCCAAAAACAGAATGACGCCCAGGACGCTCTGCGGAAAAATCCTGAAAACGGTGACTATCGACGCTGACAGGAACAGTCCGGCGGCGAGCAGGATGCTGCCGAGAATGATGGACGATCCGCCGGTGCGGGCACCGAACTGGACGTGACCCGCCATGCCGCCCGCCCCGTGGCACATCGGTATGCCGCCGATCAGGCTGGACGCAAGGTTCATCAGGCCGGTGGAGAGGGCCACGGAACGCTCGGTGACCGGGCGATCGGGAAACAGACGGTTGTTTTCCTCGGTAATGGCAATGTAGGCATTGCCGAAAGTCAAAGGCAGTTGCGGCAGCGTCAGCAGAAAAAACCCCGCCCAGAGATCGCTCATGGACAGCGATGGCCATGCCAAGGCCGGCAGTTTGAACCCGGGCCTGAGGGCGCCCAGATCATGCACCAGACCAGGCTGCCCGATCAGCGCGATCACTACTCCGATGGCGAGCAGCAGCAGCATCGCCGGCACCCGCGGGCGGCCGAGCAGCAGCAGCGTCAGTGCCAGTAACAGACCGGCGACCCAGGGACTGGCGGACATCATGCGTATGCCCCCAAGCATGAAGGAAAAACCCAGGCCCATGACGACGCCAAGGAGCGCCGAGCGCGGAACCCAGCGCGCCAGCTGCCTGCCCAAGCCGGTGGCAGCCAGGACGAGCCACAGCAGACCCGTGGTCAGCCCCGCGCCGATCACGGTAGCCGGCACCACGCCCATCGCGATCATGGTCGGGCTGACCGCGGCTGCGCCGATGGCCTTCATCGGCTGCACCGGAAACGGCGTGCGGTAGAGGGATCCGGCGGCGATCAGCGAAACGCCGAAGGCCACCAGCAGGCCGTTAGCGTCCATTTTCAGGATCGATACGTAGGCTGCGACGAAAGGGATCAGGGTTCCCAGATCGCCGAAAGCCCCGGCCCATTCGGGCAGGTCGAAGCGGTTCGGCGGGCGCGTGGACTTGTCGTGCATAGGCTGGGAATCATACAAGAGTCGCGATGGTGCCGGTAGCGTATGGATGGGAAGCGGCGCGAAGTGCGGAAGACCTCCGTGCCATACGCTGCTTCAGGCCTGCGCCGTCGCGATGAGCCGGATGCAGCGGACAAAATCATTTACGGCTAGTCCAAGGCTAGTCGGCGCGGCCGCGCCAGGGATCAGCGCAGCAAGGTCACATAGATCGCGGCAATGATGGCCGAAGAGATCACGCCGCAGATGCTCGCCCCCATCGCCCAGGGGAGGATCATCGCGAACTTGTTGGCATCGCGCGCCGACTTCTGCGCCACCTTGGCCGTCGTCGGCACGCAGGACACGCCGGCGATCCCTATCACCGGGTTGAACGTGCGGCCACTGGTCCAGTAAACGATGTATCCCCCGATGAGACCGCCGAGGCCGGAGATCAGCAGCGAAAGCATGCCCAGAACCAGCAGCGTGAGCACTGTGGGGTTGAGGATGGTGCCGGCTTCGCACAGCACACCGAGCAGCAGCCCGAGGAAGAAGGTGGAGCCGTAGAGCACGGGGCCGCCGATGAAGTCGATGAACTGGGTCACGCCGGACTCGCGGATGACGATGCCCAGGAAAAACGACATGAACAGCGGCGCCGCCACCGGGAACAGCAGGCAAAGCAGCACGGAAGCGACGACGGCGAAGGTCATTTTCTCGGCCTTGGTCGCCTTCGGATTGTTCTTGGTATCCATCTTGATCCCGCGCAGTTCCTTCGGGATCAGCAGCTTGATCAGGTAGGGGTAGACGGCGTACGTCAGGCTGAGATAGAGATAGGCCACGATCGTGATCGGCACGAAGATGTCCTTGGCGAGGATCAGCGAGGTGTACAGCACCATCGGGCCGTCGGCGCCCCCGATCATCGCGATCGCGGCGGCTTGCTTGTAGGGAATGCCGAACGCGACTGCGATCGGAAACGTCACCACCGTGCCAAGTTCCGCGCACACGGCGATGAACATGCTGCGAAACGGCGCAATCAGCACGTAACCGATGTCAGAGATCACACCGATGCCCATGAATATCAGGCAGGCGATCAAGCCGTTGCTGAACATGAACGTATAGATCGGCTGCAGGAAATCGATCTGCAGCACGTTGACCAGCGCGGTCGGCTCGCTCGCCATCGGATCGAGAAAAATCGTTCCTGTGGTCGTCGCCGAGAGATAGAGAACGCCGGCGTTGACCGAGGACATGCCGAAGCCCATGGGGATCATGATCAGAGGCTCCAGCGTCCCTTTGGCGCCCAGATAGACGAACAGGATGCCCAGCGCGATCAGCACGATGCGCGCAATGGCGATGGTCGGGCCGGCGGCCACCATCGTGGCCACCCCCTGAAAAATGTGCAGCACGTCGATATGCGGCATGTCAGGCTCCGTTTCCCGGCCCGCCCTGGGCCTGTGCTTCGGCCGACGGCTTGCCGCTGGGGCGCCGCATGCGGATAACGACAAACGTCAACTTGATAATCCAGGCGATGAGAAACGAAACCACCGCCGCGATCCCGTAGACCATGAACATCAGTTTGGTTGCATCCCAGACATTTTCCATGTTGTTTTTCCCTGTGATATGGCGGTCGTCCCGGTCACCCGCGGCGCGATCTCCGCCTGCTGCCGCGAGCATACTAGGCTGCGGCCTTTTCGGCCAGCGGTGCGGGTCACTACTACGGCACGTCCTTCCTCCCTGCACCGTCTTTCCCGTTCGCCTCCGCCGTCCGCCCGGGCACACGCCATGTTGTACTGTTCGCCGCTGGCGCAATAGAGTAGAGTCGCGATGCACCGAAATCACTGCGGGCCCGAAATGTCCGTTGGCGCACCAGTCGCTATGATTCTGCAGGAAACGCATCTTTACGCAAGCCAATGCGCCTCGCCGCCGCGCTCCATGCCGGATGGCTGAACATCTCATACAGAAAGCCTGGCGATAACATGACAACAACGCATCCATTCCACCGCCGCGGCGTTTGCGCGAACGCGGCAATCGTCCTCATCGCGGCGAGCGCGCTCAGCGCATGCTCGGCCGATCGCGCCCCGGCCACCAACAAATCCGCACACGCTGCCCAAGCCGTCCCGGTCATAGTGACCGAGGCCGTGCGCAAGGCGGTCCCGCTGCGCGTCCAGGGCATCGGCAATGTCGAATCGCCTACTACGGTTGCGCTCAAGTCGCGCGTCGACGGCCAGATCGTGAACGTCGGCTTCCGCGACGGCGCCGACGTGCGCAAAGGGCAGATGCTGTTCCAGATCGACCCGCGCCCGGCGATCGCGCAGTTGGAACAGGCGCAGGCAAAGCTCGCCAGCGACCGGGCCCAGCGCAAGCGCGCGCGGGAACAAGACACCCGCTACAAGGACCTGCTGAACAAGAAATTTATTTCTGCCGACGCCTACGAGCAGTACAAGACCAACTTGGACAGCGCCCAGGCCATCGTCGACGCGGACCAGGCAGTGGTCGATAACGCCCGGCTGCAAGTGGACTATTCCACCATCCGCGCCCCTATCAGCGGCCGCGCCGGCCGGATCATGGTTCAGCAAGGCAACCTGGTGAAGGCCAACGACACCAACCCATTGGTGGTCATCAAGCAGCTCTCGCCGATCTATGTCAGCTTCGCAGTGCCCGAACAGTACCTGCCGCAGATACGCGCGGCGCTGCGCGCCGGCCCCGCCGTGGTCGACATCAGCGCGAACGGCGCAGACGGCAAGGTACGGCACATTCCCGGGGCACTGGCGTTCATCGACAACGCCGTGGATATGACTACCGGCACGATCAAGCTGCGCGCCAGCGCGCCCAACAAGGACGCAGCGCTGTGGCCCGGGCAGTTCGTCCATGCCACGCTCACCCTCGGTGAACAAGCCGGCGCCGTGGTGGTGCCGTCGGCAGCAGTGCAGTCGGGCCCGCAGGGCTCGTACGTGTTCATCGTCGACGGGGCCGGGAAAGTCCAGATGCGCAAAGTCACGGTTGAGCGGGCCGCCGGAGAGGACATGGTCATCGCCAAGGGCCTGGAGGGCGGCGAGAAAGTCGTGGTCGACGGCCAGTCGCGGCTGCTGCCGGGGACACAGGTGACGATCAAGGCAGCCGGACCCGGGGCTTCATGAACATTTCAGAGCCGTTTGTCCGCCGCCCGGTGATGACCGGGCTGGTGATGATCTCCATCCTGGTATTCGGGATCATCGCCTACCGTCTGCTGCCGGTGTCCGCTCTGCCCAACGTCGATTTCCCCACGATTTCGGTGAGCGCCAGCCTTCCGGGCGCAAGCGCCGAAACCATGGCTGCGGCGGTGGCCACGCCGCTGGAGAAGCGGTTTTCCACGATCGCGGCGCTCGATTCCATGACCTCGACCAGCGCCCAGGGCACCACCCAGATCACGCTGCAATTTTCGCTTAACCGCAACATCGATGCCGCCGCGCAGGACGTGCAATCGGCCATCGCCACCGCGATGAAACAACTGCCGCCGGAAATGACCACGCCCCCGTCGTTCCGTAAAGTCAACCCGGCCGATTTCGCTGTTTTCTATCTCTCACTGACTTCACCCACCCTGCCGTTGTCGGCGGTGGACGAGTACGCGGAAACCATGATGGCGCAGCGCATCTCGACCGTCAGCGGCGTCGCCCAGGTCCTGGTATTTGGTTCGCAGAAATACGCCGTGCGCGTGCAAGTCAATCCGAACGCGCTTGCCAGCATGGGCATCGGCATCGACGAGGTGCAGAAGGCAATCGCCAACCAGAACGTCAACATGCCGACCGGGACCCTGTATGGCAAGCAGCGCGCATTCACCGTCGAGGCGACCGGCCAGCTCAAGGATGCGGCCGCATACCGCCCGCTGATCGTCGCCTATCGCAACGGCGCGCCGGTGCGCCTGGCGCAGCTGGGCCGGGTGATGGACAGCGTGGAGAACGACAAAGTCGCGGCCTGGTTCAACGATCAACGCACCATCGTGCTCGCGATTCAGCGCCAGCCCGGAACCAACACCGTCGAACTGGTCGACCAATTGCGCAAGCTGCTGCCCGCGTTTCGCGCCCAGGTTCCTCCGGGCATCCAGATCAACGTCATGTACGACCGCTCCCAATCGATCCGCGAGTCCGTATCCGAGGTCAAGTTCACGCTCATGGTGTCGTTGGCGCTGGTGGTCATGGTGATCTTCCTGTTCCTGCGCAACGCCGCGGCCACCGTCATTCCCAGCCTCGCCCTGCCCATGTCCATCATCGGCACGTTCTCGGCGATGTACCTGCTCGGATTCAGCGTGGACAACATCTCGCTGATGGCGCTGACGCTGTGCGTCGGCTTCGTCGTGGACGACGCGATCGTCGTGCTGGAGAACATCGCCCGGCACATGGGAATGGGCGAAAGCGCTATGCAGGCCACGCTAAACGGAGCCAAGGAAATCGGCTTCACCGTATTGTCGATGACGCTGTCGCTGGTCGCAGTGTTCATCCCGATTTTCTTCATGGGCGGAATCCTGGGGCGGCTGCTGCACGAATTCGCGATCACCATCATGGTGGCGGTGCTGGTATCCGGCTTCGTCTCCCTGACGCTCACGCCGCTGCTGTGCTCGCGCATACTGACGCCATGGGAGCACGCCGAGCATGGCCGCATATACCGCCTGAGCGAAGCCTTCTTCGATGCCTGGAAGAAGGGCTACGACCTGAGCCTGCGCTGGGTGCTGCGTCACCGGCGCGTCGCCATGCTGGTATTCCTGCTGATCATCGTCGCGACCGGCTGGATGTTTGCCGCCATGCCCAAGGGCTTTCTGCCCAGCGACGACACCGGGCAGCTATTCGCTTTCACCGAAGCGGCCGAGGACGTCTCCTTCGATGCGATGGCCGCGAAACAGCGCCAGGTGGCGGCCATCGTGCGCGCCAATCCCTATGTCGCTTCGGTCATGTCCTTCATCGGCACCAGCGGCTCGAGTCAGACGCTCAACCTGGGCCGCATGTTCATCCTGCTGAAGCCGCGCGATCAGCGGCCCGATGCCGACCGGATCATCCAGGAACTGCGGCCGAAACTGACTTCAGTGACGGGAATGAAGGTGTTCCTGCAGAATATTCCGGCGATCCGCATCGGCGGCCATCTTACCAAGAGCCAATACCAGTACACCCTGCAGGAAGCCGATACCAAGGAATTGTTCCACTGGGCGCCGCTGATCGAGGCCAAGCTGCGCTCGATCCCCGGACTGCAGGACGTCACCAGCGACCTGCAGATCGCCAGCCCCAAGATCTCGGTGCGGATCGACCGCAACAAGGCTGCGGCGCTGGGCGTCACCCCGGCACAGATCGAGGATGCGCTGTATACCGCCTACGGCCAGCGCCAGGTTTCGACCATCTACACGCCGACCAACGAATACGAGGTGGTAATGGAGGTCGAGCCGCAATACCAGGCCGATCCCGCGGCACTGTCGCTGCTCCACATTCGCTCCGCCAGCGGCGCACTGGTTCCATTGGACGCGGTGACGCAGCTTGCGCACGGGGTGGCACCGCTTACCGTCAATCATCAGGGGCAGGTCCCCTCCGTGACGATTTCGTTCAATCTCGCGCCGGGCGTATCGCTGTCCACGGCCATCGCGGCGATCGAGAAGGCGGAGGCGAGCATGGGCGTGCCCGAGACGCTCAGCGGAAGCTTCCAGGGAACCGCGCAGGCGTTCCAGTCTTCGATCGCCGGCATGGGCATCCTGCTCGCGATGGCGGTGTTCGTGATCTACGTCGTGCTCGGCATCCTGTACGAGAGCTATATCCACCCACTCACCATTCTTTCCGGGCTGCCCACTGCGGGGCTGGGGGCATTGGTGACGCTGGCGCTGTTCCACCGCGAGTTGGACATCTACGCCTACGTCGGCATCATCATGCTGGTCGGTATCGTGAAGAAAAATGCCATTATGATGATCGACTTCGCCATCGAGGCGCGGCGCACGCACAACAAGCCGCCCTTCGAAGCCATCTGCGAAGCCTGCCTGGTACGTTTCCGGCCGATCATGATGACCACCATGGCGGCGCTGCTGGGCACGCTGCCGATTGCGCTGGGACTGGGCGCGAGTGGCCACGGTCGGCAATCGCTCGGTTTGGCGGTGGTCGGCGGGCTGGTGTTCTCCCAGTTCCTGACGCTCTACATCACGCCGGTGATTTATCTCTACATGGACCGCTTCAGCGAATGGCTTGCCAGGCGGCACAGCGGCGGTGCGGTGAAGGCCACAGCCTAGGGTCTTACGCAAGCGCGCGACGCTGCCGCTGCGATCCGTGCCGTGTCGCGGCGCCCTCGCCCCGATCGTTGTGAGAGGCCCGCCCCCGGGCCGACCGGTGCACAACCGAAGCCCGGTCGGCCCGGGGGCCGGCCTCCTACAACAGCAACCCCGCGGCCGGCCTGGCCTGAACCGACCCGGCAAGCGATGACCTTGGTCGCGAGTTCTAAACGGGTTCCTGCGCGGGTGCACTGACCTCGATGACGGGCTCCCGGTGGTGCGTGGTGCCGAGCAGCAGGTACATCGCCGGCACGACGAACAGCGTGAACAGGGTGCCAATGGCGATCCCGGTGGCGATCACCAACCCCATGTCGAAGCGGCTGATCGCACCGGCGCCGCTCGCGGTAATCAGCGGCAGCACACCCAGCACCATCGCCGCGGTTGTCATCAGGATCGGGCGCAGGCGAATGCCGGCGGCCTTCTCCACCGCCTCGCGCTTGGACAGTCCCTGCAGCTGCAGCTTGTTGGCGAATTCGACGATCAGGATGCCGTGCTTGCTGATCAGTCCGATCAGCGTCACCAGGCCCACCTCGGTGTAGATGTTCAGGCTCGCTCCGCCTACGCCCAGGCTGATGAAGATCAGGGCGCCGCAGATCGACATCGGCACCGACACCAGGATGATCGTCGGATCACGGAAGCTCTCGAACTGCGCCGCTAACGCCAGGAAAATGATGATCAGCGCAAAGAAAAAGGTCACCACCAGCGCACTCGACTCCTGCACGAACTGGCGCGATTGGCCGGCATAGTCCACGCTGTAGCCCTGCGGCAGCGTGCGCGCGGCGAGGTTCTGCAAATAGCTGATCGCCTCCCCCTGCGTCACTCCGGGGAAAGGCACGCCCGAAACCGTCGCCGCGTTCAGTTGCTGGAAGTGGTTGACCGACTGCGGCACGGTGACCGTGCGGATGTGCGCGATCGTCGACAGCGGCACCATGTCGCCGCTGGCGGTGCGCAGGTAATAGCCGGATAGTTGCGCGGCGTTCAGGCGGTCGACCTGCTGCACCTGCGGAATCACCTTGTAGGAACGTCCATACATGCTGAAGTAGTTGACATAGCCGCCGCCGAGCATGGAGCCGAGCGCGTTGCCGATGTCGCTCATCTTCAGCCCCAACTGCGCCGCCAATTCGCGGTCGATGACAATCTCCGACTGCGGCAAATCGTAGCGCAGGTCCTTGTCGACGAATATGAACATGCCGCTCTTCTGCGCCTGCTGCAGAAACGCGTCGGCGACGTCGTTGAGGCGCTCGAACGGCTCCGTCGTCTGAATCACGAACTGGACCGGCAGGCCGAAAGCGCCGGGCAGCGGCGACGGTTGAAACGCGACCACGCGCACGCCCGCGATGTGACTGAGTTCGCGCTGCACCTCGGGCTGCAGCTGCGCGGCGGTCTTCTTGCGCTGGTCCCAGGGTTTGAGCACCATGCCGGCGATGGACTGCCCGGGCATGTCGAGCTGGAACACATGGTCGGTTTCCGGGTGGGTGGCGAACGTTTCGTAGACCGCGTGCGAATACAGCTGCCGCTGCTGCAGCGTGGCGTCGGGCGCGGCGGTGGAGGACGTAATGATGATCCCCTGGTCTTCCTGCGGCGCAAGCTCGGATTTAGCCCCGGCGTAGAGGAAATAGATGCTGCCAAGCACGATGAGCGCGAATATCGCCGTGACCGGAAGATAGTTCAGCGTGCCGTGCAACAGCCGCTCGTAGCGGCGATGCAGCGCGTCGAAGGCGCGGTCGAGCGCCAGTACCAGCCGCGCCTCGATGCCGTGTTCCGAGGGACTGTGGGGTTTGAGCAGGCGCGAGCACATCATTGGCGACAGCGTGAGCGCGACCACCGCCGAAATGGTCACTGCGCCGACCAGCGTAAACGCGAACTCAGTGAACAGCGCCCCGGTCAGTCCGCCGAGAAAGCCGATCGGCACGTAGACCGCGACCAGCACCACGGTCATCGCAATGATCGGATTAGCAAGCTCGCGCGCGGCGACCATCGCCGCCTGCATCGGCGACAGGCCCTCCTCCAGGTGGCGGTTGACGTTTTCCACGACGATGATCGCATCGTCGACCACCAGCCCGATTGCCAATACCAGCGCGAGCAGCGTGAGCAGGTTGATGGTGAAGCCGGCTGCGAGCATCACGCCGAAAGTGCCGATGAGCGACAGCGGAATCGCAATCGTCGGGATCGCCACCGAGCGCACCGAACCGAGGAAGGCGTACACCACCAGCGTCACGATGATCAGCGCTTCGGCCAGGGTCTTCACCACCTCGGTGATCGAACTGTCGACGAACTTGGTTGAATCGTAGACGATCCGCCCCGTCAGGCCGCTCGGCAGTTGCGACTGAATGCCGGGGAAAACCGCGCGCACGCCCGCGACCACATCGAGCAGGTTCGCCGCCGGCGCCACCTGGATGCCGATGTAGACGGCCTGTTTGCCGTCGAAACCGACCGCCGACTCGTAATCCTCGGAGCCCAGTGTGACCTTAGCCACGTCCGCGAGGCGCACCACGGCGCCGTTCTGCTGCTTCAGTACCATGTTGCGGAATTCCGCCAGCGAATGCAGGCCGGTGCTGGCGGTGAGGACCACCTGCACCATCTGCCCCTTGGTCGAACCGACGGCGGAAAGGAAATCGTTCGCCGCGAGCGCGGCGCGCACGTCGGCCGCCGTGAGCCCGTAGGCGGCGAGTTTCACCGGGTCGAGCCAGGCGCGCAGCGCGAACCGCTTGGCGCCGAGGATTTCAGCGGTCTGTACGCCTTCCACCGCCTGCAGCTTGGGCTGCACCACCCGCACCAGGTAATCGGTGATCTTGTTGGGCGGCAGCACCTTGCTGGCGAAGCCGATATACATGGCGTCCGTGGTCTGGCCGATTTTCACGTTCAAGGTCGGCTGCTGCGAGCCCTGCGGCAGCTCGTTCAGCACCGCGTTCACCTTGGTGTTGATTTCGGTGAGCGCCTTGTCGGCGTCGTAATTGAGCCGCAGGTTCGCCGTGATGGTGCTCACGTTGGACGTGCTCGAGGAAGTCATGTAGTCGATGCCGTTCGCCTGCGCGATCGAATTCTCCAGCGGCGTGGTGATGAAGCCCGCCACCAGATTCGCATCCGCGCCGGTGTAGACGGTCTGCACCGTGACCACGGCGTTCTGCGTGCGCGGGTACTGCAGCACCGGCAGCAGCGTCACCGAACGCAGCCCGATCACCAGCAATAGCAGGCTCACCACGGTCGCGAGCACCGGCCGCCGGATGAAGATATCGGTAAACTTCATCGCTGCCGCTTCACTCGTCCACGGGCCGCGGCGCAGCGTCGTTCGAGGGCTGGATCGCGTTGTTGACCACGACCGCGGAGCCGCTGCGCAGCTTGATCTGGCCCGATGTCACGACCGTCTCGCCCTCTTTCAGGCCCGACAGCACCGCTATTTGATCGCCGCGCGTCGCGCCGGTGGTGACGAACTTCTGCTGCGCCACGAACTCGGCCTTGCCGCCGGCGCCCTTCTTCTCCTCGAGGACGAACACGGTGTTGCCGTAAGGATTGAAGGAGATCGCCGTCTGCGGCAACGTGAGCAGGCGCGCGGGGCCGCCCAAGGCGGTCTCGACCGTCGCGAACATGCCCGGCAGCAGCCGCTGCTTCGGGTTGCGCACCGTGGCGCGCACTTTAATGTTGCGCGTCGCCGGATCCACCTTGGCGTCGAGCGCAGAGACGCGGCCCTCGAATTTTTCGCCGGGGAAGCTGTCGGTCGACACCATCACCGTCTGCCCGATGGCATAGTGCGCGAGCGCGGACTGGGGCACGAGAAAGTCGACGAACACCGGGTCGAGCGCCTGCAATGTCACCACTTTCGTTCCCGGGCTCAGGTACTGGCCCAAGTCCACCGCGCGGATACCCACGCGGCCGGCGAAAGGCGCGCGGATCAGCTTCTTCGCCACCTGCGCCCGTTGTGCCTCGACCTGTGCCTGCGCACGCTTCAACGCAGCGGCGTCGGCGTCTAGCGTCGCTTGGCTGATCGCCTGCACCTTGAGCTGTTTGCTGTCCCTGCGGAAGGTGGTTTCGGCGAGCGCCGCAGACGCCTCGAGCGCCTTCAGGCTGGCTACGTCGGCGTCGGCGTTGAGCTGCACCAGGGGCGCACCGGCCTTCACCTGCTCGCCCGAGCGAAAATGAATCGCCTGCACGATGCCTGCGACTTCGGGCGCAAGGTCGGCGCCGCGCACAGCCTGCAACGTGCCCACCGCGCGGTCCCGCGTCTGCCATTGTTGGAACTCCACCTTGGTGGCCGACACCGTCTGTGGCGGCTGTGGGGCGCTCATATACTTGCGGATCATCTTCGACTTGAATGCCTGAAAGCCGAAGACGCCTCCAAAAACGACGCCGACGAGCACCAGCATCACGGCCATGCGCTTGATCATTGCTGCACGCTCCCTTTCCCTATGTTTTCCGTGCGGTGCCACCAGCCGCCGCCCAGGGCCTGATACAGCGCCGCGGTATCGGCAAAGCGCGCCGCCTGCGCCTGCACCAGCCCGATTTTCGTCTGGTATGCCTGCCGCTCAGCGTTGAGCAGGGCAAGGTAGTTGGCCGCGCCAAGCTCGAATTGCTGGTGCACAATCGCCAGACTCTCGCGTGCGGTAGCCTCGGCGTCGGCCTGCGCCTTGAGCGTGCGCGCATCGCCGTCGAGCGCCTCGAGCACGTCGGCGACATTGCGCAATGCCCCGAGCACGGTCTGCCGGTATTGCGCGCGCGCCTGATCGTAGGCGGCAACTGCTGCGCGCCGCTGCGCCTCCAGCGAGCCGGCATGAAAAATCGGCTGCAGCAGGCCAGCGCCCAGGCTCCAGGCCGAGGCCGCGCTGCCGAACAGGCTCGCCGACCGGAGCGCCGTCGAACTGTAGCTGGCGCTCAGCGTGAGCTGTGGGTATTTCGCCGCCTCGGCGACGCCGATCGCGGCGCTTGCCTTGTGCAACAGCGCCTCGGCGGCACGGATGTCGGGCCGCTGGCGCGCGAGCTCCGAAGGCAGGCTGAGCGGCAGCGCCTGCGGCAGTCGCATCTGCGTGAGTTCCGATTCGGGCAGCCCCGCATCGGCGGGAAAGCGGCCGACCAGCGCGGCGAGCGCGTTGCGCGTCTGGGCAAGCGCCTTCTCCAGCGGCGGCAGCGTGGCGCGCAGCTGCGCCAATTGCGCGCGCTGCGCAAGCACTTCGGCGCGCGACACGGCGCCGAGCGCGAACTGCTTTTCGACCAGGCCCAGAATCTTCTCCTGCGCCTCGGCCGCCTCGCGCGTGGCGCCGATCTGCGCGCGCAGCGATGCTTCCTGCACCGCCGCGGTGACGACGTTGCCGGCGAGCGTAAGATGGGCGGCCTCGAGCTGCAGCCTCTGGTAGTCGATTTGCGCGAGCAGCGCCTCCAGCTCGCGCCGCGCGCCGCCGGCGACGTCGATAGCATAGGATACGTTCACCGACGCGTTGTAGAGCGTGAACATGTTTGACGGTGAATTCGCCAGGCCCATCGAAGCGCCGGTAGTCTGCTCGCGCTTTACCCCGGCAGACGCGTCTACGCTCGGATAGAGCACCGCGTACTGCACGTTGAGGTTCTCCTGCGCCTGCACCAGGGCCGCGCGCGCCGCGTCCAGCGTCGGGCTGTCGGCGAGCGCCATGCGTACCAGCTTGTCGAGCGCTTGCGAGCGAAACAGCTGCCACCAGTCGGCCGGGATCTCGCCGCCAGCCACGTAGCGCTGCGCCCTGCCGGCAGCGGTATCGGCGCTTGCCGTCTGCGCCGCAAGCGGCGACTCCGTGTAGCGCCTGGCCTGCGGCGCTTCGGGTGTCTTGAAATTCGGGCCGACCGGCGCGCAGCCGCTGATCGCCGCAACGGCAAGCAGCGTCACGGCCGTCATCGTGCGCGCGAGCGCACCGCGCCCTGTTTCTGCCATCGGCCAGCGCGACTGCACGAATCGCTTCAAGTCGCGCAGCAACAGCGGGAACCGAACAAGCATGTCGCGCGCGGCGCTGGCGGTGCCGCCGAAAGCAAAATCGGCCACATTGCTGGACATATCTCTTTCGCGGCGCATAATGGAATTTTCGATACGGTCGTCATCGGCGCGACCTCAGACGAGACAGCCGCGACATGGCACTCTACCGACGATGCTCACGGTGCGCAACCGAAACAGCCGTGGTTCGCGGATGAATGGTCGGTATTATAGTCGAATAGGCAAGGTCTCAGCGGTGCCGTCCGGCATTTACAAATTGAAACAATTCATTACCCCACTCTTGGAGCGAACTTGTTAACCTACGTGCAGGTATAAAACAGTGGAGCCTTGGATCATGAAGACATTGCTCAAGACGACTGGGATTTCGCTCCTAGTCCTGTTCGGAGCGCTGGCGAGCGGTTCGGCGATGGCCGATCACGACGGACATGTGCGCTTCGGCGTCACCCTAGGCGTTCCGCTTTACGCGCCGGGCTATTACTCGCCTTACTACGGCTATCCGTATCCTGCGTACGCCTATCCTCCGGTCGTGGTGCAATCCGCGCCGCCGGTCTACGTCGAGCAGAGCCCAGCCCGGGCGGCACCAGCTCCGGCATACTGGTACTACTGCGCGGAATCGAAGAGCTATTACCCCTATGTAAGCGAATGTCCGGCCGGCTGGCAACGCGTGCCGGCGCAGCCGCCCCGCTAATTACCCGGAGCAGTCGATAATGAACAAGCACAAGTTATTGCGTCTCTCACCTCTTGCAGCGCTGCTGCTGCTCGGCGCCTGCGCCACCATCCCGACCGGCCCCAGCGTCATGGTGATGCCCGGCACGGGCAAGAGTTTCGATCAGTTCCGCGCAGACGATGCCGATTGCAGGCAATACGCGCTCAGCCAGATCGGCGGCGCGAGCGCCAACGATGCGGCCGTCGCCAAAGGCGTGACAAGCGCCGCCATCGGCGCCGGAATCGGCGCGCTGGCGGGCGCGGCCATGGGAGGACACGAGAGCGCTGGCGTCGGCGCGGGGATGGGTTTGCTCGCAGGCAGCGCCATCGGCGCGAGCTCCGGCCAGGCCTCAGGCTATGCCGCGCAGCGCCACTACGACAATGCCTACGTTCAGTGCATGTACGCGAAGGGCGATCGCGTTCCGGTATCCGGGCAGATGAGATCGGCGTCGGTGCCCTCATACAACTCGCCGCCGCCTCCGCCGCCGCGCAGCCATACGCCTCCGCCCCCGCCACCCGGTTACCCGCCGCCCCCGCCTCCGGGCGTGCGCTGAGCCTGGAAATCTCCTGGGACGCGTGTAAACATGAAACGGAAAATACCCGCGCGCATCAGCGCTACGAAAATCGTCGGCGGCCTGCTTGCGGTCCTCATGGCGTCGGTGCTGGCGGCCGGTCCGGCTGCGGCGGACGAACGCGATCATCGCCGCGGCGAACACGAACGGTACGAACGCGAACGGCACGAACACGAACGGTACGAACACGAACGGCACGAACGCTGGCACGGCGACATTCACCGCTTCCACGAACATGACTTCGCGCGATGGCGCGGCGGCCGGTGGCATCACGGCCGGCATGACGGCCGCCGCGGATGGTGGTGGATCGTCGGAGGAAGCTGGTATTTCTATCCGGCCCCTGTCTACCCCTATCCCGACCCCTATCTGCCGCCAGGTGCCGTTGCGCCACTGGCATCGGGCACGCAGCAGTACTGGTACTACTGCCCCAATCCCGCCGGCTACTATCCGTACGTGCCGCAGTG
>CAZRMO010000096.1:0-15197 GCA_964601155.1 uncultured Enterobacteriaceae bacterium
TTCATGCGCTGGCGCCAGCGCTTCGATTTCGTCGCCGAGGCGGTAAAAAAGGCCGAAGCCGAGACCGGCGAGCGCAAGGGGCATTACCTCAACGTCACCGCGCCCACGCCCGAGGAAATGTACAAGCGCGCCGAGCACGCCAAATCCCTAGCCATGCCGATCATCATGCACGATTTTCTCACCGGCGGTTTCTGCGCGCACACGGGGCTCGCCAACTGGTGCCGCAACAATGGCATCCTGCTGCATGTGCACCGCGCGCTGCACGCGGTGCTCGACCGCGACCGCCACCACGGCATCCACTTCCGCGTGCTGGCGAAATGCCTGCGGCTCTCTGGCGGCGACCATCTGCATTCGGGCACCGTGGTGGGCAAGCTCGAAGGCGACCGCGAAGCGACGCTGGGCTGGATCGACCTGATGCGCGAGCGATTCATACCCGAGAACCGCGCGCGCGGCATCTTTTTCGACCAGGACTTCGGCTTCATGCCGGGCCTGTTCCCGGTGGCCTCGGGCGGCATCCACGTCTGGCACATCCCGGCGCTGGTCGCGATTTTCGGCGACGATTCGGTGATGCAGTTCGGCGGCGGCACGCTCGGACACCCCTGGGGCAATGCCGCGGGCGCCTGCGCCAACCGTGTCGCGCTGGAAGCCTGCGTCGAGGCGCGCAACCAGGGCCGCCAGGTGGAAAAGGAAGGCAAGGCCATCCTGCTTGCGGCAGCCAAGAGCAGCCCGGAGCTGAAGGCGGCGATGGAGACCTGGAAGGAAATCAAGTTCGAATTCGATACCGTCGACAAGCTCGACATGGCCCACGCCTGATCGGCATCGGAATTTTACGGGAGCAAGAACATGAGCGAAATGCAAGACTACAAGTCGCGGCTGTCGGATCCGTCGACGCGCAAATTCGGCACCTTTTCCTACCTGCCGGCGATGACGCCGGAGCGCATCCGCAAGCAGGTCGAATTCATCGTCAAACGCGGCTGGGCGCCGGCGCTGGAGCACACCGAACCGTCGCACCTGATGGAGGATTACTGGTACATGTGGAAGCTGCCGCTGTTCGGCGAGACCAATGTGGACCGCATCCTCGCCGAAGCCGAGGCCTGCCACAAGGCCAACCCGAACAACCACGTGCGCCTGGTCGGCTACGACAAACTGAAGCAGACGCAGGGCGCGGCGATGGTCGTGTTCCGCGGCAAGACGATCTAGCCTGACGTTTGCAGGGGAGTAAAGTTGAGCATAAAGGCGCTGATTTTCGACGTCGACGGCACCATCGCGGATACCGAGGAAGCCCACCGCCAGGCGTTCAACGCCGCGTTCTTGGAGCACGGCTTGTCCTGGGACTGGAGCCGCGGCGAGTACGCTGAACTGTTGCGCACCTCCGGCGGCAAGGAGCGCATCGAGGTCTATATCGCTTCGCTGCGGCTGGAGCCGCAGGAGGCGGCCAGACTCCTGCGCATGGTGCAGCTCATCCACGGCAGCAAGACGCGCATCTACGGCGAACTGATCGCCAACGGCTGCGCGCCGTTGCGGCCCGGCGTGGCGCGGCTGATCGGCGAGGCGCGCGCGGCGGGCCTGCGCCTGGGCATCGCCTCGACTACGACCTCGGCCAATATTTCGGCGCTGATCGGTGCCCAATTCGGCGCCGATGCGTGGAACTGGTTCGAGGCCATGGCCTGCGGCGACGTGGTGCCGAGCAAGAAACCGGCGCCGGACATCTATACGCGGGCGCTTGGTATGCTGCGCTTGCAGGCACGGGATTGCGTCGCTTTCGAGGACTCGGTGAACGGCCTGCGCTCGGCCAAGGCCGCCGGGCTGTATACGGTGGTCACGCCTACCGTTTGGAGCGAGGGGCAGGATTTCAGCGCAGCGGATCTGTTGCTGCAGAGCCTTGGCGACCCGGAGACGCCGCTCGATGCGGGCGACGCAAAGCGCGCCGGCGGGCCGTATCTCACGCTGGCGCAGTTGCAGCAGCTGCACGCCAACGCACTGCGGCCGGCCGCGGCACGATAATGATAGGCAGCGCCTGACGGAATTGCCGTTGCGCGGCTGAAACAGGGAGGGGATATGCCGCTGAAAAGTACGCTTACCGAATTCATCATCGGCGAGCAGAGAAAATACAGCCAGGCCACGGGCGGATTCACCGCACTGCTGAACGACATTCAACTCGCCTGCAAGCGTATCGCCTATCTCATCGGCAAGGGCGCGCTGGCCGGAGTGCACGGGGCGGCCGGAAGCGAAAACGTCCAGGGCGAGCGGCAGATGAAGCTCGACGTAATGGCGAACGACATCTTCCTGCGCACCAACGAATGGGGCGGCCACCTCGCCGCCATGGTCTCGGAAGAGCTGGAGGCGGTGTGTCCGATCCCGGCGCAATATCCGCGCGGCCGCTATCTGCTCGCCTTCGACCCGCTGGACGGATCGAGCAATATCGACGTCAATGTGGCGGTGGGCTCGATCTTTTCGGTGCTGCGCTGTGCCGAGGGCATCAGCGAGCCGACGGCGCAGGATTTTCTGCAGCCGGGGACCGAGCAGGTCTGCGCCGGCTATGCCATCTATGGTCCGACCACCATGCTGGTGCTCACCCTGGGATACGGCGTGCACGGATTCACCCTGGATCGGGAAATCGGCGAGTTCATCCTCAGCCATCCCGACCTGCGCATTCCGGCTGAGGCGAGCGAGTTCGCGATCAATGCCTCCAACGAGCGCTTTTGGGAGCCACCGGTGCAGCGCTACATATCGGAATGCCTCGCCGGCAGGAGCGGGCCGCGCGCCAAGGACTTCAACATGCGCTGGATTGCTTCGTTCGTCGCCGAGGTGCACCGCATCCTGATGCGTGGCGGCTTGTTCATGTACCCGAAGGACAGCAAGGATCCGGCCAAAGCGGGGCGCCTGCGCCTGCTGTACGAGGCCAATCCGATGGCGTATTTGGTGGAGCAGGCCGGGGGTGTGGCCTCGACCGGGCGCGCCCGCCTGCTCGAAGTCGCGCCGCAGGGCCTGCATCAGCGCGCGCCGGTGATCCTGGGCTCGAAGGAAGAGGTCGAGCGCATCGCGCGCTATCATGACGAATACGACCGCGGCGTGGACCAGCCGTTTACCTCGCCGCTATTCAACACCCGCTCGCTGTTCACGCAGCAGTGAAGCCGGACGTAATTCGATAAAAGGGGGTCAGCCATAATGTCAGTGAAGCACCCGGTCATAGCGATCACCGGCTCGTCCGGCGCCGGCACCACTTCGGTGACGCGCACTTTCCAGCACATTTTCCGGCGCGAGAAGCTCAAGGCCGCGATCGTCGAGGGCGACGCGTTCCACCGCTACGACCGCCAGGGGATGAAAACGGCAATGGCCGAGGCTGCGCAAAGCGGCAATAATCACTTCAGTCATTTCGGCCCCGAAGCCAACCTGTTCGAGGAACTCGAGGCGCTGTTTGGGAGTTACGGCGCGAGCGGCGGCGGGCGCAGCCGAAAGTACCTGCACGACGAGGTCGAGGCGGCGCCCTACAAGCAGGAACCGGGCACGTTCACGCCCTGGGAGGAAGTGCAGCCGGGCACCGACCTGCTGTTCTACGAGGGCTTGCACGGTGCGGTAGTCACCGACAAGGTCAATATCGCACGCCACGCGGACCTGTTGGTGGGCGTCGTGCCCACGATCAACCTGGAATGGATCCAGAAATTGCATCGCGACAAGGCCACACGCGGCTACTCCACCGAGGCGGTGGTGGATACTATACTGCGGCGCATGCCCGATTACGTGAATTACCTCGTGCCGCAATTCGCGCAGACGCATATCAATTTCCAGCGCGTGCCCACGGTCGATACCTCGAACCCCTTCATCGCGCGCGACATTCCCAGCGCCGACGAGAGCTTTCTGGTGATCCGCTTTGCCAATCCCAAGGGGATCGATCTGCCTTATCTGCTCACCATGTTGCACGACTCGTTCATGTCGCGGCCCAATATCATCGTGGTGCCGGGCGGGAAGATGGAGCTGGCGATGCAGCTTATTTTCACGCCCATGATCCTGCAGCTCATGGACCGCAAGCGCCGCGCTTAGGCGCGGCATCGTTTCGCACAGCTTTCTGGCCGCCGCATTGGAAAAATAGTGGCGCTTCGACGATAATCACCCCTTCGCCTCCTCCCCTCAGCCATGAAAACACCCACCGCCGACCTAGCCAACGCCATCCGCGCCCTGTCCATGGACGCGGTGCAAGCCGCCAATTCCGGCCACCCCGGCATGCCCATGGGCATGGCGGAAATCGCAGTCGCATTATGGAACCGCCACCTGCGTCACAATCCGGCGAACCCGAAATGGGCCGACCGCGACCGTTTCGTACTGTCCAACGGCCACGGTTCGATGCTGCTCTATTCGCTGCTGCACCTGAGCGGCTACGCCCTGCCGCTGGAAGAGCTGCGGCGCTTTCGCCAGTTGCATTCGATGACACCGGGCCACCCCGAAGTGGGCGTGACCCCGGGCGTCGAAACCACGACCGGGCCGCTGGGCCAGGGCATAGCCAATGCGGTCGGCATGGCGCTTGCGGAACGCCTGCTCGCCGCCGAATTCAACCGGCCGGGCGTGTCCGTCGTCGATCATCATACCTATGCGTTCCTCGGCGACGGCTGCCTGATGGAAGGCATTTCGCACGAGGCCTGCTCGTTCGCCGGCACGCTCAAGCTGGGCAAGTTGATCGCGTTGTACGACGACAACGGCATTTCCATCGACGGCAAGGTTCAGGGTTGGTTCACCGACGACACGCCGAAGCGCTTCGAGGCCTACGGCTGGCACGTCATTCCCGCGGTGGACGGCCACGACGTGGACGCGGTGGACCGCGCGATCGCCGCGGCCAAGGCGGTGACCGACCGGCCGAGCCTGATCTGCTGCAAGACGGTCATCGGCAAGGGCGCGCCGAACAAGGCCGGATCGCACGACGCGCACGGCGCCGCGCTGGGCGAAAAGGAGGTCGCGGCCACGCGCGCGGCGATCGGCTGGAATTACCCGCCGTTCGAAGTGCCGAAGAGCGTGTACGATGGCTGGGACGCGCGCGAGCGCGGCGCTGCGTTCGAAAGCGAATGGAACCAGCGTTTCGGCGCCTACGAGAAACAACATGCGGAGCTCGCGCGCGAGTTCAGGCGGCGCACGGCGGGCGATCTGCCCGCGAACTGGAAGGCGCATTGCGAAGCGTTGTTGTCCAAGATCGACGCCAAGGCCGAGACCATCGCCACGCGCAAGGCTTCGCAAAACGCGATCGAGGGCCTGGCCCCGGCCCTGCCCGAATTCGTCGGCGGCTCGGCCGACCTCACCGGTTCGAACCTGACCAACTGGTCCGGCGCGAAGCCGGTGGGCGCGAGCGGCGGCGGTAACTATTTATCTTACGGCGTGCGCGAGTTCGGCATGGCGGCGATCGCCAACGGCATGGCGCTGCACGGCGGGCTCATGCCGTTTTGCGGCACCTTCCTCACGTTCTCCGATTACGCGCGTAACGCGCTGCGCATGGCGGCGCTGATGAAGCTGCGCAATATTTTCGTGTTTACCCACGACTCGATCGGTCTGGGCGAGGACGGTCCCACGCACCAGTCGGTCGAGCACGTCTCCAGTCTGCGGCTCATGCCCAACCTGGACGTGTGGCGGCCGTGCGACACGGTGGAATCGGCGCTGGCCTGGATCGAGGCGGTGGAACGCCGCGATGGCCCGAGCGCGCTGGTGTTTTCGCGCCAGAATCTGCCGTTCCAGAAACGCGACGCGCAGGCGCTCGCGGGGATCGCGCGCGGCGCTTATGTGCTCGCCGATTGCCCGGGTGCGCCGCAGGCGCTGATTCTGGCGACGGGCTCGGAGGTTCAGCTCGCCATCGGCGCGCAGGCGGCGCTGACGCAGCAGGGCGTGCGCGTGCGCGTGGTTTCCATGCCTTCGACCAGCGTATTCGACCGCCAGGATGCCGCTTACCGCGAAAGCGTGCTGCCGCGCGGCGTGCCGCGCGTCGCGGTCGAGGCGGGCGTGTCGGATTACTGGCGCAAATATGTGGGCCTGGAAGGGGCAGTGATCGGCATCGACCGCTACGGCGAATCCGCCCCGGGCCCGGAATTGTTCAAGTATTTCGGTTTTAGCGTGGACAAGGTAGTGGATGCGGTGAAAAGCGTAATCTGAGCGTATCCTTGTGTTTGGTCGCGGATTGATCTTTCTCAAACCGGGCCCGAGATCGTCCGTGTATATCTGCGGCTATCCGCGCAAACCCGTAGTTCACATTTTTCGCTAGGAGCAAGTCATGACTATCAAAGTCGCAATCAACGGCTATGGCCGCATAGGACGTAATATCTTGCGCGCGCATTATGAGGGCGGCAAGAAACACGATATCCAGATCGTCGCCGTAAACGACCTGGGCAATGCCCAGACCAATGCCCATCTGACCCGCTACGACACCACCCACGGCAAGTTCCCAGGCACGGTGGCCGTGGAGGGCGACTTCATGATCGTGAACGGGGACAAGATCCGCGTTTGCGCCGTGCGTAATCCGGCCGAGCTACCGTGGAAAGAGCTGGGCGTGGACGTGGTGCTGGAGTGCACGGGGCTCTTTAACAGCAAGGAGAAGGCAAGCGCCCACTTCAAGGCCGGCGCGAAAAAAGTCCTGCTCTCCGCCCCCGGCGGCAAGGACGTCGATGCCACCGTCGTCTACGGCGTGAATCACAATGTGCTCAAGGCCGCGCACACGGTGATTTCGAACGCCTCCTGCACCACCAACTGCCTCGCGCCGATGGTCAAGCCGCTGCACGACAAGATCGGCCTGCTAAGCGGCCTGATGACCACCATTCACGCCTACACCAACGACCAGGTGCTGACCGACGTCTACCATACGGACCTGCGCCGCGCGCGCTCGGCCACCCACTCCATGATTCCGACCAAGACCGGCGCGGCCTCGGCCGTGGGCCTGGTGCTGCCGGAACTCAACGGCAAGCTCGACGGCTATGCCATCCGCGTGCCCACGATCAACGTTTCCATCGTCGACCTGTCTTTCATCGCCAAGCGCGCGACCAGCGTGGAGGAGATAAACCAGGTGATGCAGGAGGCGGCCGCAGGCAGCCTGAAGGGCATTCTCGCCTACAACCAGGATCCGCTGGTGTCGGTGGACTTCAACCACAATCCGCATTCCAGCATTTTCGATTCCACTCTGACCAAGGTATCGGGCGGAACGCTGGTGAAGGCCTCGTCCTGGTACGACAACGAATGGGGCTTCAGCAACCGCATGCTCGATACCACGGTTGCATTTATGAACGCGAAATAAGTCGCGCTGCGGCGCGACGATGACGCCGGATTCGTGCGGGAAGGAAGACATGGCTATCCTGAAAATGACCGACCTCGACCTGCGCGGCAAGCGCGTGCTGATCCGCGTGGATTTCAACGTTCCCGCCAAGGACGGCGTAATCAGCGATGACACGCGCATCCGCGCGGCGCTGCCGGGCATCCGTTTCGCGCTCGCTGCGGGCGCGCGCCTGATGCTGACCTCGCATTTCGGCCGGCCGAAGGAGGGCGAATTCAGCGAGTCCGAGTCGCTGGCGCCGGTTGCGCGCCACCTGTCCGGACTGCTCGGCGTCGAGGTGCCGCTTAAGCGCGACTGGGTCGACGGGGTGCAGGTCGAAGCCGGCAAGGTGGTGCTGCTGGAGAATTGCCGCTTCAACAAAGGCGAGAAGAAGAACGACGAGGCGCTGGCCCGGCGCATCGCCGCGCTGTGCGACATTTATGTCAACGACGCGTTCGGCACCGCGCACCGCGCCGAAGCCACGACCTACGGCGCGGCCATGTATGCCCCTGTCGCCTGCGCCGGGCCGCTGATGTCGGCGGAACTCGAAGCGCTGGGCAAGGGGCTGGCGCATCCGGCGCGCCCCTTGATCGCGATCGTGGCCGGGTCCAAGGTGTCGACCAAGCTCACCATCCTCGCGGCGCTGGCGGAAAAGGTGGACCAGCTCATCGTCGGCGGCGGTATCGCCAACACCTTCATGCTCGCGGCGGGACTGCCGACAGGCAAGTCGCTGGCCGAAGCGGATCTGGTCGGGGAAGCGAAGAACATCATGGCGGCGATGCAGGCGCGCGGCGCCGCGGTGCCGATTCCGACGGACGTGGTGGTCGCGAAGGAACTCGCCGCGAGCGCGGCCGCGACGGTGAAACCCGCTGCCGCCGTCGCAGCGGACGAGATGATCCTCGATATCGGGCCCGAGACCGCGGTGCGGCTGGCCGAAAGTCTTAAGCGCGCGGGCACCATCGTCTGGAACGGTCCGGTGGGGGTGTTCGAGTTCGACCAGTTCGCGCAGGGCACGAAGACGCTGGCGCTGGCGATCGCCGCCTCCAAGGCCTTCTCGATCGCCGGCGGCGGCGATACCGTCGCCGCCATCAACAAGTTCGGTGTGGCCAAGGAAATCGGCTACATCTCGACCGCGGGCGGGGCATTCCTCGAATTCCTCGAAGGCAAGAAACTGCCGGCGGTCGAAGCGCTGGAAGCGCGCGCGGCCGGCTAGCCTCAGGTCATGCCCAGGTCGCTGAAGTATTCGTGTTCCGCCGTGTTGACCAGGCTGGAGCGCAGTTCCACCGGCGCATTGTGATAGGTCAGCGCGATGCGCTCGATGCGCAACAGCGGTGAGCCCGCAGGGATGTCGAGCAGCTTCGCGCTGAGTCGGTCCGCGAGCGCAGCGCTCAGGCGCTCGGCGCTTCTCACTATGTTGATGCCGTAGCGTTCCTGGTAAAGCTGGTAGATGGTGCTGTCGCGCTCGCGGAACACCTTTTCGCTCAGGCGCGGAAAGCGCTCCGCCGGCAGCGTGATTTCATCCAGCACCACCGGCCTGCCTGAAAGCCGCAGCAGGTTCCGGATTCTGAACAGCGACGCGCCCTGCGCGATGTCCAGACGCCTGGCGCAATCGGCGTCGGCCTTGGCGCGCTCGAAGGACAGGAGCTCCGTTTGCGGCTGCTCCTTGCCGCCACCAGCCGGGACGATGTGGAAAAAATGGAACAACATGCGCCGCGCGTTGTGGCTGGCGACGAAGGTGCCACGGCCCTGGTGGCGCTGCAGGATGCGCTCGGCCACCAGCTCGTCGATTGCCTTGCGCACGGTGCCGATGGAAACGCCGAAGCGCTCGCCCAGCCTGGTCTCGGAGGGCAGCGCCACGCCCGGCTGCCATTCGCCTTCGGCCAGGCTTTGCGTCAGCAGGCGCTTCACCTCGCGGTACAAGGGCAGCTGGCCGCCCGTGTCCGCGCCCGGAGTTCCGACGATTCGCTGTGCGGCGTGCATGAAACCAGTTTAGCACATCATCTATATCATACAACTCATATAGTTGACTTTGGCGGCAGCGGCGCCTACTATCTACGTTCCGCAGCCGCCTGCGGGCTAACAAAGAGGGGGCGTGAGCAGGATGCAGGGGCCCCGCCTGGCGGGGATGCGACCGGCCACGATTGCCCCCGGATGCCGACAGCGCGGTTTCGAACATCTAAACCTGGTTAAGGAGGTGAAAGCATGATCCATTTCGTAGTGCATGACGAACACGACTCGGTCGGCGTGGTCGTGGTCGAGGGTATCAAATCCGGCCAGCTGCTTACCGGCTGGATCATGGACCAGGACAAGCAGATCAAGGTGCGCGCGCAAAACAACATCCCCATCGGCCACAAGCTGGCGATCAAGAAGCTCAAGGCGGACGACACCGTAATCAAGTACGGCACCGACATCGGACGCACCGTCGCAGCGCTCAAAGTCGGCGAACACGCGCACGTGCACAACATCAAGACCAAACGCTGGTAACACGCCGTTGCAAAATGTATTTTGCAACGGGCCAATTCTGGGGAGTACGAGGGGACGCATCCCCTCGTATCCAAACACGTTTTAAGCGAGGCAGACAATGAACCTATCCAAAGCAACCTTCTGGGGCTACAAACGCGAGAACGGCCGCATCGGCGTCCGGAACCACGTCATCATCCTGCCGGTCGACGACCTGGCCAACGCGGCCTGCGAGGCCGTCGCCAACAACATCAAAGGCACGATGGCGATTCCGCATCCGTATGGCCGGCTGCAGTTCGGCGCCGACCTAGACCTGCACTTTCGCACCCTCATCGGCACCGGGTCGAATCCCAACGTCGCAGCGGTGGTGGTGATCGGCATCGAAGAAGGCTGGACCAAAAAGGTAGTGGACGGCATCGCCAAGACCGGCAAGCCCGTGTGCGGCTTCGGCATCGAGCAGCACGGCGATCATGACACCATCATGCGCGCCTCCAAGGCGGCCAAGCAGTACATGCAGTGGGCCTCCGAGCTGCGCCGCGTCGAGCGCCCGCTGAAGGACCTGTGGGTCTCGACCAAATGCGGCGAATCGGACACCACCTCGGGCTGCGCGTCCAACCCCACCGTGGGCAATGCCTTCGACAAACTCTATCCGCACAAGACCACGCTGGTGTTCGGCGAGACCACCGAAATCACCGGCGGCGAGCATTTGGTGGCGGCGCGCTGCCGCACGCCCAAGATACGCAAGGAGTTCATGGCCATGTTCGATCGCTACCAGGCGATCATCGAAGAGCACAAGACCAGCGACCTGTCGGACTCGCAGCCGACCAAGGGCAATATCGAGGGCGGACTCACCACCATCGAGGAAAAAGCCCTGGGCAACATCCAGAAGATAGGGCGCAAGTGCATGGTGGACGGCGTGCTCGACAAGGCAGAAGTGCCGACCGGCCCCGGCCTGTGGTTCATGGACTCGTCCTCGGCCGCGGCCGAAATGGTCACGCTGGTGGCGGCGGCGGGTTTCGTGGTGCACCTGTTCCCCACCGGGCAGGGCAACGTCATCGGCAATCCCATACTGCCGGTGATCAAACTCTCGGCCAATCCGCGCACTGTGCGCACCATGTCCGAGCACATCGACGTCGACGTGTCCGGACTGCTGCGCCGCGAAATGACGCAAAGCCAAGCGGGCGATGCACTGCTCGAATGCATGTTCCGCACCGCCAACGGCCGCCTCACCGCCGCCGAGGCGCTGGGGCATCGGGAGTTCGTACTGACGCGACTGTACGAGAGCGCTTGAGTGTTGAAAAAGGGGGCCAGGATGGGAAAGGAAGGGTCCCATCCCTTCCTTGGCCCCCTTTTAAATCCCCCAAGTCAGGGCAATTGAAAGTCAGTTTCCTCGGTCAAGGTTCGCAATGAAATACATTTTCGTCCATGCGGAGCGGGGTTCAATTGCCCGCTAACACGCTAGCCCGACCCAAAGTAGTTCTCGTCGGCGGGATTTACCACGCCGACGCGGACAAGGTACTGCGAACCCAGGCCGAAGTGGTGGCGCTGGATCATCCGGCGCCCGCTGAAATCGCGGCGGCGCTCAAGGGCGCGCACGCCGCCATCGTGCGCTATCCGCACCGCATCGACGCGGCCGCGCTCGCGGGCGCCAAGCAGCTGGCCGTCGTGGCCTCATCCGGCCGCGGTACCGATTCGATCGACGTAGCCGCCTGCACCGCGCATGGCGTTGCAGTGGCGAACAACCCGGGACTGGGTACGATACCGGTCTCCGAGCATGCCATCGCGATGATGCTGTCGCTGTCGCGCCGCATGGACCTCTCCGATCGCACCGTGCGCGCCGGCGGCGCCTGGGCCAAGCGCACCGATCTCGACGTGCGCGACGTGAACGGCAGGACCCTGGGGATCATCGGCCTGGGGCTGATAGGCAGCGAAATGGCGCGCAAGTGCATCGCCGCTTTCGGCATGAAGGTCCTCACCTACGACCCGCATGTGCCGGCGGCGAAAGCCGCGGCGCTGGGCGCGACCATGCTCGCCGACCTGGGCGAGCTGCTCGAGCGTTCGGACGTGGTCTCCATACATGCCGAACTCAACGAAGGTTCGCGCGGCATGATAGGCGAGGCGCAGCTGCGGCGCATGCAGCCGCACGCGATCCTGATCAATACCGCGCGCGGCAAGATCGTGCAGCAAAAAGCGCTGGAGCGCGCGCTCGCCGAGGGGCGGATCGACAGCGCGGCGCTGGACGTATTCGAGGAAGAGCCCCTGCCCGAGCCCAGCCCGCTGTGGGATCTAAATAACATCATCCTCACGCCGCATGTGGCCGGGCTCTCCGGGGATGCGCTGCGCGAGTTGGCGCACTCGGCCGTGACCCAGGTGCTGCAGGTGCTGGGCGGGGAGCGGCCGCGCAGCCTGGTCAATCCGGAAGCATGGGACGCGGCGATGGCGCGGCGGGCCGCAAGCGCTTGAGGCCTTGCTGACGCGCCCAGTGCAAAGACAGGCGACCCGGAATCCCAGGCGCCGCCAACATGGGTAAAATGGCCCGATGAATATGCTGCAGGTCTCGGTCTGGCGCGGCGGCGCCGATGGCGAATACCGCAACTACGAAGTGCCGCGCCAGGAAAGCCAGAGCGTGCTCGATGTGGTGACCTACATCCAGCGCAACATCGACCCCACGCTGTCCTACCGCTTCGCCTGCCGCGTCGGCATGTGCGGCGCCTGCGCCATGACGGTGAACGGCGTCGCGCGCTGGACCTGCCGCACCCACGTGGCGAAAGTGGCCAGGGACGGCGCGATCCAGATCGCCCCGCTCGCCAACCTGCCGGTGGTGAAGGACCTGGTGACCGACATGCGCGAATTCTTCGACAAGTGGGCGCGCGCGCGCGGCCGCTTCGCGCCGGGCGCCACGCGCAAGGACGCGTTCGCGCGCGTGGCATCGGATTCGCCGCAGCGCGTCGCGGCCAATGCCGGTATCGAATGCATAGGCTGCGGCGTGTGCTATGCCTCCTGCGATGTCGTCTCCTGGAATCCGGATTATCTGGGCCCGGCGGCGTTGAACCGCGCCTGGACCCTCGTCAACGATGTGCGCGACACGGAGCAGCGCGAACGCCTGGCCGCGGTTGCGGGAGATGCCGGCTGCCACGCCTGCCATACGCACCTCAGTTGCGGCGAGCGCTGCCCGAAGAGCATCGTGCCGACCGCTTCCATCGCCGGGCTCAAGCGCGCGGTGGCATTGGCGGCGTGGAAAGGAGAGTTATGAGCAGCGCCGGGCAGACTTACGCAGCCGGGCCCACGACGGTGCCGGGGCCTAAGGCCAAATTCGAGACCTGGCTGTGGATCGCGCAGCGCGCCAGCGCCGCTGTGCTCGCGCTGTGCGTGCTGGTGCACTTGGCGACCATCATTTACGCGGTGCACCATGGCTTGACCGGCGCGGCCATCCTGGCGCGCACGAGGGGCAACGCCGGCGCGCTCGCGTTCTACTGCCTGTATGTGCTGGCCATCGCGGTGCATGCGCCCATCGGGCTGCGCAGCCTGTGTCAAGAGTGGCTGGGCTGGCGCAACAGCACGCTGAATTGGGTCATCGGCGCGCTCGCGCTCGGTTTGTTTGTCTTCGGGCTGCGCGCTGGTGCGGCCGTATTCGTCGGGTAGCTAGTGTCCCGAATCGTTAGTTCGTTGAACAATTGCCTGAGGACGAAACAATGGTTGAAGCGGAAAAGCGGCGAAATCGGCGCCAGACAAGGCGCAAAGCGCAGCAAGGTTGGACACCTTGCGAGCATTTGCAACGCCGTATGGCGTCGATTCTCGGCGTCTTTTCTTCAGCGAATTAGCGATTCGGGACACTAGAATGCGGAACGACTTTCGCGCGCGCAATCATCCGGCCTGGTGGGCGTTTCTGGTGCATCGGCTGTCGGGACTGGCGCTGTCCCTGTTTCTGCCGTTTCATTTCTGGGCGCTGGGGCAGGCGCTGCAGGGCGAAGCCAGGCTGGACACGCTGCTGCGCTGGACCCAGCAACCGCTGGTGAAGTTCGCCGAAGCCGGACTGGTGCTGCTGCTGGCGGCGCACCTTGCCGGGGGATTGCGCCTGCTCGCGCTGGAGTTCCTGCCCTGGCGCGGCTGGCAGAAAAGCCTGCTCGCCTGGGCCGCCGGCGCGGCGCTTGCCGCCGGACTCGCGTTCGCGCTCGTGCTATAGAGCCTGTCGGATTAGTATAAGATCGCTGCGTTGTTTTCGGTATTTCAAACCCGTTGAGACAAAGAAAAATCCACACATGAACGTCGATCTGAAGCAGGTGGAGGAAGCAGCCAAGGAGCTGTACATCCGGGCGGTGAAAATGCTGCCGCCCGACATCAAATCCGGCATAGCCGCGCTGGCGCGCGACGAAACCGACGCCACGGCGAAAACCGTACTCGGCACCATGATCAAGAACATCAGCGTGGCCGAGGACAACGCCAACCTGCTGTGCCAGGACACCGGCATTCCGATCTACAACGTCGTCATAGGCCGGGGCGTGAACGTGGACGGCCATGCGCTGAAGCAGGCGATACGCAGGGGCTGCGAACGCGCGACGCGCGAGCACCCGCTGCGCTCCTCGGTGGTGCACCCGGTCACACGCGTGAACGAGCACACATCCTGCGGCCGCGGCGTGCCGGTGATCAACATCGACTTCTCCGACCTGAACGAGACGCTCGCTATCGAAATGATCCCCAAAGGCTCGGGCTCGGAGAACAGTTCCTGGCTGAAAATGGCGATTCCGGCCGAGGGCGTGGATGCGATCAAGACCTTCGTCGTCGATTGCGTGCTGGAGTCGGGGGGCAAGAGCTGTCCGCCCACCATTGTCGGCGTCGGCGTCGGCGGCACCGCCGACCTGTGCGTGCATTTGGCCAAAGTGGCGGCGACGCGGCCGCTGGGTTCGCATTGCGCGGACCCCGAAGGCGCCAAGCTGGAGCAAGCCTTATCCGCCGCGGTGAACCAGCTCGGCGTCGGACCGCAGGGTCTGGGCGGGGATGCGACCGCATTCGCGGTGCACATCGAAACCGCTGCAACGCATATCACCATGAACCCGGTGGCGGTGAACATGCAGTGCCATTCGGCGCGGCGCGCGCGCGCCACGTTCACGCCGGGCGGCGTGGCGTACGGGTTCTAGCGGAACGAGGCGCATACACATGGCACATTACGATTTCAACACCCCGGTGGACGAGGCCGCGATTCGCGCGCTGCACGTCAACGACACGGTCACGCTCAACGGCACACTGTACGGCATACGCGATGCGACGCAGATTCACATGTTCGACCGCGGGCGCAAGACGCGCTTCGACCTGGCCGGGCACGCCGTGATCCATACCGCGCCTAACGTGAAGAAAGTCGAACCCTCGGCGGCGCATCCGGCCGGCTATGCGCCGGTGTGCATCGGCACCACTACCAGCGCGCGCATGGAGCGTTTCACCCGGCCGCTGATGAGCCAGTACGGCGTGC
>CAZRMO010000097.1:0-15177 GCA_964601155.1 uncultured Enterobacteriaceae bacterium
TCTCGCGATAGGTATCCTGCGCCGGCAGCCACACCTCCAGGTCGTAGGTCTTGGCGGCCGAGAAACCCATGTCGCCCGCGCACAGCGCCATCACGCGATACGGCAGTTCCAGCTTTTGCAGGATCGTCTCCGCATGGGCAGTCAGCTGTTCCAGTCCCTCGTAGGATTTCTCCGGATGGATGATCTGCACGAGTTCGACCTTGTCGAACTGGTGCTGGCGGATCATGCCGCGCGTGTCCTTGCCGTAGGAGCCGGCCTCGCTGCGGAAGCACGGGGTGTGACAGACGAATTTGAGCGGCAGCTGTTCCAGCGCCACGATTTCGTCGCGCACGATATTCGTGATCGGCACCTCGGCGGTCGGAATCAGATAGAACTTGCCTTCCTCCCCGCGCTGCACGGCGAACAGATCCTCCTCGAACTTCGGCAGTTGCCCGGTCCCGCGCATGCTCGCCGCATTCACCAGGTAAGGCGCGTAGACCTCGGTGTAGCCGTGTTCGCGCGTATGCACGTCGAGCATGAACTGTGCGAGCGCCCGGTGCATGCGCGCGAGGGCTCCGGTCATGAGCGAGAAGCGCGTGCCGCTGATCTTGGTGGCGGTGGCGAAGTCGAGCATCCCCAAGGTCTCGCCGAGGTCGACATGATCCTTCACCGGAAAATCGAACTGCCGCGGCGCGCCGTGGCGGCGCACTTCGGCGTTGTCTTCGGCCGACTGTCCCGCGGGTACGCTCGTGTGCGGCAGGTTCGGTATCACCAGCAGAAAATCCTGCAGCTTCGCCTGGATCTGCAGCAGCTTTGCCTCCAGGGACTGCAACTCGGCATTGGCCTCGCCGGCCTCATTCATCAGCGCCGAAACGTCTTCGCCCTTGCCCTTGGCCTGGCCGATGCGTTTGGCCAGGCTGTTGCGCGCGGACTGCAGCTCCTGGGTGCGCGTCTGCACCAGCTTGCGCTCCTGTTCCAGCGCCTGAAACCGTGCGCCATCGAGATGGAAGGGCCTCGCCGCGAGCCGCGTTGTGACGCCATCGAGGTCGTTGCGCAATAACTGAGTGTCGAGCATGGGGAAATTCCGGAAATGTGAGTCAATTTCTGGCTAAGAGCCATTTCAAAAATTAGGTGTCATTCCGAGCATCGCGAGGAATCTGCTTTTCTTGTTGAGAAAGCAGATTCCTCGGCCTTTGGCCTCGGAATGACAGTTTTCGCCATGATCGCAATTCCTGGCGTAGGATTTTGCGACGAGCTTTCTAAGACTTCTTCGCTTTTCTGTCCAGTTCGCGCAGATAGGCAAGCTTCTCCGCTATCTTGCCCTCCAGGCCGCGCGGGGTCGGCCGGTACCAGTTCATCTCGACCATGCCGTCCGGAAGGTACTGCTCGTCCGCGGCGTAGGCGTCGGGCTCGTCATGCGCGTAGCGGTATTCGTGCCCGTAGCCCAGTTCCTTCATCAGCTTGGTCGGGGCGTTGCGCAAATGCTCCGGCACCAGCCGCGACTTGTCCTGACCTATGAACGCACGGGCCTGATTATACGCGAGGTACACCGCATTCGACTTGGCCGCGCAGGCCAGGTAGATCACGGCCTCGGCCAACGCCAGCTCTCCCTCGGGCGAGCCCAGGCGCTCGTAGGTCTCGCAGGCGTCGAGCGCGAGGCGCAGCGCGCGTGGATCGGCCAGGCCCACGTCTTCGGTCGCCATGCGCACCAGGCGCCGGCCCAGGTAGAGCGGATCGGCGCCGCCGTCGAGCATGCGCACCATCCAGTACAGCGCGGCGTCGGGGCTGGAGCCGCGCACGCTCTTGTGCAGCGCTGAAATCTGGTCGTAGAACGCGTCGCCGCCTTTGTCGAAACGGCGCAGATTGCGCGACAGCGCATTGTCGACGAAGGCGCCGTCGATGTCGCGCGTGTTCTCGCCCGCGGCGGTCTGGATGATCTCGAGCAGATTGAGCAGGCGGCGCGCATCGCCGTCGGCCAGCCCGATCAGGCGCTCGCGCGCAACAGCGTCCAACTGCAGGCCCGCAAGCGGGCCGGCCAAGGCGCGCTCGAGCAGCTGCCCGAGCTCGTCGTCGCCGAGGCTCTTGAGCACATAGACGGCGGCGCGGGACAATAGCGCGCTGTTCACTTCGAACGAGGGGTTTTCGGTGGTGGCGCCGATGAAGGTGAATAAACCCTGCTCGACGAAAGGCAGGAAGGCGTCCTGCTGCGCCTTGTTGAAGCGGTGCACCTCGTCGACGAACAGAATCGTGTGGCGGCCCGACTGCGCCAGCACCGTCTCGGCGCGCTGCACCGCCTCGCGAATTTCCTTGACCCCGGAAAACGCCGCGGAGAGCGCGATGAATTCGGCGTTGAAGGCGTTCGCCATCAGCCGTGCCAGCGTGGTCTTGCCCACCCCGGGCGGCCCCCACAGGATCATCGAATGCGGCTTGCCCGACTCGAACGCCAGACGCAGCGGCTTGCCCGGCCCGAGCAAATGCGGCTGGCCCACGACCTCGGCCAGATTCCGGGGACGCATGGCCTCGGCCAGCGGTGCTGTGGGCTTCGCCTTGGGGAAGAGATCGGTCATGGAGTCGTGGTTCGTGGGTTGTGGGAGGCCCGCCCCCGGGCCGAGCGCACTTCCTGTTGGCGCCGATCGGGGCGAGGGCGCCCCTCCTACGAGGCGCCGATCACGTCTGCGCCCTTGGGCGGCACGAACTTGAACAGCGACGGGTCGAGTTTGGGATTGCGGCGCAGGTCTGTGAACGTGAGCACCGTAGTCTGGCCGAAGCTGTCTGCCAATTCCATCGTCTCCAGTCCCGCAGGCCCGAATCCCATGCGTATGCTCTCGAAATTGGAATCCTTGTCGCGCGGCTGCGCCTCGACCCATTCCAGGCCGTCCTTCTCGCCTTGATCGATCAAGGTGAACGCGCGCTCGATTTCTCCGCTGCCGGCGAGCAGCGCCGCCGGCGTCGAGCCGAGTGCGCGATCCAGCGGCCGCACCGTGACCTGGTTCAGATCCTCGTCATAGATCCACACTTTGCTGCCGTCGCCGACAATCACTTGGGCATAGGGCTTGGCGTACGTCCAGCGAAAGCGCCCCGGGCGCAGAAAAGCCAGGGTCCCGCTCGCCTCCTGCGTCAGTTTGTGCTTGCGGTTATATACCTTCTGCACGAAGTCGCCCTGCGCTGAGCTGGTGGTGGCGATGAACTTGTGCAGGGCATCTATGCCGGACGCTCGCACGACGCCGACCGGCAGCAGCAGCGCAAGGAGCATCAGCCGTGCAATGCGCAGCCGCATCGCTCAGCCCTCGGCCCGTTTGGGCACCAGCACTTCGCGGTTGCCGTTGGTTTGCATGGGCGAGACCATGCCCGCCTGCTCCATCTGCTCGATCAGGCGCGCGGCGCGGTTGTAGCCGATGCGCAGGTGCCGCTGCACCAGTGAAATCGAAGCGCGGCGCGTGCGCAGCACGATCTCCACCGCCTGATCGTATAGAGGATCGGCCTCGCCACCCGCTTCGCCCGCGCCGTTGAGTTCGCTGCCCGGCTCGCCCGCGTCGAGCACGCTGTCGACATAGTCGGGCTGGCCCATTTTCTTCAGATAATCCACCACCCTGTGCACTTCGTGGTCGGCGACAAACGCTCCGTGCAGACGCTGCGGCAAACCGGTTCCGGGACGCAGGTAGAGCATGTCGCCCTGCCCGAGCAAGGTCTCGGCGCCCATTTGATCGAGGATGGTGCGCGAGTCCACTTTGCTCGACACCTGGAACGAGATGCGCGTCGGAATGTTGGCCTTGATCAGACCCGTGATCACATCCACCGATGGGCGCTGCGTCGCGAGGATCAGGTGTATGCCGGAAGCGCGCGCCTTTTGCGCCAGCCGCGCGATGAGTTCCTCCACCTTCTTTCCCACCACCATCATCAGATCGGCGAGCTCGTCGATCACCACCACGATATAGGGCAGCGGCGCGAGGAACTGCGGTTCGCCCGTCTCCAGCGTAGTCGGGTCCTGCAGCGGCTGGCCCAGCTTCTCCGCGTCCGCAACTTTAGTGTTGTAACCGGAGAGCTGGCGCACGCCCAGCCAGGACATGAGTTTGTAGCGCCGCTCCATTTCGGCCACGCACCAGTTGAGCGCGCTTGCAGCTTGTTTCATGTCGGTCACCACCGGCGCGAGCAGGTGCGGGATGTCCTGATACACAGACAGTTCCAGCATTTTCGGATCGATCAGGATCAGACGTATCTGGCGCGGCTCGGCCTTGTACAGGAGCGACAGGATCATGGCATTGATCGCCACCGATTTGCCCGAACCGGTGGTTCCCGCCACCAGCAGGTGTGGCATTTTCGCGAGATCGGCGACCACCGGCTTGCCGGCGATGTCCTTGCCCAGAGTCAGGGCCAGCGGCGCGTGCATCTCATGGTAAATCTCGGAACTGAGGATTTCCGACAGCCGCACGATCTGGCGCTTGGGATTGGGAATCTCCAGCCCCATGCACGACTTGCCGGGGATGGTCTCGACCACGCGTATGCTGACCACCGACAGCGCCCGCGCCAAATCCTTCACCAGGCTCATGATCTGGCTGCCCTTGACCCCCACCGCCGGTTCGATCTCGTAGCGCGTGATCACCGGTCCCGGGTAAGCCGCCAGCACCTTCACCTGGACGCCGAAATCGGAGAGTTTCTTTTCGATCAGGCGCGAAGTGTATTCCAGGGTCTCGGCGCTCATGGCCTCGACGTCGCGCTGCGGCTGGTCGAGCAGGGCCAGAGGCGGCAGCGGCGTGTCGGGCAGGTCCTGGAACAGCGGCACCTGCTTCTCCTTGGTGACGCGCTCGGACTTCGCGATCTCCGCCACCGGCGCTTCGATGAAAATCGGCTCGTGGTCTTCGATAATGCGCTTCTTGTCTTCCTCTACGATCACCTCGCGCTCCTGCGTCGCGATTTGGCCCGCCTTGCGGTCCTGCCGGCGCTGCCAGCTCTGCAGCACGAACTCGTACGCCGTCTCCAGCGCCGCGCCTATCACTTCGGCCACGGTCAGCCAGGATATGCCGGTGAACAGGCTTGCGCCGATCGCGAACAAGGTCAGCAATATCAGCGTCGCGCCGATGAAACCGAAAGTGGCGGAGAAGCTGCTGCTGACCACTGCGCCGAGCATGCCGCCCGGCGCGAGCGGCAGCGCCGCCTTGATCGTGTAAAAACGCAGCGCTTCGATGCCGCTGCTGGCGGCGATCAGCAGCACAAAACCTGCCAGCGCGACCAGCAGCGAACGCCTGTCCAGCAGGCGGCTGCCGTCCAGCCGCCGGAAGCCGGCGATGACGATGTAGCCGAGCAGTACCACCCACCAATACGCCGAGACGCCGAACACATAGAGCAGCAGCTCCGACAGCCAGGCGCCGACGCGCCCGCCGGCGTTTCTCGCGCCCGCCGCCGCCGTGCTGTGAAACCAGCCCGGATCGGCCTTGTCGAACGTCACCAGGATCAGCAACAGGTAGAGCGCCAGCGCCATCAGCGCAAACCACTTGGATTCGCGCAGCAAAGCGGCGATTTTCCCCGGCAGGGGCGGTGGTTCGGTTCGGTTCGGGGTGCGCATATTCCGGCAAGCGTCTGTTGCTGCATTTTACCTGCTTGGCCGCTCGCGCAGCAAAACATGGCCAAGCAGCCGAAAATAAAAATCCCCGCGCGCAGCGGGGATAGTCAGGACCGTGGAAGCCGGAAAAATCAGGGACGGACCACGCACTCCTGGTTCTTGCCCGAGTTCGCGGCTGCGCCCGTCAGGATGCTCACGATAAAGCTCGCCGGCGGCACGAACTGCAGGCCCGGATCCGTAGACAGAAAGCGCGGACGGCTGTTGCGGTCCGAAATCTCGCCGAACTGGCCGGCACGAAAGTTCTGCGAACCGGCATTGTTGGTCACGACGATCTCGCCGTCGGTCACGTTCACGTACACCCCGGGTTCCAGATTCCCGCTCGAGTCGGGCTTCGGGCAAGGCGTGGTCAGACAGTCGTCGGCACCGTAGCTGGTGCCGCGTATGCCTATGGTCGCAGTGGCAGTGTCCAGCTTGTAAGCGTCCTTGTTGCCGCGCTTGCCCACCAGGCCGGTAATCGCGCGCAAGCCGCCCTTGACCAGGTTGAAAATGAAACTGTCCTTGGCCGGTTCTTCCTTCTTGAACCGGAACTGCTGGATTTTAAGGCTGGTGTTCGGCTTCAGCGTGATCAGCCCGCCATCGGAGAACTTGATCTGCGCATAGCTGTTTTTCTGCGTATTCACGGTATCGCCGCTGACCACCTCGGATTTCTGCGACAGGATGCGCACCGAACCGTCGGCCTTCAGCACCGACAGCGTGCCCGACAATTGCGTCACTATGCCCGTACTGGCCAGGGCGGCACCCGACATCAAGCCCAGCGCCACGATCATCAAGGCTTTCAAGCATGGACGATAAATGTTCATCTTGTCGCTCCTTGGTTCAACCGAGCCGGCAAGCACTCCAGCGCAATTGTTCCCTATCGTTCAACTTAGCTCAAATTCGCATCGCGACCCCGTGAACAAGTTCACGATTATTAACATATTTTTGTCGGTGAACAGGAAAATCCGGCACCCCTGCGGACGGACCCAACACTGTTGGCCGGCGATTTCGGCTAACTGCCCTTAATCCGGCAGCGGGATATTCTCGCGCACCACTATGGTATCCCCGCGCACTTCGATGTAGCGCGACTCCTGCAGGTGTTTCATTACGCGGCTGACCATCTCGCGCGAGGCGCCGATCATGCGCGCAATATCCTGTTTGGACAGTTTCCTGGTCACCACTTTCTCGCCGTCGACGACTTCGGCCGCCTCCAGCAGCAAACGCGCCACGCGCCCGAATACGTCCATCAGCGCCAGACTGCCGATTTGCCTGTCGGCATCGCGCAAGCGCTTCACCAGCCCGCGCATCACGGTCATGGCCATGTCGAAGTTATCGGCCAGACAGCGCCGGAAATCGGTCTTGGAAATGGAGATCAGCTCGCACGGCTCCAGCGCGACCACGCTGGCCGAACGCGGGCTGTTGTCGATCAAACCCATCTCGCCGAAGAATTCGTTCGGCCCCAGGATCGACAGGATGACCTCCTTGCCGTCCAGGTCGCTCATGAACACCTTGATCCGGCCGCTGATCAGAATGTATAGGGAGTCGGTGGGGTCGCCCGCGTTCAGTATCTGCGCCCCGCGCGCGAATGATTTTCGCGACACCACGCGCGCCAGCAGCGCGAGTTCGTCCTCGCTGAGTACCGAAAGCAGGGGCACGTTGCGCAACAACGCTGTGGAAACCGGCGATGGCCCTGGCATGCTTCTTCCCCTTTACAGCTACTGCATTTATTCCGCGGCGAGTCGGCATCGCGCGGCCAGCCAGTAAGATTGAATGGCATGCGCACTGCCCCGCGCCGGCCGGCTGGCGCCTGCTGCGCGCTGGCCGGACACCGGCGTTTTTTCCATGCTATCAGATTCCTGCGCAGCCGGCTTAGCCGCGTACGCCATACGACCGGACAGTTCCGGGCAGCGCCTATTCTGCGAGCAGTATTGTGTTGCGCAGGACGAGGACGCGCCCGCGCACTTCGAAGTAGCCGCCAAGCTGCAGGTCCCTCATCACGCGGCTGACCATCTCGCGCGAAGCGCCTATCATCTTCGCGATGTCCTGCTTGGACAGCTTCTTGACTACCACCTTCTCCCCATCGATATCCTCGGCCATCTCCAGCAGCAGCCGTGCCACGCGGCCGTATACGTCCATCAGCGCCAGGCTGCCGATTTTCCGGTCGGCCTCGCGCAGGCGCTGCACCAGGCCGCGCATCACATTCACCGACAATTCAAAATTCTCCGCCAGGCTGCGCTTGAAATCGGTCTTGGAAATGGTGAGCAGCTCGCACGCTTCCAGCGTCACCACGCTGGCCGAACGCGGGCTGTCGTCCAGCAGTCCCATCTCGCCGAAGTATTCCCCCGGGCCGAGGATCGCCAGGATCACTTCCCGCCCCTGCTCGTCGCTCATCAGCACCTTGAGGCGGCCGCTGATGACGATGTAGAGCGAGTCGGTGGGCTCGCCGGCGCCGATGATCTTGACGTTGCGGCCGAAGGCCTTACGCACGAGCTCGCGCGTGAGCACGCCGAGCTGCTGCTCGTCCAGGCGCGCGAATAGCGGCACTTGGCGCAGCAATGTGGTCGATACGATTGTGGGTCGTGGCATGGCTCTTAGTTGCAGGAAGGCTTGCTCGAGTCGTTCGAGTCCGACACGTTAGTGTTGATACGGCCGGCGAGGGCTTCCTCGTTGGCGGCGAATATGACGTATCCCAACAGCGAATCGTCGAAACCGCGCGGTGAGAACGACTGCACGAAAGCCGACGTCCTGGTCGGATCCGGCTGCAGGAAGTAAGAGCCGCCTCCCGCGCCGCCGTTGATCGCCGGGAAGCGCAGCAGCACCTGCGAGGAAACGTCGTAATACAGCGTGATCGGCAGGTTATGGCGGTCAAACAGGCCCGAGCCTTTCCCGCCCACGAGCAGCAGACCGACGTCCTTCGCCGTATGCGTCCCGCTCGCATCGGTATAAGTGTAGTCGAGCTTGCCGCCGATGGTGATCTCCATGTCGCCGCCGTTGGCTATGGCCGCCGGCGCGCCGGCACCGATGCCGCCGACGAGCTTGACGTAGCCGCCGACATTGAATTTCAGGGTGGCCGGGTCGATCTTGGCGCCGGCGGAAGTCTGGCCGCCGTTCGTTGAATCCGCCGTGCCGCCGGTCAGAACCATATTGCCGCCGATGTCCACGAATTTACTGGTGCTGGCGAGCATCAAGGCATCGGCAGCGGCCAGCGCGCCGCCTCCGGCAGCAGTATCGCTCGTGGCCGTGCCGCCGTCCAGGGTGATGCTGCTGCTGTTGGTCGTGTAGGGCAGCAGCGGGTTGACGGTTTGTGTGCCCGGGTCCTTTACGGGCTGCTGCGTCCCGCCCTTTAGTCCGAGGATAGTAATGGTGGTGCCCTGGATCGCAGCCAGCGCCGAACTCGTGATCCCCACGCCGGCGACGCCGTTGGAGGTCGCCGCAGCGCTGCCGCCGGTAATGAGGATGTTGCCCGAGGTCCCGGGGCCGTTTTGGTCGCCGTTAAGGTAGATGTCGAGATTCTTGTTGGCGCGCAGGGTCGTATCGAAGTACTGGCCGCTGCCCGCGGTGTTGCCGCTGTCGTCGATGACGAGGTTCTGCACCGGCAGCGGATTGCCGCTTGCGTCAATGGTGCCGACGGTAATGTTGTTTGCGCGCACCTCGACCGGATTGCCGGCCGAACCCGCGAGGATCACGCTGCCCGAGCCCGCGTCAAAACCGGCGACACCGCCGGGGCCGGACGCTTCGCTCGCGCTGGCGTTGGCGCGCAGCGCGAGATCGCCCGCCACTTCGACCGTGCCGTGAATCTGGATGTCGCCGCTGGCCACCAGCGTCAGTGTGTGGTCGAACAACTCGTATTGCCGGTTCCCTTTAAGGTCGAGCGTGCCCAGGTCCTTGCCGATCACCACGCCGGCGCTGTCGCCGCCGGGGTTGTTCAATATGATGTTGCCGCTCGCGTACAGATTGAGCGAGCCGCCGGACTGGCCGCCGTTGACCTGCTCGTTGGTGATGGCCGAATTGACGGTCACATCCCCCGCGGTCGCGATCAGGCTGACGTTGGTTCCGGAGAGTCTGGCCCCGGGCGCGAGGTCTATCGTCTGGCTCGGCGCGACCAGCGAGAAATCGGCCGCCGTGCCGATGCCGGAAATGGTCGTGCCGTTGATGCTCTTGTAATCGATGTTGCTCTGCGCATAGGGCGGCGGATTGATCGAGCCCGCGAGCCTCGCCTCCAGCGTAATCGGGCCCATGCTGTTGCCGCTGTCGGCGAGGTTATTTTGCAGGTTGATGACGGCGACCTGATCACCGTTGTTGAAGGTGAGCACCTTGAGCGCGCCCTGTGCCTCGCCTTCCGTCGCCGGGATGCTTTGCAGTCCGGCGGCAAGGCTCGCGCTCTGTTTGACGGCCCCCGTAGAGAAAATCGAAATGCCGCCGCCGTTGTCGGCAATCACCTGGCCGCTGATATTGACTCCGCCCAGCGTGCCCACGGGCACCGACGCAGGCGACAGGCCGAACCCGTCGGCCGCCGTGTAAGCCGTGTCGTTGCCGGCGACGAACTGGATGTTGCCAGTCTTGTTCTCGATCGTGCCGTTGATGTTGAGGTTGCTGCCGGCGTTCAGGTTGATGCCGCCGCCCGTCGCCGCACTATTGCTGATCGAACTGACATTCAGGTCGCCCAGATCCGCGCGTTCGAACACCCCGCCGCTCGTGGTGTTGGCCACGGTGAGGGTGGTGCCGTTCGTGTGGGACAAGACCATCGGCGAGGCCAGGGTACCGATGCCGGTGGCGGCGTTCATCGCCAGCGTTCCGCCCACGTCCAGCGCGCCGCCGCTGGTGGTGATCGCTCCGGCCGCCGCGCCGCCGCCGTTCGCAGTGAGCGTCAAGTCGCCGTTGCCGGCGGCATAGGTAATCGGCGCGTTGATCGCGATCCCGCCCGTGTTGTTCAACAGCGTGAAGCTGTTTTGCGCAGCGGTCGGAGTCAGCGCGCCCACCACCGTGATCGCGCCGGTGTTATCGCCGGCGCCTATCGTCAGGCCGCCCGTGGTGGCGATGGTGTTGAGTTCGCTGTTGGAGAGTTCCAGAGTCGCCGCGGCGTTATTCGTGGCCGCCGTCGCAACGCCGAGCAGGATCGCGTCCGACGGATTGTTCGGTTTCAGCGTCACCGCGCCGCTGCCGGAATCGATCGCGCTGGTCAGCATCATCTCGTCCGCAGTCAGCGCGATGGCGCTGTCGGTCGTGGCAACGGTGCCGCCGTCCTGGGTGAGTGTCCTGTCGGTGCCGGTCACGTTCAGCGTCGCGCCGGCCGGAGCGGTCACGCTGCCGCTCAAGCTCATGTCGCCGCCGCTGGTCAAAGTCACGGTCGAACCGACTCCGGCTGCGATCGAACCCGTACCCGATACCGTCAGCGCGCCGCTGGTGGCAAGGCTGGTGTTGCCGGTGGTGTCCACCGCTCCGCTGATGGTCGTAGTCCCGACCGAGGGCGTGGCGGACGGCGCGCCCGTCGCGCCCTGCGACTGCGTGAGGGTCTTGGCGTCGAAGCCCGTCTGTATGGTCAGATTCCTCGCCTGCGTAACGATCACGCTGCCCAGCCGGGTCGCGCCGACGGCACCGTTGAAACTCACGTCACCGCCGCTGCCTGCATTTACGCTCAGGTTCTCCACGCTGTCGCTGGTGCCGGTGAGCGTGCTCGAGAAGCTGACGTTCGCACCGGCCGCGCCCGCGCGCGTGGTGTCGATCGTCAGCGGCCCGCCATCGAGCGTCACCCCCGAGGCAAAGCCAAGCGCATCGCCCGTAGTGGTGATCGCGCGCGTGCCGGTGATGAGCACCGCCCCCGCCCCGTTTTGCGTCACCGCGCCGTCGGCGGCAATGTCCGCATTGAACGTGAGCAGCCCACCGTTGGTAAAACTCACCACACCGTTGCCGGTGGTCGTGATCCCCGCATTCACTGTCTGCTTGCTGCCAGTAAGCTTCACGCCCGTCGCCGTATCGGTGTTCACCGCGCCGTTCAACGTCGTCGTGCCCGACCCAGCACTTTGCTCCAGGCTCGCCACCTTCATCCCGGCAGATTCAGTCACGTTGTTCGCGTTGCTGATATTCACCGCCCCGAGCCGGCTCCCCGCACCCACCGCGCCGCTGAACAGGATGTTGCCGATCGTGCCCGCGTTCAGCGTCAGCGCCTCGGCATTCGGCGCCGCCGTCGCCGCATCCAGCGTGCTCTGGAAGCTGACGTCCCCACCCGTGCCGCCGCCCACCGTAGTGTCGATTGTCACCAGGCCGCTCGCGCCGCCGTTGAGCGTCACCGCGCGCAGGAAGTTCACCGTATCGCTCGTGGTGCCGATGCTGTGCGGCGCCGTGATCGTCACTGCACCCGCGCCGTTCTGCGTCACAGCGCCGTCGGCGGCGATATCGCCGTTGATCGTCAGCAGCCCGCCATTGGTGAATGTCACCGGACCGGCAGCCGTGGTCGTCATCGTATTGTTGAGCGTAATCGAGCCGGTCGCTGTCAGGCTCACCGGCCCGCCGGTGGTCACCGCGGCAAGCGTAATGTCCTTGCCGTTCAGGGTCAAACTGGCGAGGTTGCTGGCTGCGCCCGCGATGCTGATGCTGCCCGTCACCGGTTGCGCATTCAACGTAAGGGAATTGCCGCCCCCATCGAGCGTGCTCAGAAATTCAATTGTCCCGCTGGTGCCTACCGCCGGAGAATGGGTCGTGTCGATCAGCCGCGGCCCACCGGTCACCAGAACCGGCCGCGCGAACAGCACCAGGCTGACCGAAGTGACGATGTCGGCGTCGAGAATTGTGTCGCCGGCACCGTTCTGGGTGAAGTTGCCGTCGGAAATGATCGGCGAGTTGACGTTCAGCGTGCCTCCGTTCGTGAGCGTGACTGTACCAACTCCGCCGGGACCCGAAGTCGTCGTGATGCCTGTCGTACCGACCCCGGACGGCGCGTCGGTCACGGTGCCGACGGCGAAGGTACTGACATCGCGATAGCTGATATTCCCGGCCACGTTCGCCGCAAAGGAGGTGACGTCGTTGCCCGCGTTGTTAAGCGTGTATGGTCCGTTGCCTAGCAGCTGCAGCCCGCCCGCGCTTACGTTGTCGGCCGCGGTCGCCTGGGTCACCGCGCCGTAGGCATTCAGCGTCAGAGTGTTGGCCGCCGTACCCGCGTTACCCACGGTGACGCCGTAGGTGGTATCCGTTGCGCTGCCGGCGGTCTTCACCGTGGTCAGTCCTCCGGCGCCGCTGCCGATCGTAAAGCCATCCGCATCCCGATACGACAGCGAGGTCGTCGCACCGGTCAGGTCGGCCGCCAGTACGTTGACCTTGTTCGTGGCGTCGTTCAGGTTGAACGCACCCGCGCCGAGCAAACGCAGCCCATTGGCGACGACCGAGCCGCCAGTCTGATTCACACCTCCGCCGGCTTGGTTGAAGGTGACGTTACCAGTGGTTTGCAGCGTCGCGGTTCCGCCCAACACGGTACCGCCGCCCGTGGTCCCGTTTAGCAGAATGTCGCCCGAGGCCGACCCGCCGCCTATGCCGCTCGCGCCCGACAGGAGGATGTCGTTGCTCCCGGTTGCGCCGGCGCCGGTAATCTGGATGGCGGCCGAACCCGTCGAGGGCACGCTCGAAGCGGACAGCTCGACGCCGTTGTTGGACGCGCCGGTGCCGGTGCCGGTACCCGTCAGCGTAATGAGGCCGCTGCCCGACGCGATGCTCGACCCCGCGCTGAGATAGATGCCACGATTGCCGCCACTGCCGTTTCCGCCCAAGCCGACCACGGTAATCGGACCGGATGTGCTGGTGACCGAAGCCCCGTTGATCAGGCTCACGCCATCCGCGTTCGTCGTCCCGGCAAGGCCCGTGCCGCGGATGCTGATGGTTCCGGCGCCGGACACGAGCTGTACGTTGTCCAGTTTCACGCCTTCCAGCAGCGCGCCCACGCCTGTCGCCGCAGTGGTGAGCGGATTGGCGCCGCCGCCCAGGGTGATGTTGCCGCCGTTACTGTTGAGCACCGTGCCGGAATTGAGCTGGATCGCGCCGCCTGCCGACGCGTGGTTGGCGTTCAAAACCACATTCAATGCATTATTCGCAGAAATTCCGGCCCCGGAATTGAATACGATATTCCTGTCGGCCTGCAAGCCAAGTGTCTTGCCTGCCGTCGCGTTGGTACCGGTAATGCTATTCGATACGGTGATGTCGGAGCTCGCGCCCAGGGCCGTGAGCGTAGCATCGCCATTGGCGCTTATTGGTTTGATCACGCTGATCGAACCAGCATCTGCAGTCACGCTCAATACCCCTGCGGTGCTCGTGATCCCCGTGCCACCCAAGCCCAATGTAAGATTTCCGCCACCAGCCAACTGGCGGACCACTAGATTGCCGTCCGCGCTAGCTGCAAGGGCAGTGATGCTGGTGTCGATATCGGCATTTGCCGTCGTATCGCCGATATTCCCGCCTGCCGTCAGCGTCAAATTAGTAGCGGTGATATTGGCGACCGTCTCCCCTGCCGTGTTGTCCGTAATGTTGCCGCTGGTCGCCGTTACCCCCACCGTGCTGGCCGTATCGATCACTCCTAGCGCTACATCCTTGCTTGCCGACAGCGTCACCGCCCCGCTCGCGGACAGCACCCGAGCCGCATTGCTGCTCACCATATCCGCCATGGTGATCGTACTAGTCGTGCCTCCGTTCGCATTGAGCGCGATCGAGCCCATGTCGGTCCGCACCACACTGTCACCGCCCAGCGTAATGTCGCCCGCCGCCGCCTGACCCGCCGTCAGGCTCACCGTGCCCGTCCCGGTGCCGAAGGTACCTGCGCTCACCGAACCCAAGGAACTCGTGCCCACCAATGCGCCCGTACCGAGCGCAATCGCGCGCCCCGCGTTCAGCGTTATCGTTCCGCTGCCACCGGTGTTGGTCACGCTCTTGTTCGCAGCGATCGATATGTCGCCCGTTGCCCCGGTCGCTGTAAGTGCGATGGGGCCACCGACCGTATTTGAAACGTTATCGTCTATTGCAATTCCACCAATATTGGTGATAGATATTCCGGCGCCCGTGTTGGTGTTGACCGCCCCGTTGAACATCGTCGTACCCGCGCCCGCGCTTTGCACCAGGCTCGCCGCCGTAATGCCGGCAGACTCCGTCACGTTGTTCGCACTGGTAATGATGATCGCACCCAGACGGATCGTACCTCCCACGGTGCTCGCAAACAAAATGTTGCCCGTGCCCGCCTGCAGCGTCAGCGACTCCACCCCACCACCGGCCGTGCCGTCGGTGTTCCCACTGATCAGGATGTTGCCCGCCGTGCCCGCCCCGGTCGAGAGCGTCGGCGCCGCCCCTTCGGCGATCACCAGGTTCCCGCCTATGGTCAGGTCGGCGTTCGTCGTGGTGATGTTCGAGGCCAGGTTCACGTTCCCCGTGGTGCTGAACGCGCCCGTCGAGGTGATCGCGCCCGTCGCGCCCTTCGTCAGCGTGCCACTGTTGTCGATCACCGTGGTCCCGCCAGAGGCAAAGCTGTTGTCGATCGCGTAGGCCACACCCTTCAAGCCCGCCGAGCCCACGTTCACCGTGTCGCCAAACGTCGTCGTCCCCGTCGCCGCATTGCTCTGCGTCAGCGCACCGGT
>CAZRMO010000098.1:0-15137 GCA_964601155.1 uncultured Enterobacteriaceae bacterium
TCGTCAAGCTGATGTACTTCGACGAGCCGACCGATACCTCGCCGATAACGCCCAGACTGGACATGAGCATACTGCTCTCGATCAACGGCCTGGCGGTGCTTGCGCTCGGCGTCATACCGCAGTCGCTGATGGCGCTGTGTTACTCTTCCATTAAAGCGCTGTGAACCCGGGCGCGGGCCGGTTAATGCCGCTCGCCGCGTTCACCGCCGCTCCTTCGGTCATTGCGGCCTGCCGCGTACCGTTCGGCAATGGCGCGAGACCCAGGCAATGACGTTCATTCAGCGCCTCAGGCACGCCTGGGAGCAGCAGCAGTCGCTGTTGTGCGTCGGGCTCGATCCAAACCCCGCCAAGCTGCCCAAATATCTCGCCGGAACGGCCCATCCGATTTTCGAGTTTGGCCGGGCGATAGTCGATGCCACTGCGGACCTCGTGTGCGCGTTCAAGCCGCAGATCGCCTACTATGCGGCGGCGCGCGCGGAAGACCAGCTCGAAATGACCATCGCGCACATCCGGAAACACTATCCGACGATACCGGTGATTCTGGACGCGAAGCGCGGCGACGTGGGCAGCACCGCCGCGATGTATGCACGCGAGGCGTTCGAGCGCTACCAGGCCGATGCCGTCACGGTGAACCCGTACCTGGGCTTCGATTCGCTCGCGCCCTTCCTGGGTTTCGCGGACAAGGGCGTAATCGTGCTGTGCCGGACCTCCAACCCCGGCGCCCGTGACTTGCAGGACTTGGAAAGCCAAGGCAGAAAGCTCTATCAAGTCATCGCTGAAAAGGCCGCGCATGAATGGAACGCGAACGCCAATGTGCTGCTGGTCGTCGGCGCGACCTATCCGGAAGAGCTGGGCGAGATCCGCGCCATCGTCGGCGACATGCCGATTCTGGTGCCCGGCGTAGGAGCGCAGGGCGGGGACGTGGCCGCGGTGCTGGCGAACGGTGCGACCGCCGACGGGACCGGACTGGTCATCAGCAGCTCGCGCGCGGTGCTCTACGCGGGCGGCGGCAGCGATTATGCCCAGGCCGCGCGCGCGGCCGCGCTCAAGCTGCGCGACCAAATTAACGCTCGCAGGAAAACGTCGTGACCAAGCCGGCCGACCTGACCGAACACGAGACCGGCAGCGCGACGGTATTCCGCGGCAAGCTGCTGCACGTCAAGCGCGATAGCGTGCGCCTGCCCGACGGCAAGGCGGCGACGCGCGAATACATAGAGCACAACGGCGCGGTGATGATCATCCCGGTGCTGGAATCGGGCGAACTGGTGATGGAGAGGCAGTACCGCTACGTCATGCGCCGGCATTGCATCGAGTTTCCCGCGGGCAAGATCGACCCGGGCGAGGAGCCCCTTGCCACCGCGCGGCGCGAATTGCTGGAGGAAACCGGCTATATCGCCGGCGAATGGATCTATCTCACCACCATCCACCCCACCGTCGCTTATTCCACCGAGCGCATCCTGGTCTACCTCGCGCGCGTCCTCGAGCAGCGCGGCGGCAAGCTGGACGACGGCGAATTTCTCGAGGTGATCAAGTTGTCGCCAACGGCGCTGCTCGACCTGGTGCGCTCAGGGGAGATCAGCGACGTGAAAACGGTCATGGGGGCCTTATGGCTGGAAAAACTGCTGCGCGGCGAATGGGTGGCCGGTCCGGCTTTGCCTTAGAATAACAAAACGAGGGGATACTTCCTTTCGTGCTTAGCGATATCGGCCGTAACAAGAAAACCTTTGTTACGGGTTCTTAGTCAGCTGACGGGGCAGCGAGCATGAACTGCATCATGACGGCCTGGCACCAGCACGAAGCCGAGTTGCGCGGCTGGCTGCGCCGGCGGATGGGCAACAGCGTCGATGCCGAGGATCTGCTGCAGGATGTGTTTCTCAAGGCGATGCGCCAGGGAGAGCGTTTCTGCGCAATCGTCGATGCCCGCGCCTGGCTGTACCAGGTGGCGCGCAACACATTGGCCGACCGCATGCGGCTCAAGCGCGCCACGGTCGAGCTGCCGGAAGACCTGAGCGCCGAAACCGAGGAGGCGGCCGCAGTCGACAGTCTGTCGATGTGTCTGCCGCGCGTGCTCTCCGAGCTGAATGCCGAGGACAGGGAGGCGATCACCCTGTGCGATCTGGAGGGGTTGCCGCAGGAAGAGTACGCGCGACGCAAGGGGCTGAGTCTGCCGGGGGCGAAGTCACGCGTGCAGCGCGCGCGCAAGCGGCTGCGCGCGCGGCTCACCCAAGCCTGCCAAGTCCGCCTGGACCCTGCCGGCCAGGTCAGCGACTTTGTGCCTAGGCCGCCGCTCGACCGAGCCTAGACATCGGCCGACAGTGTGGCGATGATCGGGCATGCGCGCGGGCGCTTGCCCCCGGCACATGCCGCGATCAGCCCTCTGAGCGACCGGCGCATGCGCGTCAAGTCTGTGATGCGCGCCTCGATCAGGTCCAGCTTGCGCTCGGCGAGCATGCGCGTCTCGCGGCAGCTTTGGCCGTCTTCCAGCAACAACAACTCCTTGATCTCTTCCAGCGTGAAGCCGAGCTGCTGTGCGCGCTTGATGAACCGCACCCGCTTCGCGGCCGAATCGGCGTAGTGCCGCTGTCCGCCCAGGGGCTTGGACGGTTCGTTCAGCAGGCCCCGGCGCTGGTAGTAGCGTATGGTTTCCACGTTCACGTCCGCCGCCTTGGCGAGACTGCCGATGCTCAGTTGCGCTTTCACGATCCCCCCTTGATTCCGTACCATGGTACGGAGTCTATGCTACTCCTGAAGCAATCATTCAGGAGGCCGCTCCATGACCGTAGCGAACGCGACAGCTGCGTCGAAAGCCGGAATCGTACCTGGCATCGGCGCACAAGGAATCTCAAGATGAGCCCCGTCGTTCTCGAATCCGTGCTGACCTGCCCACACTGCGGCTACGCCAGGCAGGAAACCATGCCGACGGACGCCTGCCAATTTTTTTACGAGTGCGGCGGCTGCGGTGCGCTGCTGCGCCCCAAGCCCGGCGACTGCTGCGTATTCTGTTCGTTCGGCTCGGTAAAGTGCCCGCCGATCCAGCAGCATGGCGCTTGCTGCGGTTCTGGCTAGCCGCGACGGGTCCAAAACACGCCTGGCCGCGGCTGGCTGCATCCTTTTGCGGGTTCGTTCGTCTCCACTGGTAAGGGCGCAATTTGCGCACCAGACTGAACAAGACGAAGGACATGTACTTATGAGCACGCTCTCCGCCCCACTTAGGCGCTGGCCCAATCAGCAGCCGCTGCTGTTCCTGCTTTTGGCAGCCGCAGCTTGGTTTGGCTTGTATCAGACCCTGCTGCCGGCCGCAGATGCGCTGGTCGCCGCGTTGCCGGTGGACCCCGACAGCCACCTCGGCGGCGCGCTGCAGTTCTTCTTCTACGACACGCCCAAGGTATTGCTGCTGCTCACCGGCATCGTGTTCGTGATGGGGATGGTCAACTCCTATTTCACGCCGGAGCGCACGCGCGCCCTGCTGGCCGGGCGCACCGAAGGCGCCGCCAACGTCATGGCGGCCAGTCTGGGCATCGTCACGCCGTTCTGTTCGTGCTCGGCGGTGCCGCTGTTCATCGGCTTCGTGCAGGCCGGCGTGCCGCTGGGCGTGACCTTTTCCTTCCTGATTTCGGCGCCCATGGTCAACGAAGTCGCGCTCACGCTGCTGTTCGCCATGTTCGGCTGGAACATCGCGCTGCTCTACCTGGGCCTCGGCCTGTCGGTGGCCATCGTCGCCGGCTGGGTGATCGGCCGGATGAAAATGGAAGCGCATCTGGAGGACTGGGTGCGCGAGATGCCGCACGCTGCGGCGGCCGTCGGGGACGACAGGCTCACGCTCGGCGAGCGCCTGGACTCAGGCTTTGCTTCGGTGCGCGAGATCGTGGGCAAGGTCTGGCCCTATATCCTCGCCGGCATTGCGATCGGCGCCGGCATACACGGTTATGTGCCCGCGGATTTCATGGCCTCGTTCATGGGCAGGGATGTCTGGTGGGCAGTGCCGCTGGCGGTGGTGGTCGGCGTTCCCATGTACACCAACGCGGCAGGCGTCATTCCGATCGTGCAGGCGCTGCTCGCCAAGGGCGCGGCGCTGGGCACGGTGCTCGCGTTCATGATGAGCGTGATCGCGCTGTCTTTCCCGGAAATGGTGATTTTGCGCAAGGTGCTCAAGATGCGCCTGATCGCCACCTTCGTCGGCGTGGTTGCCGTTGGCATCCTTATCGTCGGCTACGTATTCAATGCCGTTCTTTAATCAACCGGAGGAATCCATCATGAAGGAAATCAAGGTACTCGGCAGCGGCTGCGCCAATTGCCGCAACACCATTGCGCTGATCGAGCAGGCGGCGCAGGCCAAGGGCATCGCAGTGAGCTTGCAGAAAGTCGAAGACATCAAGGACATAATGAGCTATGGCGTCATGTCCACGCCGGGCGTGGTAATCGACGGCAAGGTGGTGCATGCGGGCGGCGTGCCTAGCCGCGCCAAGATCGAGCAGTGGCTGGCCGTCGCCTGACCCGATACGAGGAACCATCGCATGAACCCGCAAAAAAAGTTTCACCTTGTGTTCTCACTGGTCATGGGCGCCCTGATGATCTCCCTGATGACCCTGGTCATCACCTTCGTCAACGTCGGTTTGGTCGAGGATTTCATCGCCCGCTGGTTGCGCGCATTCCTGATCGCCTATGTCGTGGGTGTGCCGGTAATCTTTTTCCTTGCTCCATTCGCGCGCAAAATCACCGCGAGATTTGTCGTCATGCCATGAATATTGCCGGAGGCGGTCGACTATGAATGAGCCCGCTCCGAAAATGAACTTCCATGTGGAGGCACGGCGTGCCGACGCGCAGGGCAGTCTCGCGCGCTGCAAGAACGCCGCGATTGCGCTTGACACCGGCCTTGCCGGAAAGCCGGATGCGTTCAACCCGGCCGAGTTGCTCCTCGCCGCGCTGTCCGCATGCATGATCAAGGGTATCGAGCGCGTGACGCCGATGCTCAAATTCTCGCTGCGCGGCGTCGAGGTGCGCGTGCACGGCGTGCGCCAGGATGTGCCGCCGAAAATGGAGTCGATTGCGTACGAGATACTCGTCGATACCGACGAGCCCGACCGGCGGCTTGAACTTCTGCACGAGAACGTGAAGAAATTCGGCACGGTGTTTAACACCATCGCTCCGGGCACGGTGCTGAGTGGTGTGTTGCGTCGCAAAGTGGCCCAAGAGTGAGTGCCGGCCACGATCACGCAGTGGCCACGTTCAGCCGTGCCTTTGCCATCGGTATAGCGCTCAACATCGGCTTCGTCGCCGTCGAGGCCTTCTATGGTTGGCGCGTGGGATCCTTGGCCCTGCTTGCCGACGCCGGCCACAATCTCTCCGACGTGGCCGGCTTGGTGCTCGCATGGGGTGCCGCGATGGCCGGTGGTCTCACGCCCGACCGTCGCCATACCTATGGCTGGCGGCGCGCATCCATTTTCGCCGCATTCGGCAACGCCATCCTGCTGCTCGTCGCCATGGGATCGCTCGCGTGGGAGGCGATATCGCGCCTGAACACGCCGATGCCGACCGAGGGGTTCACCATCATTGTGGTCGCGGCGATCGGGGTCGTCGTCAACGGCATCACCGCGGCGCTGTTCATGTCCGGCCGCTCGACCGATCTGAATATTCGCGGCGCATTCCTGCACATGATCGCCGACGCATTGGTGTCCGTGGGCGTCGTCGCCGCCGGCGCGCTGTATCTGTGGACCGGATGGACCTGGCTCGATCCGGCCGCGAGTCTGGTCATCGCCCTGGTGATCGTCGTCGGCACCTGGGGATTATTCAAGCAGTCGCTGCACCTGATGTTCGACGGCGTGCCGGACTCGGTTGACCTGATGGCAGTGCGGGCCTATCTGCTCGCACAGCCCGGGGTCGAGGATGTGCACGATCTGCACGTCTGGGCGATGAGCACCTCGGACATCGCACTGACCGCCCATCTGGTAATGCCCGCCGGGCATCCGGGTGACGCTTTCTTCAAAGAGATTGCTACCGCACTGCACGATCGCTATGAAATCACGCATCCGACAATACAGATCGATCTCTGTCGGCTCGACCATGGCTGTGTCGCGCCGAAATTGGCCTGAACTCCATGTCCGTGCCCGGAAACCAGTCGGCCGATGCCTTGCGCCAGCAGCTGACACTGGTGGGCAGTGGCGAGCCGCTGTTGCGTCTGGAGAAGCGTATGGGCTGCGCAGCGGCCGGTCTGGGACTCAAGCTGAATTTTGAGTTGCGTCGAGACCACGAGGCGTTTGGGCTCGCCTATGCTGATACACCGGCCGTGCTGCTAGGCGGGCAGCTTGTCTTTTCAGGGCTGCCACGCACCGAAACGATCGAAGCCTGGCTTCGAAAAATTACGGCGGCGGCACCTGGCGCCGCCGATCGCAGCCTTTGATGCATCAGACAAGCCTGAACACGGTCGAAGGTCTGAACAAGGCGTGTTTTTGCCGTACCTTGAACGCAGACCGATTGCGCGAGCTGCTCGAAAGCGATCCCAACCTGGCCGGTCTGGCGCAAAGCATCGCGCGGACGCGACCGCACCTGTTCGCCTCGACGGTCGTCTTTGTTTTGCCCGCGATGGCGGCCACCATCGCGGCCACGGTGGCGGCGATCGAGAGCGTCATATCACTACCGGCATACCAGGCAGCGGCCCTGGCGCGGGCTCCGGTAATCGCACAACACGCATTCGGCCCGGCGGGCGCGTTCATGGGCTACGACTTTCACCTGGGCCCGCAGGGGCCGCGCCTGATCGAGATCAACACCAACGCCGGGGGCGCCATGCTGACCGCGGCGCTGGCGCGCGCGCAGCGCGCGTGTTGCGAGGCGATGCACTGGGCGTTTACGCCGAACGCCGAACTAGAGACGCGCGAACAGACGTTTTTCGACATGTTCCTCGCGGAGTGGCGGCTACAGCGCGGCGATGTCCCCATGGGCTCGGTAGCGATCGTGGACGACGAGCCAGCCGCACAGTATCTGGCGCCGGAATTCGGCTTGCTGCAGCAGATGTTCCGGCGCCATGGGCTTGCCGCCAGCATCGCGGACGCGAAGGAACTCGAGTGGCACGGCGGCAGGCTGTGGCACCGGGGCGCAGCGGTGGACATGGTCTACAATCGGCTCACCGATTTCTATCTTGCCGAGCCCGGCCATCGCGCCTTGCGCGACGCCTACGAGGCGGGGGCGGTGGTGCTCACCCCGCACCCGCGCGCACACGCGCTGCATGCGGACAAGCGCAATCTCATTGCCCTGAGCGACGCTACATTGCTGGCCGCATGGGCTGTGCCTGAGACCGATCGCGACTTGCTCAAGACGGTCATTCCGCAGACCCGGATGGTGACGCCCGAACGCGCCGGCGCACTCTGGGCCGAGCGCCGCCGCCTTTTCTTCAAGCCGGTGGCCGGTTATGGCGCCAAGGCGGCTTACCGTGGGGACAAACTCACGCGCCGGGTTTGGGGCGAGATCCAGGCCGGCGATTTCGTCGCGCAGGCTCTAGTGCCACCGGGCCAACGCCTGACCGAGGTCGATGGCGTCCAGGCGGATCTGAAATTCGATGTCCGCGCCTATACCTACGACGGCAAGGTCTTGCTGCTGGCCGCGCGCATGTATGCCGGCCAGACCACGAATTTCCGCACCCCGGGTGGCGGCTTTGCGCCGGTGGTCGTTGTCCCCTGGGCCGCCGAGAACGGCGCGCCGCGGTCATCCGATCGATGGGCGCGTGATGTTTGTCAAGAACCGGGTTAACAGGCTGTGTACTGTTTCTACTGCCACCGTTCGAGTAGTCGGTCTCTCTGCAGGAAGGAAATGGGCCATGAACAAGCGAGAAATCGTTTTGTGCGACTCGGTGCGCGTCGCCAGCGGCACCTATGGAGGTTCGCTGAATGACACAGCTGCGCCGGACCTGGGGGCCGCGGTGAGCCGCGAAGTGCTCGAGCGCTCCGGATTGAGTGCGGACAAGGTGCGGACGCCGGTGACCGGCAAGGCGATCCAGGCCGGCGTGAAAATCAACGCGGCACGCCAGGCGGCGCATCGGCGGAGGGCAGGGCACCGCGTTGGCGCTGGAGATGCTCTGATGCTCAAATTCGGCCGGAGAGCGGCGTTGATCGGGGCGCTAATTTTCCCGTTCGCGCTGACCACAGTCTGGGCGGCACCAACGTCCATGGATATACACGCGGCCGTCAGAACCGGCGACGTGGAGCAGGTGGACGCCGCATTGAAAGCCGGTGCCGGCTTGAACAGTCCGGACAACTGGGGCCGTACGCCGCTCATCGTCGCGCTGCAGCAGGGCAAAGCGCCGGTCGTGGAAATGCTCATCGATCGTGGCGCGAGCATGGCGGCAACCGATGCGTGGGGCCGAACACCGCTCCTGGTGGCGACCCAACTCAAGAATACGGCGGCCATTCGCCTGCTGTTGGAAAAGAAATCGGATGTGAATGCCGCCAACAGGAACGACATAACGCCGCTGATCTCAGCGGCACAGACCGGCAACCGGGAAGCGGCCGCGATGCTGTTGCGCGCGGGCGCAGCTCCAGACCGGGCGGACAACCTCGGCTGGACCGCCTTGATGTGGGCCGCGTACCGGAAAGACGCTGCCATCGTGAAGCTGCTGCTCGACGACGGCGCCGATGCCGCCAGGGTGGGAAGGGACAAGTCCACGGCACTGGAAATCGCCAGGAACCGCGGCGCCGATGCTGCGCTCATCGCCCTGCTGGCAGAGAAGGCATTATCCGGATCGTCCGCCGCGGCGGCAGCGAGGACGACCCAGCCGAAGCCGGCGGGCACGCGGGCGACGCCAAAATTGTCTCCAGTCATCGACGCGAGCCGGATTATCCGTGGCAATCCGAAAGCGCCGATCACCATTTTCGAGTACACCGACTTTCAGTGTCCGTACTGCCGCTATGGAGCGATGGCCGTCGATGAAGTGATGGCGCGCAACGAAGGGCAGGTGCGGCTCATCCTGAAGCAACTGCCGCTGCCTCTGCTGCACCCGATGGCCATGTCCTGCGCGCGCTACTTCGAAGCCATCTCCATGCAAAGCGCCGACAAAGCCTGGGCTTTCTACGACCGGATTTTCCTCGATCAGCGGGCGTTGGCGGCTGGCGAACCATATCTGCAAAAAGTAGCGCTCGATCTCGGTGTAAACATGAAAGCACTCGAGCGGGACCTGCGCGGTCAGGCGACGCATGACCGGATCGCGGCCGACCTCAAGGAAAGCGAGCAGTACAAATTCGACGGTGTGCCGGTATTCATCGTCAATGGGCAGGTCATAGAAGGGGCCCAGCCGCCGGAGAAATTCTTTGAAGTGATCGATGCGGCCCTGCGCCAATGATCGACGCATAGCACCGGACAAACTGCGTTTTCCGCTCACCCCGATGACGTTCCATCGGGCTGCCATTCCATTCATTCGGAAGGAGCGACACCATGGAACTCTCTCACATCGCTTTGATCGCCTTGCTTGGCGCTTCGGTCGCCTTGCCGGTCTATGCGCAAGCTGGCCCTGGTCCCGGCGGTGGCCCGGGCATGGGACCCGGCGCAGGCATGGGCTCCGGCCCTGGCAGAGGTCATAAGGCCAAAGGCTCGCGCTTCCAGTTCAGCCGGGACAACACCTACGGCTGGGCGCTGATGAGCGCACAGGAGCGAACGGCGCATCGCGACAAAATGCTCGCCGCCAAGACCTACGACGAGTGCAAGGCGCTGCAGGACGAGCGGCATACGCTGATGGAGGCGCGCGCCAAGGAGAAGGGCGTGACCTTGAGCGGACCACACCAGAACGCCTGCGACCGCATGAAGGCACGCGGCCTGTTGAGGTAAGGCGCCGCTGTCGTGACGTTCTATGAATAGGCGCTGATAAATCATGTCGCTCACTTTTTACCTGATTACCGCGCCCGTCGTGTTTGTGTTTTCCGGGCTGCTGGCTATGGCCGGATTGGGGGCGGCGTTCCTGTTCGTTCCGTTCTTCTACTACCTCGGTGTACCGTTTGCCGAGGTCGTCCCGGTTGCACTGCTTCTGAACGCCGTCAGTCTTTCGTTCGCCACGGTCAACTACTGGCGTGGCGGGCTCATCGACTGGCGCATCGCCTTGCCGGTTGGCATCGTCGCCGTCGTGTTTGCGCCTTTTGGTGCCCGCCTTACACCGCATGTCGACAAGACGACGTTGCTCGTTCTCTTCGCCGTGTTTTTGCTATTCGCCGGCGCAATGATGCTTTTTTACAAGGGGCGGGCACGTGCCCGGAATGCCGGCGCGGCCGGGATCTGGCTGGTCGGCGCCGGCGTCGGCGGTACCGCGGGCTTCATCGGCGGCCTGCTCGGTGTGGGTGGCGGCAACATCATCGTTCCCGCGCTCAACTGGCTCGGGCTTGAGGCGAAGCGAGCGGCGGCCACAACTGCCGTAGCAGTGGTGTTCTCGTCGCTCTCGGGTTTTCTCGGCCACGTCACGCTTGGAAAAATGAACCTGACGTTCCTCGGAATCATGGCCATCATGGCCGCGGGCGGATCGCTAGCCGGATCGCAGTTGGTTACGCAAAAGCTCTCCAGCAGCCAGCTAAAAAAGATCATCGGCGTTCTGCTGTGGCTGATTGCCGCGAAGATGTTTTTTGACGTTTTCAAGTAGCGCTTTGTTATCAAGGAGAATCACATGACAACGAAACATATTCCACCAGAATGGGCATTCGAATTCCACGGCCATCAATGTCCGTTCATGCCGATCGGCTACCGCATGGGCCGCCTTGCCCTTGAAAAACTTGGGGTGGAACGCGAAAAGGACCACGGATTCTTTGTGTTTGCGGAGCTGGGCGAGGCGCACCCGCAGGCGTGCATGATGGATGGCATCCAGGCGGCCACCGGCGCCACCTACGGCAAGCTCCTCATGACCAAGACCTTCTACGGCAAACTGGCTGCGACCTTCTATCATCCGCAGAAGGGGGGCGTGCGCTTTTCCCTCAAACCGGATGCCGTCGACGCGATGGGCAAGTTCGAGTTCTTCGCTTACCGGAAGAAGGGGATCGAGCCGTCCCAGATCCCAGCGCCGGTGGTTGAAGAACTCATACGCTGGGTCTATGAACAAACCGACGACGCGCTGTTTGCCGTGGAGTTAAAACCCGATTTCCAATTCAAGCCTACGAAAGGGTCATTCAACAAGACCAAGTGCAGCTGCTGCGGCGAATACGTGTTTGATCGCTACCTGAGAATGAAGGACGGGAAACCGGTGTGCATCCCCTGCTCTGGCTATTGATTGCGTCCGATTGGAGCGGTGTGGTGAAGAAAGTGCCCGGCACGCTATTGGAAAGGTGCCTTACCTATGGAGTCAACCATCGGATGGACTCCATCGGTCGGGACCATTTACGGATGCCCTTGCAAGGCTATACAAGATGAGGAAATGTCATGGATAAACATTACGATGTGCTTATTGTCGGCGGTGGCCCCGGCGGCACGCCCGCAGCGATGGCGCTGGCCCAGGCGGGCAAAAATGTGTTGCTGGTGGAGGCGGGCGCGGGACTGGGCGGAACCTGCCTGTTCGAGGGCTGCATCCCTTCCAAGATCTTTCGCGAGACGGCTTAGCGCCTGCGCGAAATTTCCATGGCGGCGGAGTTCGGTATCGATCTTCCCCGTGCGCTGGCAAATCTCAACTGGCGCAGGGTGCGGGCGCGCAAGCGGGCCATACTGCAGCGGCGCAGCGAGGCGGCGATCCACAAGGTAGGCCAGTTCAGCACGCTTCAACTGCTCTTCGGCCAGGCCCGGTTGCGCGGCCCCCGCAAGGCATTCATCAAACTGTTCGACGGTGATAGCGTCAAGATAACATTCGAGCAGTGCATCCTGGCCACCGGTCGCAGTCCGCGTGTGCAAGGCTTGGGGCTGGAGCACACCGCAGTGAAGGTCAGCCCCCACGGCGTCGAGGTGGACCAAACGCTGCAGACGGCCGAACCTGGCATCTATGCCGTCGGCGATGTGCTTGGTCAGCCCATGTTTGCCCACTGGGCCACCGCGCAGTGTCTGGCGTTGGCGCGCCATCTGCTGGGTCTGCCCGGTCCGTTTCCGAAACGCGAACACAACACGGCGGCCATCTTCAGCGCCCCGGAACTGGCCATGGCGGGATTGACCAAGCCGGCGAACCGACCGAGCCCAGCGAAGTGGCACCAGGAATCCTCGCAGCCGAAACGCTCTATTCGTAGCCGGCCTCGCGCTGATGTCGCACCGCCAAAATGACCACCGTATCGATAAGCTCAAGCCAATCGTACAAGGCGACGTAACCCGCTCGTCCGCGGGCGATGACCAGTTCGCGCATGCCCGCTTCCGCCGGACGTCCGATCAGGGGATGACGTTCCAGCACCGAAACTGCCTCCACGATGGCTTCGGCCGCCGCAAGCGCCGCCTCGGGGTCATGCTCCGCGAGAAAGTCCCGCAACCTTTCCAGGTCGAGAACCGCCGCAGGCGCGTAGGTGATGCGCGCCACGGCGCTACTTCAGCAGCTTCCTCGCCCGCGGACGGACAGCCTTGTCGCCCCCGGCCCGGGCGAGCAGCCACTTGTGCACATCGGCGGCTTCCATCACCTGGCCATAGCGGGCCACTTCCTGCCGCGCTTCCAGCGCCGACGTGACGAACGCGGCGCGAATTTCTTCGCGAGAGGTCTGAGCGGCGAGCGCATCGAGCATGAACGCGTGCGGCGACTTGCCGCTTGCGGCGGCAAGCGTATTGATGCGCTTCTTCAGTTCTTCCGGCATTTTCAGCGTGACGGCGGGCATGTGATGTTCATCCGAGAGAAAGTACCACCATAGTATTACCCGCGTCGCTGGGCGTCAATGTGCCGCCGTTTTCATCGCTTCGATGATCACCTCCATCTTCCCCAACCGGTGCGGGGCCACTTAGACTGCGCCGGCCACGACCAGATCTGGTGCTTGGGCGCATCGCCGTGCGCAGGCAGCAGCCGGAGTACGTCGGCGCGCCGCAGAAGCGCTCCGCCTGGCTCACCGGAAGAGTTTTGTAGCGCCGCGTATCAAGCGTGGGCTAACAATGCGGCGGCGTACAAAACTCAAACGCGCGGCTTGCATTGGCGTGGTGCAATGAGAACCGATGCGGCAGGCGATCCCGAAGCATCCGGTCGACCGCGGCAGACCAGGCAGCGATAAGCGGTTTGCTTGACAACGATCACTACGGGTTACGCAGCAGTGCGTACATTTGGAACGTTGAGCGGGATCGACAATCCAGGCGGAAGTCATGCAGCTAATACGCGCGGAACAACTCGTCAAAACCTATCGTGCCGGCGAAGTCGAAGTGGCGGCGGTGAAAGGTGTCGATTTCACCATAGCCGCGAAATCTTTTGTCGCCTTCGTCGGGCCGTCGGGCAGCGGCAAGACCACACTGCTCAATATGATCGGGTGTCTGGATCACCCGACTAGCGGAAAGCTGACCGTTCTCGACACCGACGTCGCGTCGCTCGACCGGCGTGCGGCCGCAAATTTCCGCGGGCAGCACATGGGCTTCGTGTTCCAGGATTTCAACCTGATCCCGGTGCTGAGCGTGTACGAGAACATCGAGTATCCGCTCATCATGGTGCAGAACTGGCCGGAGCAGAAGCGCCGCGCGCAGATCACGCGGCTGCTCGAGGCGGTCGGCATGGCCGGCCAGGCGGGCAAGCGCCCGGATCAGATCTCGGGCGGCCAGAAGCAGCGGGTGGCGGTGGCGCGCGCCCTGGCGACGAATGCGAAGCTGGTGCTCGCCGATGAGCCGACCGCCAATCTCGATCACGAAACCGCGTACCAGGTCCTCGGCCTCATGAAGAAGATGCGCGACGAGCTCGGGACGACGTTTCTGTTCTCGACGCACGATCCGAAGATCATGGCCGAAGCGGAGGTGCTGTTCACGCTGGAGGACGGCAGGCTCAACCATGCGACGGTGGCGGCGAAGGCGGAGGCTGCCCATGCTTAACGTCCTCAAGATTGCGCTGCGCAACCTCGCGCGCTACGGCCGGCGCACGCTGCTCACTGCGACCCTGATCACCCTGGGCGTGGTCGCGGTGCTGCTGTTCATCGGGATCGCCGGAACGTTCAAGGCGCTGATGATCGGCCAATTCACCGACGGCGTGCTGGGGAACCTGGAAGTGCACCGCAAGGGCTATGTGGCCTCGATCGACAGCCTGCCGCTCAACCTCAACATGCAGCCGGCCATGGTGCAGAAGGTCGAGCAGGTGCTCAATAAGACGCCGGGAATCGAGGTCTACTCGGAGCGCGTCAAGTTCGGCGCCATGTTCAGCAACTTCACCGAAACCACCAGCATCCGAGTCAACGGCGTCGTCCCGGCGAAGGAGGCCGCCACCATCCCCCTGATGCCGGGCAGGCTGATCGAGGGCAGCAAGCAGCCGCCGCTGCTCAAGCCGGGCGAGATCCTGATTCCGAAGCTGCTCGCGCAGGGCCTCAAGGCGAAAGTGGGCGACACCGTGGTGCTGGTCGCAACCAACCTGCAGGGGTCGGTCAACGGCAAGACCTTCGTGGTGCGCGGGGTGCTCGACAGCGCGTCGGGCCCGAGCGGCCGGGACGGCTACATCGACATCAACGACGCGCGCAGCCTGCTGCGCATGACCCAGCCCGAAGTCAACGAGATCGCGATCCGCCTCAAGGATCCGGCGCAGCTCGAGCAGGTGGATGCGCAGCTGAGCCGGGACCTGGCAGGGGTCACCAACCAGCAGGGCAAGCCGGTGCTGGAAGTGCACACCTGGGCGGATCTGTCGCCGTTCTCGAGCATCGTGAAAATGATCGACCTGCTCACGCTGTTCATCAAGATCATGCTCGTCTCCATCGTCCTGGTGAGCGTGCTCAACGTGATGATCATGGCGGTCTACGAGCGCATCCGCGAGATCGGCACGATCGCGGCGATCGGCACGCCGCCAGGCAGGATCCTGTCGTTGTTCCTCACCGAGGGGCTGCTGCTCGGCATAGGCGGAACCGCGCTCGGCACCGCGATCAGCCTGGCGGTGATCTACGCGCTGCACCTGCACAAGATTGTGTTCGACTTCGCCCAGTCGAAGGGACTGGTGCTCGCGCCGTCGGTCAGCGTGCACGATGTCGTGGTCATTGTTGTCATGGTGGTGGTGATGGCGCTGCTCGCGAGCCTGCAGCCTGCGTGGAGGGCCTCGCGCATGGACCCGGTGC
>CAZRMO010000099.1:0-14954 GCA_964601155.1 uncultured Enterobacteriaceae bacterium
CGATGAACCGGCTCGCGTCCTCCCGAGGCCAGTCGTGGAGCATCGACTTGAATGTGATCAGGTCATAGCCCGAAGGCACGGGATCGCTCCTGATGTCAGCCTTGCGGAAACCGATACGCGCATGCTCTGGCTCTGCGAGCAGGTGCTCCATGCCGATATCGCACACCAGCGGAAGATCGAGCACGGTGCCGCGCAGCTCCGGGTTGTTCCTGCACAACTGCAACAGGAACTCTCCGCTGTTGCCACCGATGTCCAGCGCGCGCCGATACGCGCTGAAATCGTGCAGCTGCATGCAGGCGCGCGCTTCGTAGCGGGTCAGCGTGGAGGTTATGCGCATCCACGCGCGCGTGCGCGCGTAGTTCTCGCTGTTGGGCTCGAGGCAGCGGCGGTAGTCAAACAGCTGGAACAGCTGCGCCTTTCCGCTGAAGCCGCCCGCGTCCTTGATCAGGGCGGTAAACAGGTCGGCGAAATCGTTGATGGTGAAGCCGGCGAAATCGAGCTTCGTCTCGAGCAGATCGCGATAGCGCAGCGCGCCGGCGAACCGCAGGCTCAGCCTTACGTCGCCACGACGCTCTTCGACCACCCGATTCGCCGCGAGCAGGTCGAGCAGGAAGCGCAGTCCCTGGGCGTCGGTTCCGAGCGCCCTGCCGAGCGCCTCGACGGAACCGCTGCGCTGCTCCAGCAGGCGGTCAATCAGGCCCAGTTCGAAGGCGGTCTTGAGGGCCCGCGCGTCGACCAAGCTGCGCAGGTACTCGTCCACGACCAGGAACCCGAGATCCTGGTCTGGACCTGCTACGCGGTGGGGCGACGCGGTCACCTAGCTCTCCTGCGTTCAGCGCGCATCGTGCTCTGCGATCAGCCGGTCCAGCAGTTGCCGCAGTTGGCTGGCAGCCTTGGGGCTGAGCACGATGCGGTGCAGTAGCTGAGCTTCGAGTTCGCCGGGCGCCCCCTCGCGGCTCCGCGACGCACCGAAGTTGAGGACTACCTGCTGCGGCGCCGAACTCGCGCTCGCTATGGTGCAATAGGAGCTGCGCAGCCCGGAGATATTCCAGTTCACGCCCGCCGGCTTCCCGGGAGGATATGGGTTTCGCTCAACCTCGTTATCGGGCGGCATTGTCATGAACGACCTCCTTTCACTTCGCTTCGAGCTACATCGGCTCGCGCGAATATTACTTTAATTCGTCCAGTTTTTACACAGGCCCGACGCCTGGCCGCGATTCGGGGTGCGTCGGACAACAACCAGCCCAAAGCAGCGCTTCGCGAGTAAACTGTGCCCCGGTTCACGCCCAAAACAATTTTCTTAGTGAGTTCGCATGGCTACTCCCCCGCGTCGTCGTATCAAGTTCTGCGATGTTTCTCTCGGCCAGCGCTTCTATGACCCGATCAGTGCCGAATATTTCGTGAAACAAAGCGAGAACCTGGCGGCCATGATTACCGGCATAGGTGATGGCACAGTCCCTGACGAATTTGAAGCCGACGATATTGTCGGCATCGACTTGAATTAGGCGACGGGGCCTTCATGGAGCGTAAATACCAAAGCGGGGCTGCATCTCGCGAAGGTCAGAGCGCAGCGAACCATTGCCTCGGCACCTTGTCTACTTTGCAACAACACAGCTCAGTTTCGAGAGGATGGAGAAACATGCAACTTACTGATCCAGTAAGTCTCCAAGACCGCGGATACGGCGATTTGGAGTTTGATTCAAAAGAGATCGTGATGGGCTTGCACTGGGATCCGCCGGAGGAAGGCGTGGCTGCCGATGCCGCGGACCTGGACGCCCTGTGCGTGCTGCTCGACGAACAGGGCCGTGAGCTGGAGGTTGTTTATCCCGGCCGTTTGCGGAACGCCAACGGCAGCGTAATTCATACCGGCGACTCGCGAACCGGGGCGAGCGAGTGGGACGACGAACGCATTTTCGTTTTCCTGGAATCCTTGCCTGAGACGGTTGCGGAAATTGCATTCGTTGTGACCAGCGTCACGGGCCGCGCTTTCAGCGAGGTTCGCGGCGCCTGCTGTCACGTAAGCGACCGCGCCACGGAACATGCATGGGTCCAAATCGCCCTGACCGCCATCAATGGGAACGCGCCGCATAGGGTAGCCACCTTGCGCCGAAGTCCGACGGGATGGGAAATATCCGCGGACCATCAGATCGGCGAGTTTCGCGTTGGTATCGAATACTACGATAAGTGATTCACCTATCCGCTACTTCGATCTCGAAGCCTGCCGCGTGGAGCCAGTGGATAACCCTTTCGGTCCGAAAGTGTTAAGCATGTCTCCGGTATAAAGTGTCAACCATGTGTCCGGTCAACACCAAAAAAAGCTGGTCGGGGTGAGAGGATTTGAACCTCCGACTCCTGCGTCCCGAACGCAGTACTCTACCAGGCTGAGCTACACCCCGAGGTGTTAAAGGCAGGGGGCTAACCCCCAAAAACGAACGCGGTCAGTGGTTGCGATTGACCGCGAAGTCCGCCAATTGTACCAAACTGTCGCGGTATTTTGAATTCTGCAGGCGCTCGATGGCGGAGCAGGCGGCCGCGGCTTCATGCCTGGCCTGCTCGCGCGCATACTCCAGCGCCCCGGTCTTGGTAATGGCCTCGAGCACCGCCTCGAAGTCGTCCCGTCCGCCCTGTTCGATCGCATGGCGCACGGTTTGCGCCTCCTTGGGCGAACCCTTGCGCATCGCGTAAATCAGCGGCAGCGTAGGCTTCCCCTCGTTGAGGTCGTCACCCAGATTTTTCCCAGTCTCGTGCAGATCGCCGGAATAATCCAGCACGTCGTCTATCAGTTGGAACGCGGTGCCCACGTGCACGCCATACAGCGCGAGCCCTTCTTCGATCTCCGGCGCGGCGCGGCCGAGTATGGCGCCGAGGCGTGTAGCAGCCTCGAACAGCTTGGCCGTCTTGCGCCGCACCACCTCGAGATAACGCACTTCATCGGTATCGGCGTTGTGCACATTCAGCAATTGCAGCACTTCCCCCTCGGCGATGGTATTGGTCGCGTCGGCCAATACGGCCATCACGCGCATGTCATCCACCGTGAGCATCATCTGGAACGCGCGCGAATACAGGAAGTCTCCCACCAGCACGCTGGCGGCGTTGCCGAATTCGGCGTTGGCGGTCTTGCGCCCGCGGCGCAGAGCGGATTCGTCGACCACGTCGTCGTGCAGCAGCGTCGCGGTGTGTATGAATTCGACCACTGCGGCGAGTTCGTGGTGATAGCTGCCGCTGTAGCCGGTCGCGCCCGCTGCCAACAGCAGTATCGCCGGGCGCAGGCGCTTGCCGCCGCCGGCAATGATGTACTCGGCCACCTGGCGTATCAGTACCACGTCGGACTCGAGCCGCCGCCGGATCACCGCGTCCACCGCGCGCATATCCGCTTCAACCAGGGAATGGATGGGTTCTATAAGCACGGGATGGGGGACAGGAAACCGGGGTTGGAATACGGATTTGGCAGGCTTGAAATCATAGCATAAAGCTTTTGACGGCCATAGCTAAATTGCTGTATCATCGCCGGTTACTTGGTGGTTGCACTGCAGTTTTGTCTATTTGGAGTCTCAACATGTACGCGGTCATAAAAACCGGCGGGAAGCAGTACCGTGTCGCCGCCGGCGAAAAATTGAAAATAGAACAGTTGCCGGCAGATATCGGGGCTGAAATCGTACTCGACCAGGTATTGCTGGTCGCAGATGGCGACGAACTCAGGATGGGCAGGCCGCTGCTCAGCGGCGCTTCGGTGCAGGCGAAAGTCCTTGCCCAGGGGCGCCATGACAAGGTACGCATATTCAAGATGCGCCGGCGCAAGCACTATCAGAAGCATCAGGGACATCGCCAGAATTTCACCGAGATCGAAATAACCGGCATCACCGGATAACGACAGCGGCTTAATCGGAAAGGCAAGATATGGCACACAAGAAAGCAGGCGGCAGCTCCAGAAACGGCCGCGATTCGCAGTCCAAGCGCCTCGGCGTAAAACGCTACGGCGACCAGTTGATTTCCGCCGGCAGCATTATCGTGCGCCAGCGCGGCACCCAGGTGCACGCAGGCGAGAACGTCGGCATGGGCAAAGACCATACCCTGTACGCGAAGGTTGCGGGCAAAGTATTATTCGGGGTCAAAGGCCCGATGAGCAAGAAAACGGTAAGCGTGGTGCCGGCCTGAACTCCGGCAGGCTCCTAGAAAAGCCCTATCCACGCGGTAGGGCTTTTTTATTTGTGGCGCCAGTCCGACCATGAAATTCTTCGACGAAGCCAGGATCGAGGTGCACGCCGGCAAGGGTGGGGACGGCGTCGCCCATTTCCGCCGGGAAAAGTTCGTTCCGCGCGGCGGGCCCGACGGTGGCGACGGCGGCCACGGCGGCAGCATTTACGCGGTAGCCAACCGCAACATCAACACGCTCATCGATTACCGCTATGCACGCATCCACCGCGCTAAGGGCGGCGAGAACGGGCGCGGCGCAGACCAGTACGGCAAAGGCGCCGAGGATATCGTGCTGCGCGTCCCGGTGGGCACGGTCATCACCGACGCCCAGTCGGGCGAAATGATCGCGGACCTCGCTGCGCACGAGCAAAAGGCGCTGATCGCGCGCGGCGGCAAAGGCGGTCTGGGCAATCTGCATTTCAAGACCAGCACCAACCGCGCGCCGCGCCAGTGCACTCTGGGTGAGGCGGGGGAGTCGCGCGAACTGCGCCTGGAGCTGAAACTGCTCGCCGATGTCGGCCTCCTTGGCATGCCCAACGCGGGCAAGTCGACCTTCATCCGCTCCGTATCGGCCGCCCGCCCCAAGGTCGCAGACTACCCCTTCACGACGCTGCATCCGAACCTGGGCGTGGTGCGTGTGGCCGAGGACAGAAGCTTCGTCGTCGCCGACATTCCAGGCCTGATCGAGGGCGCGGCCGAAGGCGCCGGACTGGGTCACCAGTTCCTGCGCCATCTCGCGCGCACGCAGCTGCTCCTGCACATCGTCGATATTGCGCCGTTCGACGATAGCATGGATCCGGTCAAGGAAGCGCGCGCCATTGTCAACGAACTCAAGAAATACGATCAGGCGCTGTACGACAAGCCGCGCTGGCTGGTGCTCAACAAGACCGACATGCTGCAGGCTGAGGACCGCGACCGGGCGCTGCAGCGCTTCTTGAAGGCCTATCGCTGGAAAGGCAGGTGGTTTGCCATTTCGGCGCTCACCGGCGAGGGCTGCCGCGAGCTATGCTTCGCCATCATGGATCATCTCACCGAAAAGCAGCCGGACTGACATGGCCGCGCTGCTCAAATCGGTGCGCCGCCTGGTAGTCAAGGTCGGCAGCTCGCTCGTCACCAACCAGGGCCAGGGCCTGGATCGGGAGGCGATCGCGCGCTGGGCGGCGCAGATCGCGCAACTGCGCGAGCGCGACAAAGAAGTGGTGCTGGTGTCCAGCGGAGCCATCGCCGAGGGCATGCAGCGGCTGGGATGGACGCGGCGCCCGCAGGCGATGCAAGACCTGCAAGCGGCGGCGGCAGTGGGCCAGATGGGCTTGGTGCAGGTGTACGAGAGCTCTTTTCGCGAGCACGGCCTGCATACCGCCCAGGTGTTGTTGACGCACGCCGACCTCGCCGACCGCCAGCGCTACCTGAATGCGCGCTCTACCCTGCGCACGCTGCTCGCGCTGGGCGTCATCCCGATCATCAACGAGAACGATACCGTGGTCACCGACGAGATTAAATTCGGCGACAACGATACGCTGGGTGCGCTGGTGACCAACCTGATCGAAGCGGATTGCCTGATCATTCTCACCGACCAGGCCGGATTGTATACGCGCGATCCGCGCGAGCACCCGTCGGCCGAGTTGGTGCACGAAACCAGGGCCGGTAGGGCGGAATTGGAGCAAATGTGCGGCAAAGCAGGCAGCCAAATCGCCAAAGGCGGCATGCTGACCAAGGTCCTCGCCGCCAAGCGCGCCGCACGCTCAGGGGCGCATACCGTTATCGCGTCCGGGCACGAGCCGGATGTGCTGCTGCGGCTGGCGCAGGGCGAGTCGATCGGCACGCTACTGGTTGCGGAAACCATGCCGATCGCCGCGCGCAAGCAATGGCTGGCCGACCATTTGCAGGTTCACGGCAGGCTGATGCTGGATGAGGGCGCGATACGGGCGCTCGTCAAAGAAGGCAAGAGCCTGCTTCCGATAGGCGTCAAAAATGTCGAAGGCGCGTTCGAGCGCGGCGCGGTGGTAGCCTGCGTATCTCCTGACGGCAAGGAACGCGCGCGCGGGCTGGTGAACTACGGCGCCAACGACGCCCGGCGCATCGTGGGCAAGCCGAGCAGCGAAATACTGACCGTTCTCGGCTACGTGGATGAACCCGAACTGATACACCGGGACAACTTGGTCCTGCTTTAGCTGGGCCAGTTTCGGCGTAGGCTAACATTCGCTTGGCGAATGTTAAGCCGCGCAGCGGCGGCCGTAGCCACAATCTCGTATTGATTTAGCAGGACGAGATTGCGGCGTAGGCTAACATTTGCGCAGCAAATGTTAAGCTGCGAAGCAGCGGCCGTAGCCACAACTTGGTCCTGCTTTAGTAGCTGGTGATGGCCGCCCGCGGATTGCCGCCGGCCTTGAGCGCCCGCACCCCCTCCTCTGCGGTCGCTATGCCACCGCCTATAACGGGGCAGAAAAAATTGCTGTAAAGCACCGCCCGCTGCGTATTGCGCGGATTCTTCCGGATCACTTCCCATTTTGGATCGCGCACCTTGAACCAGGTCTTGTCGCGCTGGCCGAACGCGTATATCCGAAACTGGCCGTCGCTACAGCGCATGCCCTCGTAACTGATGTTGAGCGCGCCGTCCGAGCTTTTCGCTATCAGCGTATACCGCACTACTTGGTGGTCCGCGCTGACGCTGATCGACTTCGCGTCGACAAAAAAATCAAATGGCATGGTGTCGCTGATCTTAAACGGCAGATAATTCTCCGGCTTGGGGTATGGTGGAAGTGAAACCGGCGTCTCGGCCCGGCTGGCTTGACCGCCATAGCTGCTATCGAACGCGGGCGCCTGCGCCGCCGCCGCGAGCGGCAGCATCAACATCACGGCAAGCCATACGCGCATGACTCAGCCCAAATCTCGGGTGAGGGATGCGCGCACGCCTGCGGCAACCGCACCGAGATCAGCCTGGTAGTTGGGATGGTCTATGCCCAGGGCGAGGCTAACGCCATATTTCAGTGCCTTCGCCATCTCATCGTCCAATTCGAAACGCAGGAAGTGCACGGCAGAGGTCTTTTCCTCGGTTTCGCGCTCCAGGTCTTCGTCGGCAATCGCATAAACGCGGGCGCAGCCCTCGACCTGAATCCAGACCCGGTCTTCGATTCCCTTGAGCTTCGCCAGTGCGTGCTTGCGTTCCTCGGCGTCCGCATATTCAATCATCATGGTCGCCTTGAAATTGCGGCCGTCCGGGATCAGGGGGTTGTAGACGTCGAGCTCGTCCTGTATGCCCTGCTCCTCGAACGTGCGCTCGATGCGTAGCATTTCCTGGATCTGGTAGCGGATGGTCAGCTCGTCTTCGAAGATGAGCGTCAAATGCGCGCCCAGATGAACCGTGCGGTCTTTCTTGTGCGCCATTACCTTGGCACGGAATTCATTGCGCTGTCGCGCATACGCTTCCAGGCTCAGCAGGCTTTCTCTTGCGATCTTGTGCGTCGTCTTCGGTGTTGCAGTCATGTTTTCATAGTCCGTAAGCAATTCGCATCAGAGTCAGCGGATGCTCCCGCCGCGCTCGGGTTTCGCCCATCCCCTGCTCGATATGGCGCCCCGCTATGGCGCAATCGGAACTGATGTAATCCGGATCGCTCGCGGCCATCGCTTTGAACACCGGTCGGCCGATTTTCATCGAATTGGCGAAATACTCGGTCTTCACGCCCCAGGTGCCATCGTGACCGGAGCAGCGCTCCACGGTATTTATCGTGGTCTCGGGCACCAGTTGCAGCGCCTCACGTGTTCTTTGTCCGATATTCTGCACCCGCGAATGACAGGGGATGTGGTACGAAACCTTCCCCAGCGGCTGTTTGAAATCGGTCTTGAGCAGGCCGTCCTTGTGGCGCAGGACCAGGTATTCGAACGGATCGAACATCGCTTCGGACACGGCCTTCACCTCTGCGTCGCCCGGGAACAGCAAGGGCAACTCCGACTTGAACATGAGCGTGCACGACGGGACCGCAGTGAGGATGGCGTAGCCCTCGCGCGCGAGGCTCGCGAGGGGCGGGATGTTGAGCGATTTCAGGCGCGCGACGCTTTCCAGATCGCCCAGTTCCAGCTTGGGCATTCCGCAACACGCCTCCTTCTCCACGATCACGTAGGGGATTTCATTGTGATCGAGCAGCTTGATCAAGTCGTGGCCTATGCCGGGCTCGTTGTAATTCACATAACAGGTCGCGAATATCGCGACTTTACCCGGCGTTCGCTCGCTGTCGGTCACCACATGCGCCGCGCTCGCGGCTGCGCCGCTGCGAAAGCGCGACGGGCTATAAGGTGGCAGCTTGCGCTCCCGGTGCACGCCAATGGCCTTTTGCATCAGCGCGCGCGCCGGGCCGTTGCTGTTCACCGCATTGACCGTCTGCGCCACCACCGGTATCGCGGCGAGCTTGCCGATCGCGTCGGTGGAGGACAAGAGCCGGTCGCGCATGCGTACCTCGCCCTTTTTGAATTTGACCGCCTTGGCGCGCAACATCAGGTGCGGAAAATCCACGTTCCACTGGTGCGGCGGCACATAGGGACACTTGGTCATGTAACACAGATCGCACAGGTAGCACTGGTCCACGACCTTGGCGTAATCCTTGGCGTCTACGCTGTCGACCTCGCCGGTCTCGCCTTCGTCGATAAGGTCGAACAAGGTGGGAAACGCGGTGCACAGGCTCACGCAGCGGCGACAGCCGTGGCAAATATCGTAGACCCGGTGCAGCTCGGCCTTAAGCTTATCCTCATCGTAGAAATCCGGCGATTTCCAGTCGATGGGATGCCTGGTGGGAGCCTCCAGGCTGCCTTCGCGTATGGTCATGTTATTGGCGATGAGCGACAGGCGGGGAATCTGCGCCCGATCGGGCAAGCCCGCCTGTTACCCATTACGCAAGGTCTGCCCCTTGCTTACTCGCTCAGCGCGTCCAGAGCCTTCTGGAAGCGGTTCGCGTGCGAACGCTCTGCTTTCGCCAGCGTTTGGAACCAATCGGCAATTTCCTCGAAGCCTTCGTCACGCGCGCTCTTGGCCATACCCGGATACATATCCGTGTATTCGTGCGTTTCGCCGGCAACGGCAGATGTCAGATTCTGGCGGCTGGAACCGATCGCCAAACCGGTCGCCGGGTCTCCGACCTGCTCCAGGTATTCAAGGTGACCATGCGCGTGGCCGGTTTCACCTTCCGCGGTTGAGCGAAACAGGGCAGCCACGTCGTTCTGGCCTTCGATATCAGCCTTGTTTGCGAAATACAGATAGCGGCGGTTCGCCTGCGATTCGCCAGCGAATGCAGCTTTCAGGTTTTCTTCGGTTTTCGAGCCCTTGAGTTTCATATTTCCTCCAGTCGGAAAAAACGTTAAAAGTGAGGTTACCAATAGATTCCTTGGTAGGCCTTGCGAATTATCAAACTAATATCATTTACAATGAAAATCATAGATATATGGAAAATACTATCTCTATTCCATATATTAGACTTAGTATAAACATGTCATCCCGCGGTGTCAATCACGCCACGCCACATTACGCCATATCGCATCAATCATTGACACTGGATACGACTATTTTGTTTCAGTGCCCAAGGGCCGTCTCGATTTCCGCGAAAGTCTGGGCCACTTCAGTGGTCTGGATCGTTACGCCGAGTTGACGCGCAATCTGTGACGCGGAAAAAATTCCACGGATGGTCTGAACCCCGCCGTCGCCGCTCGAATCAATGACCAGCGCATGTTGACGCCCCATGCGCTTCAGCGTCGCCACGATATGCCCCACCTCGGCCCGGATCAAATCGGCGTAGCGCAATACCTCCAGCCGCTCGCGCTGCGTCATGATGTCACGCACTCGAATCTCCGTGCGCTTGATGCCGCGCTCCAGCGCGAACTGCACCGGCTTCTCGCCCAAAACGTCATTCGCGGTGATCAAACCCAGCACCTGCCTCTGCCTCTCGTCGTCGGTCACCAGCAGCAGGCGTACGCCGTGCCGTATCATGAAACGATTGGCGACATCCAGCGGCGCCTCCAGGTCGATGGTTGCGGCTGGAATCTGGCGCAAGTCGGTCATCACTGCAAGCGCGGGAGAATCGATACGCACTCGCTCGCGATCCTGGCCGGGCAGGTGACAAAGCGTCCCGGTCTGTAGATGGTGTGCGGTGAGGGGATGATATTCGCGCGTCATCTTATTGCTCCCTGGATCGGACATTGCAGTACCGAGCCTGGACCGGCAGCGTCCAGCAGTGAAATTGGCTCATTCATCGCACCGAACGCAGTGCGGGGTCGTGTTTGCCGTGGATGGAATCCCGGTTCAGAAAGCGCGCCAACTCGTTGAGCGCCTGGACGTAGACCTCGCGCTTGAACTCAATTACGTTTTCCAGCGGGATCCAGTACTCGTGCCAACGCCATGCGTCGAACTCGGGGTGCTCACTCGCGCGCAAGGACACGTCGCTGTCGCGCGCGACCAAGCGCAGCAGAAACCAGATCTGTTTCTGGCCCCTGTAGCTGCTACGCCATTCTCGCCTGACCCAATGCGCCGGCACTTCGTAACGCAGCCAGTTTCTGGTGCGCCCAAGGATCTTGACATGGTGGGCCTTCAAGCCCACCTCTTCTTCAAGCTCCCGGAACATGGCCTGCTCCGGGGTTTCACCGTGCTTGATTCCGCCTTGCGGAAACTGCCAGGAATGCTCCTTGATACGCTTGCCCCAGAATACCTCGTTCCTTGCGTTACAGAGAATTATGCCGACGTTCGGGCGATAGCCGTCACGGTCGAGCATGACACATTCACCTTAAGCTGATATTTGCACCATTCTTCCATATTTCACGGCGCAATGAAAGCGGCATGCCCTCCATCGGCGACGCGATCTTAAAGTAAAATGACGCTGCCAAGTTCACCGGAACCCTTATGCGCGTTTCACAGTTTTACCTGTCTACACTAAGAGAAGCGCCCGCCGACGCTGAAATCGTCAGCCACAAGCTGATGCTGCGCGCCGGCATCATTCGGCGCCTTGCCGGCGGCATTTACACCTGGATGCCGCTGGGCCTGCGCATCGTGCGTAAGGTCGAAGCCATCGTGCGCGAGGAGATGAACCGAGCCGGCGCCGTCGAACTCGTGATGCCGGTGGTGCAGCCGGCCGAATTGTGGCAAGAATCCGGCCGCTGGGAAAAATACGGTGCGGAGTTGTTGCGCTTCCAGGACCGGCATAAGCGCGATTTCGTGATTCAACCGACATCCGAGGAGGTCATCACCGATCTCGCGCGCAGCGAACTCAGAAGCTATCGCCAATTGCCGGTGCATTTCTACCAGATACAGACCAAATTCCGCGACGAGCGCCGGCCGCGTTTCGGCATCATGCGCGGGCGCGAGTTCATTATGAAAGACGGGTACTCCTTTCACGCCGACCACGCCGACTTGCAGCGCGAATACAAGAACATGTACGATACCTACACGCGCATTTTCACGCGCCTCGGGCTGCAGTTCCGCGCCGTCGCCGCCGACCCCGGCGCCATCGGTGGCACCGGCTCGCACGAGTTTCACGTGCTCGCCGATTCGGGCGAGGATGCCATCGCCTATTGCCCCGAATCGGATTACGCTGCCAATGTAGAACTCGCCGAAGCGCTGGCGCCGCGAGCGGCACGCCCGGCGCCTGCCGCGCCCCTGCGCAAAGTGCCGACCCCCGGCAAGACCCGTTGCGAGGATGTCGCGCAACTGTTGGGCGTGCAGCTCGCGCAAACGGTCAAGGCGATCGCCGTGGTGCACGAGGACCAATTTATCCTGCTGCTGCTGCGGGGGGACCACAACCTGAACGAAATAAAGACGCAAAAGCTGCCCGGGATGGATCCTTTCCGCTTCGCTACCGATGCCGAGGTCGAGCACCATATCGGATGCAAGCCGGGCTATATCGGCCCGGTTGGGGTAAGCGCGGGGATAAAGGTCATCGCCGACCGCGCGGTCGGCGTCATGGCCGATTTCATCTGCGGCGCCAACGAGGAAGGCTATCACCTCGCCGGAGCGAATTTTGGCCGCGACCTGCCCGAGCCGGTGCTAGTGGCCGATATCCGCAATGCCGTGGCCGGTGATCCCAGCCCGGACGGCAAAGGTACGCTGGCCATCTGCCGCGGCATCGAAGTCGGGCATATTTTTCAGCTGCGCACCAAGTACTCCGAGACGATGAAAGCGCTATTTCTGGACGAGTCGGGCAAATCGCGCGCATTCGAAATGGGCTGCTACGGCATCGGCGTGACGCGCATTGTCGGCGCCGCCATCGAGCAGAACCACGATGCGCGCGGCATCGTTTTCCCGCAGCCGATCGCGCCGTTCCAGCTGGCGCTGGTGCCAATCGGCTACCGCAAGAGCGCCGCGGTCAGGGAAACCTGCGAGCGGCTCTATCGCGAGTTCAGCGCAGCGGGCATCGAAGCGCTGCTCGACGACCGCGACGAGCGCCCGGGCGTGATGTTCGCCGACATGGAGCTCATCGGCATTCCGCATCGCGTCGTCGTGGGCGAGCGCGGACTGAAAGAGGGCAAACTCGAATACCAGGGGCGGAATGAACAGAGTGCGACTGCGGTCGCCCTGGACGAGCTGCTCGCCTTCGTCAAAGCGAGGTTATGCGAGCATTAGCACATTGCGCCGCTTGCCTGGCGTTGCTCTGCGCGCATGGCGCAGCATTGGCCGGAGCGCAGATCTACGAGCCGCTCGCCGCGAACGTGCAAACCGCGCTGTCCAAGGCGGTGAGCGATAGGGCGCCGCTGATCTCCTCGTTCAGGTCCAAAGTTGACGAAGCCAACTGGCTGATTGCGATGTCGCGCAGGCTGGAAGCGCGTATTCCCGACCGCAAGACGCGCATCGCGTTTTTGAAATCGGTGCATTACGAGGCCATCCGCGCCGGACTCGACCCGCAAATGGTGCTGGGCCTGATCCAGGTCGAAAGCGGGTTTAACAAATATGCCGTATCCGCGGCCGGTGCACGCGGATACATGCAGGTCATGCCCTTCTGGGTAAAGCTCATCGGCGCAAAAGGCGACGATCTGTTCGACATGCGCAAGAATCTGCGCTACGGCTGCGTCATCCTGCGCCACTACCTCGATCTGGAAAAAGGGGATCTGTACCGCGCGCTTGGTCGCTACAACGGCAGCCTGGGCAAGCCTGCTTATCCACGCGCGGTGCTGGCGGCATGGAAGCATCGATGGCATTACAGCAGCGGCAAGCCGTCCTGATCCGCATAGTCGGGGATCACGGGAATCCAGACTGCCCTTGTCCTATAATCGCGGAGCCCAATCGCTAGTCGGTCAAGCATGCCGGAGATACTGGTCCTCTATTACAGCCATCGCGGTGCCGTCAAGGAAATGGCGCGACTGGTCGCACGCGGCGTCGAGTTGGTGCCCGGCGCCGGGGCGCGCCTGCGCACGGTGCCGCAAGTGTCTGCCGTGACCAAGGTCGCGCAGCCGGCGGTGCCCGACGCCGGGGCGCCTTATTGCGAACTCGAGGACCTGGAGCAGTGCGTCGGCCTTGCGCTGGGCAGTCCGACGCGCTTCGGCAACATGGCGGCGCCGATGAAACATTTCTGGGACGCGACCGGCGCGCTCTGGTTAAAAGGCGCGCTCGCGGGCAAACCAGCCGCAGTCTTCACCTCCACTAGCAGCCTGCATGGCGGACAGGAGGCGACGCTGCTCTCCATGATGTTGCCGTTGATGCACCACGGCATGATGATCGTCGGCCTGCCCTACACTGCGCCCGAGTTGTCCACGACCGAGACCGGCGGCACTCCGTACGGGGCGAGCCACGTCGCCGGCAGCGCCAGCGACCGGCCAATCAGCGACGAGGAAAAAAACCTGTGCATCGCGCTCGGCAGACGCCTTGCCGCAGTTTCGTTAAAGCTGGTTTCCTAGCTTGCAGAAAACCCTTTACCTCAGCGCCTGCGCGAGCCTGCTGGCCCTGCTCTTCTTATGCCTTGCATGGGAATTGTGGCTTGCCCCGCTGCGGCCCGGCGGCTCCTGGCTCGCGCTCAAAACCCTGCCTTTGCTGGCGCCGCTGATGGGCATACTCCACGGCAGGCGCTATACCTATCAGTGGGCATCGATGCTGATCCTCGCCTATTTTGCCGAGGGCGTCGTGCGCGCCTTCTCCGACACCGGAGCCAGCGCCGCGCTGGCCCTGGCGGAGGCGCTTCTGGCCCTGGTTTTTTTTCTCAGTGCCGTCTTCTACGCACGCCTCACGCGCCTGACCCAGCCGCGCAGCGCATAAGAGTGTCTAACAAAACGAGGGAATATTTCCCCTCGTGCTCCCCTAAATCAGGCGCCTAAGGGCAATTCTGTTAGGCACTCTGAGCCTACAGCTGCGGATTGATGCGCTCGACCTTGCTGTGCAGTTTGTTCAGCGCAGAAAGATATGCCTTGGCCGAGGCCACGACAATGTCGGTGTCGGCACCGACGCCGTTGACGATGCGCCCGGCCTTTTGCAGCCGCACCGTGACTTCCCCCTGCGACTCGGTGCCCTGCGTGACGGCGTTGACCGAGTACAGCATGAGTTCGGCGCCGCTGTTGGCGACGCTTTCGATCGCCTTGAAGGCGGCGTCCACCGGACCATCACCCTTGGACTCCGCGCGGCGCTCGACCTCGCCTTCGGCGAGGACCACGCTCGCATGGGGGCGCTCGCCGGTGCCGCTCGCCTGGTTCATGTCGACCAGCTTCCAGTGCTCGCTCTGGGCCGCAACTGCCTCGCCCGACAGAAGGGCGTGGATGTCCTCGTCGAATATTTCATGCTTCTTGTCTGCCAGATCCTTGAAGCG
>CAZRMO010000100.1:0-6404 GCA_964601155.1 uncultured Enterobacteriaceae bacterium
CGCTGGAGCAGTCCTGCCCGCCCACGCCCGGACAGGAGACCAAGCTGCCGTTCCATATCCCGTTCGCACTGGGCCTGGTGGGGCCTGACGGATCCGACCTGCCGCTGACGCTCGAGGGCGAACAGCCCGCTGACCGACCAGCGGACGCGCCGCGAGCCGAAGAAACCACGCGCGTGCTATCGCTGCGGCAGCCGCGGGAGCGCTTCGTATTCGTCAATGTGGGTGCGCCCCCGGTGCCTTCGCTGCTGCGCGATTTCTCCGCGCCGGTGGTGGTGAAGTACGACTACAGCGAAGCCGATCTCACGCATCTGATGGCGCACGATGCCAACGCCTTCAACCGCTGGGAGGCGGGCCAGCGGCTTGCACTCGAACTGATGCTGCGCGGCATCGCTGCGCGGCGCGCGGGCGGGGGACTGGAGACGCCGCAGGCCTTCGTGCGCGCGTTCGCGCGGGTGCTGGCCGACGCGCCGCGCGATCCGGCTTTCGGCGCCGAAGCCCTGGCGCTGCCCTCCGAAGTCTATATCGCCGAGCAGCTGGACGAAGTCGATCCGGACGCGATACACGCGGTGCGCAACCGCCTGCGCCGCGACCTGGCGCAGGCTTTGAAGAGCGAGTTGCTTGCCACCTACCATGCGCAGACCGTCCCCGGCCCATACAGCCCGGACGCGCAGGCGGCGGGCAAGCGCGCGCTGCGCAATCTTTGCCTCGGGTATCTGATGGAACTCGACGACGCCGAGGTACGCGCGCTCGCGCTGGCCCAGTTCGAGCGCGCCGACAACATGACCGATGCCGTCGCCGCGCTCAGCACGCTCGCCAACTGCGACTGCTCCGAGCGCATGCAGGCGCTGGATGCGTTTTACGCCAAATGGAATAACGAGCCGCTGGTGGTGGACAAGTGGCTGGCGGTGCAGGCGGGCTCGCGCCTGCCCGGCACGCTGGCCGAAGTCCGCAAGCTGCTCGCGCACCCCGCGTTCGAAATCCGCAACCCGAACAAGGTGTACGCGCTGATCCGCAGCTTCTGCAGCAACCACGTGCGCTTTCACGCCGCCGACGGCAGCGGCTACGCCTTCCTCGCCGAGCAGGTGACCGCGATCGAAGCCTTCAATCCGCAGGTCGCGGCGCGCATGGCGCGCGCTTTCGACCGCTGGCGCAAATTCGACGCCGGGCGCAGGCAGCATGCGAGCGCCGCGCTCGAGCGCATCCGCGATGCGCAAGGCCTGTCGAAAGATGTCGCCGAAATCGTGAGCAAGGCGCTCGCCTAGATGCGTTGGCTGCGATACCGGCGACTTGAGCGCACTGGCGGGATCGATGCATCGCGCCACGAGCCACCGATCGGAATGGCTGAAGCACGCTAGCAAGCTGTCGGATAATCAAGCCAAGCCAAGGACCGCCGCCGACCCCGAGTAGACGATCACGCTAATCGAAAGCCGCCGCTGCCTAGATCACCGCTCGGGCCCGGTCTACGTCGGGACTGCGACACATCCCCTCAGGGATCTGCCCGAGCGCGAAGGTATGCAACGTGCCCGGCGCGAGACCGTAAAAATTCTGGAAACTCATGATCAGCGGGTGCCATCGGTCGGGGTTGATGCGGTTCGGCTCGCCATCTGCGAGGATCGACTGTTCCACATGCACCCACTGAACGCGCACCTCGAATGTCATCGTTCGGCCGCGCAGCGCCTCATCCCCGGCCGCTAGAGCAGGCGTCGGTGAGTTACTCCTCAGGCGCCCTCTTTCTATCGACTTTGTCCAGACACGCGCGAACCGAATCCAACAGCTTTTCTCGCGTCACCGGCTTGGTCAGAAAATCCGCCGCGCCCAATTGCGACGCCCTCGACGCGGCGTCAACGTCCCCGCGCCCAGAGAGCACAATCAGCGGTATAGACGCAGTGTGCTCATCGCCGCGCAATAGCGATAGAAGTTCAAAGCCATCCAGATACGGCATACTGAGGTCGCAAAGGACCAAGTCCGGCGAGCAGGCCAATACGGCCTTGCCGCCTTCAACTCCGTCTGCGGCCACCTCCAGCGCGTAGCCGGCGTGCGACAAGTGGATACGCAATAGATTTCGGAAGTTCGCGTCGTCATCAATGACGAGAATGGTCGGTTCGCGTTGCACTTTTCTTTTGCCCGCTTTCCCACTATGTGGTCTGGATACAAGCGCCTTTCAGGCCACTGGCCCGCCTGGCGGAATCTCGCCGGTGCCGGTTGCGCGTACCAAATCAGACGCCGTAAGAATTGAATAGCTCTTTCCGAGTCGGGCAAGAGCATAAATGACCGCTGCCAAAAGAGACTGAGAAATGGCCTCTGCATGCAGGCGGCGTGGCGAGGCTGATGAAGTGCACGTCGCTCAAGCGTTGTTCTACATGGCAAAGGCACTTGCCCTCGCCCTGAAGGCAGACAAAGTCCCATGAACAGCGCGTTGAGTCCCTAACGGTAGAAGGTACGCTATACGGATGCGCTTCGGCCTTGCTCAATTCGTCCATTTTAGTTTTTGGGCTTCCTTATCAGTCCCTGATAGTGAACCACTTTTCTAATACTACTGGTGTTTGTGGCAAGTCTCATTAGGCCAAACAGCCCATAGACTGTGCGTTAGAAAGCGAATAGCATCTCCAGCCCTCCAAAAAATGCATTTCCAATTTGCGACCAGCGCAGGCTCCGTGTGATATGCCGCCGGGAGCCGGATATGTTGCCGCTGCGCAAGCCTGCGTATGCATTGCAGAAAGAGGCGGATTGAAGCGTCGCCAGAATTGCGAGAGCCACCGCGGGGACTCTCGCCTTTGCGACGAAAAAACATGAGACCGCTTTGTATTGCGGGAGCGGCCTTGCTTGTCGCTAACGTGTGCGACCGCTCCCGGCCGTCTTCCGCCTACCCCCGTTCTCTGCCTATCCGCTTGCCAGGCGCTCGAGGGCAGCCCGATGGCGTTTTGAGGGACGCCGGGCGGTTGGCGACCTCAATCTGACATGCGCTGAAAGGCGCGCTATCCTGTTCGCATGCTCGAAGAGTTCGGACCCTCTCTTTACTCGGCCGATGGACCGGCCGTCTCGTTCTTCGGCTTTCCTTACCCCACCCGCATGGCGGTGGCGCGGCTATCGGACGGCAGCGCGTGGGTGTGGTCCCCGATTGCACTGACGGAAGAACTGGCCGGCGAGGTGCAGGCTGTCGGCCCCGTCCGCTACATCGTCTCTCCCAACAAGCTTCATCATTTGTTCCTGCGCGAGTGGGCCGACCGTTGGCCTGATGCGCGGCTCTACGCACCGCCGGGCCTCGCTCGAAAAAGGCCGGATCTCCGCTTTCATGCCGAACTGGGTGACGAGCCTGGCCCCTCGTGGGCAGCGGACATCGACCAGGCCGTCTTCCGTGGATCCTTTGCGCTGCAAGAGGTGGCGTTCTTTCACCGCCCGTCGCGTACCGCGATCATCGGCGACCTGATCCAGCGGCATTCCGAGACGAAGATGTCAGGCTGGAAGGGAATGCTCATGCGGCTCGACGGCCTGGTTGGCCAGCGCGGAAGCACGCCACGCGAGTGGCGCGCGAGCTTTCTCCGGCGCGGCCCGGCCCGCGCCGCGCGAAGAAAGGTGCTCGGATGGAACGCCGAACGCTTGCTGATCGCGCATGGAGCGTGCGCGCGCAGCGAAGCGGCCGGGATAATCGAGGCCGCCCTAAGCTGGATCTAGAATGTCGGCTTCAATCCGGAACGGTCATCGCCTGCTCCCGCAAACGGACGCTGGACGTTTCGCTCAGTGGCTGGCGGAACGCAGCAATGAAATGCCCGAGATCATCAGCAGAACCAGAATGATGGTATCGAAGCGTCGGTCGCTGAGACGGCTGTAGAGGCGCCGCCCGAGGAAGGCGCCGATGATCGTGCCGGGCAGCGCAATCAGAAACAAGCGCCCGAACTCGGCGGTCATCAATCCCGCGACACTCTGGGATACCAAAGCGAATGTGAGGATGGACAGGTTGTAAGTCTGAAAAACGCCGCGCTTGGCGTCTTTGCCCCAGCCTCTAAGGCCGGCCCACATCACCGGGAGAGGTCCCGATAGCCCTGCCAAACCGCCTAATATTCCTCCGCCCAGGCCGATCGCGCCATCGGCGATGCGACCACCCCAGGTCAACTTGAAGCTCAACTGGCCAAGGAGCAGAAAGCTGCAATAGACAATGAGCAACACGCCGACTCCGGTCTTGAAAGCGCCGACCGGCACGTAGGGCAACAACAGCGTGCCGAAAGGGACGCCGGCCAGCCCTCCTATGACCAAAGGTCGCACGCGGCCGAAATCGATTGTGTGCCAGATCGCCGGCAAGGTCTGGATCTGCGCCACAAGCGAGCAGGTTACTACGAGCGGCGTTGCGAACTGGGGCGTCACTGCAGCGAGCCAGAAAGGAAGCGCAGTCAACCCGGTTCCGAACCCGGTCAGCCCTGACACGAAGCCGCCGATAAGCGCTCCGGCAAATACCAGAAGCTGTATTGATGTCATCGTTCAGTTGACCCGGGACGCTTTTTTTGTGGCTGTTTAGGCTGGCCGGGCTGTGAGGTTTTAGTAGCATCTTATACGAATCGGCGCGAACGTGAACCGGAGGCCGATAGTCCCGAAAACTATTTGCACGCCCGGAGCTGGCAGGCACCGTCAGGGCGGGTGACGCCGAGCAAACGGCCTTAGCCGATCTGGGCGACTTTCTTCTGCACCCGCTGATCGAAGCGCTCCAGCGTCACGATTACGCGTTCGTGCGTACCGTCGCCTATGGGCTCGACAGCGTCGGCGGCGGACACGCGGAAGGTAAGCAGGCGGCCTTCGATCTTGATCAGTTCGGCTTCGGCGCTCACGCGCATGCCCACCGGGGTTGCGGCGAAATGGCGCACATCGAGGTGCGTACCCAGGCTCTGCTGCCCCGGCGGCAACAGATGCTCGACTGCTGCCAGTGCTGCCGCCTCGATCAGGTTGATCATCACCGGCGTCGCCAGCACATGCACGCGGCCGCTGCCTACTTTCGGCGCGGTGTGCTGCTCGCCGATCACCAACTCGGCGGTGCCTTTCAGGCCCAGCGTCAATCCGGGAATAGGGTTCATCGCTTACCTTTGTAGATGAGTATTTAATCGTAGCGGATGCGCGCCGCGGTGTCCTTGACCAAGGGCAAGAACGCGAGCGGAGCGCCCGACGAGGGTACCGCAATCTGTTCCCTGTCGCGGCGGTCGGCCGTTCGCCGTCCCATTCCCCCGGTTTAGCCGCAAGCCGCTCGCCTGCCGTGCCAGTGGACGGCAGAGTTCTCTTCATCGCAATTAGCGGGAGACCGCGCCGATACGCTACCATGGCGCGCTTGGAGCGGGATATCAGCGGGAACCCAGCAAACGGAGGAATCGCGATGCAGGCATACTTTATTCAATCGGGCGCAGGGCAGACTACCCTGGAACGGCACGAGGTGCCGCAGCCGGACCCCGGGCCGGGGCAGATTCTGCTGCGCGTGCATGCCGCCGGACTCAATCGCGGCGAATTCATCGCCGGCCATGGGCTGACCAAGCCGGGCGCGGCGAAGCCTGCGGGCGGCGAAGGCGCAGGCGAAGTCGTCAAACTCGGCGCCGGCGTCTCCGGATTCACGCCGGGTGAGCGCGTGATGGGGCGCTGCCCCGGGGCGTTCGCCGAATACGCCTTGATGGCCGCTCGCGAGGCGGTCGCAATCCCGCAGCGCCTGTCGTGGGAGCAGGCGGCCAGTATCCCGCTGACCTTCATGGTGGTACACGACATGTTGATCGCCCAGGGCCGGCTCGCCGCCGGCGAATGGCTGCTGGTGACCAGCGTTTCCTCCGGCGTCGGCGTTGCGGCGCTGCAGACGGCAAAAGCGCTGGGCGCGAAAGTGATCGGAACCTCGGGCTCGCCCGACAAGCTCGAGCGGCTGAAGGCGGCTGGCCTGGATGTGGGCGTACACACGCGCGCCGGCGACTTCTGCGCTGCGGTGATGAGCGCGACCGGCGGCAAGGGCGCGAACCTCGTCGTCAACAATGTCGGCGGCTCGGTGTTCGCCGAATGCGTGCGCGCGCTCGCCTTCCAGGGCCGGCTCGCCACTGTGGGCTATCTCGACGGCGTGCTCAAAGCCGAGATCGACATCGAAGCGCTGCATTCGAAGCGCCTGGTGCTGTTCGGCGTTTCCAACAAGCTGCGCAGCCCGGAGCAACGCGCCGAATCCGCGCGCGGTTTCGTCGCCGACATCCTGCCTGCGATCGCCGACGGCCGCATCCGGCCGCTGATAGACCGTGTGTATGCCTTCGACGAACTGCCCGCGGCGAAGGCGTACATGGAATCGAATGCGCATCTGGGGAAAATCGTGCTGCGGATGCCGGGATAAGGCACGATGTCGCGGCGAACCGGGGGCAGGGCGCAGCGTGGAAACTGAACGACGGCCGCTTCGCGCGGTAGCC
>CAZRMO010000100.1:6504-14772 GCA_964601155.1 uncultured Enterobacteriaceae bacterium
CGGCTCAATCATTCCTACGGCAAAAGCTACGCCGATTGCGCCCGCATGTGGTTGCGCAGCGTTCCCAATCCGCCGGATTGGGTGGCGTTCCCCGACGATGAACAGGCCGTGATCGACATCCTGGACTGGTCCGCGCGCAGCAATGTCGCGGTGATACCGTTTGGCGGCGGAACCAGCGTCTGCGGCGGCGTCGAACCGGCGGTGGGTGAGGGTTTTGCCGCTGCGATTTCGCTCGACATGGAGCGTCTCGGCGCTGTGCTCGAAATCGACCCGGTGAGCCGCGCGGCGCGCATCCAGAGCGGCGCCTTCGGGCCGGAGATCGAATCGCAGCTGCGTCCGCATGGCCTGACGCTGCGTCATTTTCCGCAGAGCTTCGAATTTTCGACCCTCGGCGGCTGGATCGCCACCCGCGCCGGCGGTCATTACGCCACGCAATACACCCATATCGACGACTTTGTCGAAGCCACACGCATGGTGACGCCATCCGGACTGATGCAGACGCGGCGCCTTCCCGCATCGGGAGCGGGCCCGGCGCCCGACCGCCTGGTGCTCGGCAGCGAGGGCGCGCTTGGCGTGATCACCGAGGCCTGGATGCGGCTGCAGAGCAGGCCGAAGTTTCGCGCCTCGGCATCGATCCGGTTTGCCGACTACTTCGCCGCGGCGCGCTGCGTGCGGGCACTGGCGCAGAGCGGACTGAACCCGAGCAACTGTCGTCTGCTCGACCCGATGGAAACTCTGTTCTCCGGCGTCGGCGACGGAAAGTACGCGGTCCTGGTGCTTGGCTTCGAATCGGCCGATCATCACTTGCGCGCGTGGATGGAGCGCTCGCTCGAGCTGGTACGCGATCACGGCGGCGAGTACGACGCGGCAGCGGTCGCGCGCTCCATGACGAGTGAGGGCAGCCAGGAACATCGCGGCGGGGTGGCGGGCGCCTGGCGCCAAGCTTTCATTCGCATGCCCTACTGGCGCGACCCGGCGGTTGGGCTGGGAGCCATTATGGATACCTTCGAGACCGCCATTACCTGGGATCGCTTCGAGAATTTTTACCGAAACGTCAAGCAGGATGTCGAGGCGGCGATTCATCGCATGACGGGCCGCCAAACCGCAATTTCCTGCCGCTTCACGCACGCCTACCCGGACGGCGTCGCCCCGTATTTCACCATCGTTGTTTTGGGCTCCCCAGACGGAAACGTCGCCGCCGCGCTAGCCGCCTGGCGCGAGATCAAACTGGCGGCAAACGAGGCGGTAGTGGGTCACGGCGGAACAGTGACGCACCATCATGCCGTCGGGCGCGACCACCGCAGCGGCTATGAGGTCGAAGTGCCCACCTTGTTCCGCCGCATGCTGGCGAGTGCCAAGGCGGTCGTCGACCCCGAGGGCATCCTCAATCCTGGATTGCTCTGCGACGCCCGCATCCGACCGCCCGGACAAAACGAAGAACCGGCGGAATGAAACATGAAGATCCGGCGGGCCTTATCCGACTGCATCTGACAGTTGTTGAGGACAAAACCGGCAGAAGCCTCTGACCGGTCGCGATCGGCCCAAGGGCTGAAGCGGGCACGCGGGTTCTACCCCGAAAGCCTTACTTCACTCCCTTTTCACGAAATAATTTGGCGTATTTCATGTCGGTATCCAAAATGTGATACTTCCACCAGATACCCAGAAAACTTATGAGCTCCGCGAGTACAGCCTGGACTCTGTCTTCATCGGGGCTAGCCAATTCGGCGGCAAAATTGGCTACCTTTTCGGCCAATGCAGCGTGCTCTTGTTTGTGCACCTCGCTGTCCACATATCCGAATTGATCAAAATATCGCTCTTCCGTGTGGAAGTGCGTCGCAGAATATATGATCAATTCGTCCAGGATTTCGCCAACCACCTCCCGTCCTTTGCCTGCCCTTGTCTCCTCGTCAAGCTGATTTATCATGCCAATCAGTTTCTTGTGCTGCCGGTCGATCTCTGGCAGGCCCATGCAAAGACGATCATCCCAACTAATGAGTGCCATTTTTCGCTAGACCCGAAGCGGTTGACGGAACACCGATGCGATCAATTCATAGTATAGACGCAGATGATGCGCGGCACATTCTTTACAAGAGCGGCGCTGCCGACCAGGCCGCTTTACGCTCCGGCGCCGCCGGTTCAACCAAGAGCAGGTATGGGCACCGACCGGCCAAGAGCGGCCCGTCGTGCCGGATTCGAAGTCGCCGCCTGGCTGCTGCAGGGCGCCGCTCGTTCCTTGCAACGCGAATGCGACTGTCTCCTGCGGCATGCCAAGGCAGCGCACAGCTACGGCCTTCTCAGTATCCTCTCGACCGATCGACCAGTTCGCGCAGCGCGTCACCGGCGAGAAATCGCCGCGCGTTGTCGGCAAATAGGGCAGCGACAATCTCATCTCTGTGCGCAGCGAGCCCGCCGATATGCGGCAGCACCGTAATCCCCTCGGTGGTCCAGAACGGATGTTCAACCGGGAGTGGTTCCTTGCGATACACGTCGAGCACTGCGCCAGCGATGGTCTTGGCTTGCACCGCATCGACAAGGTCGGCGTCGACCACGGTCGCGCCGCGGCCGAAATTGAGCAGGTAGGCGCTGCGGCGCATTTGCTTGAAGCGCCGCGCGTTCATGAAGTTCTCCGTCTCCGGCGTCAAAGGCAGCAGCAGAACCACGAAATCCGATTGCGACAACACTGCGTCGGTATCTTCCGGCGCGTAGATATGGTGCACGTAGTCCACCGGCTCGGGTGTGCGCCGCGTACCGATCACGCGCAGTTCCAACGCTGCGGCTTTTTTGGCCAGTTCCCGCCCGATTTCCCCCAGTCCGAGTATGCCCAAGGTCGTTCCGGCCAGCGGCTCAGAGACCCGTTTGACCCAACGCCGTTCGCGCTGGTCTAGAACTATCTGGGAGTAAGGCTTGGAAAGGTGAAACAGCGCTCCCAGGATATTCTCCGGCATCTGCACCCGGTGGGTCCCTCGCGCGCAGGTAAGCGCAATGTCCGGGCGCAGGTCAGGGAGCGAAGTCCAGCCTTCGACGCCGGCGGTGAGCGACTGGATCCAGCGCAAGCGGGGCATGCTCGCGAGCGTCCCTGGCGCTACCCCGCGCGCGATCATGAACTCGGTGCGCGCAAGTTGTTCCGCGCTGGGTTGCTGATCGAAGCGCAGCGTCTGAATATCCAGATTCTTCCCCAGCCCGGCGCGGTCCAAGGCCCGCCTGTAGATTTCGGCTTCGTTCAGCCACAACAAGGCATGTGCCATTTACATTTCTCCGACGTAGAGAATTCGAGCAGTCTAACACTGCGGGTGTTCTCCTTTGGCTGCAAGACGAGCAGCCGCCGGTGACTCTTCGCAAATGCTGACACTGAGTCTGTGCCATTACGCGGAGGCAGTCACCGGATCAGGAACATTCAACTTTTTGGATTAGGGATCGCATGTGCAGCGAAAGCGGACATGCACCCCCTGATGTAGCCCCGACCCCAGGCTACCTTAAGTCGTTCGTCCTGCTGCCGCCAGTGCCACCGCCCGAAATATCGGCGCCCACCACATGCCAGGAGGGAAACGGCTCGAAAGTCGAACTATGACCGTTGCGGTATCGGGTGACACATAGATGTGCTGCCCAAGGACGCCCATCGCGAAGAAATCGTACCCGCCGTTTTCCGGGCGATTGCCCCACCACATTCGCCGGTAATAGTAGCGGCCAGTCGATAAGAATCGGCCCCAAGGTCGCTCGCGATAGTAGTCAAACCATGCGGGGTCGCTGCGTGCCCCGGCGGGTGACGTAGTTGATTCAACCCATCCCGCCGGAAGCAAGCGACGGCCCTGCCACATGCCATCCTGCAGATACAACTGTCCGAACTTCGCAAGATCGCGGGCCGTGGCGCTAAGTCCGCTTTCCAAGTGCTCCAGTCCGAGCGCGTCGCTGCGATCGACCATCATGCTAGCCGGGTATTCCGCGCCCAGCGCGTTCCAAACTCGCTCTTGCAGGTACTCGGTAACCGACTTGCGAGTGGCCCGCTCGAGGATCAGCGACAGCAACAGCGGATGCCAGTCGTTGTAGTGGAAAAATGCGCCTACGGGATCGGCAATCGACGTTGTGAGCAGACGCTCCCGCATATCGGTTGCGTAGTAGGTTCTGGGTTCGTCATTCCAGGGAAGGATGCCTTCTGTGAAACGGATGCCGGAGCGCATTTCGAGCAGATGCGCGATCGTCAACTCGCGCACTCGCGCGTCTTGAACGTCCGGCAACCAACGGCCGATCGGCGCTTCGACTGAATCGATGGCGCCATCTGCCACCGCCAGCCCGATCAGTGCGGAAGCGACGGATTTCGTCACCGAGAAACACCGCTGCGGCGCTCCCCGGATGTCGCCGAGTGGATAGTGTTCCCACACCAGCTGCCCATCGTGCAGAACCACGATTGCGGTCGTGCCCGACTCGGCCAGCGTGCGCGCCAGCGGCTGTCGGGGGGCCCCTGCGCGGGACGCGACCTGCAAATCCGAGAAATCTCGTTGGATTTTCGCCTGCGCGAACGGCGTTGCTCGCGGACTCGCAGAAATCTTCCGCTGCGGCATTCGCGATTGGTCGTGGTCGGTAGGCTGGTTGAACGCTATATATCGACCGAGGTACGTTGACGCGACGATATCACCGCCGATTTGCGCCTTCGCGTGCTCCGGGCTGCATGCAAACCAAGAGACACCGGCCAGAGCGCCAGCCTTCAAGATATTCCTGCGTGAGCGTTGCGACATGCGCCGCTTCCTCGAACGTCTGCAGCGCGCGAAGAAAGGGTTGCCGGCGCAACAGCAGATGAGCACTAAAGAATTCTGCAACCCGCGCCAGGCTTTTGCAAGAAGAAGACGCGCTTGTCTTGCCCGTATCCGGACTCGCCCGGCCACCGTGCAAGCACATCGGAAACGGTGCCGAGAACGATTCGCGACAACCGAGCAGCGGGCGTCGCCGCAAATCTGCCGCAACAGGCGGAATCCGTGTTTGTCAGGAGCGAGTGTCAGTTTCTTGGTCTTGAGGATATGTGGCTTGCGTCAGCTTCCAGATTTCGCCAATTACCGGTTTCGATCGGCTTGCGACGGATCGATGTCGTAAGGCGCCGGCTGCTTACCGAGCTCCAGCACTCGCCGCGGCCGCGCCTGGCGCGGGCGGGCGTTCGGCCAACTGCTGCCGTTCAACGGGCAGCGCGACGGCAAACGGCGCGTACCAGTCTGCTCGACCGCAGCGTGTACGGAATGTGCTTCACTGGATCAGGCCGGTTCGGTACACTTGAGGCTTAATTCGCCTGCACAGCACCAATTCCGAACAATGCGAAAGAGACATTGCACCTGTGGCGCCGAAGCCGATGTGCGTCGCGGCACCAGGCGTACAGTAGATGGGCGTGACGAAATCGTCTACCGCATGGTCTGTCCCGTCTGCGGGCAGCTCGGTCCTGCAATTGCGCTGGAGGGCAAGGACGAAGCCGCCGCAATCGCCGCAGCCATCGAAGCATGGAATGCGATGATCGCCCGTCTGCGTCCGCTGGAAGACTAGAGCGGCCGTGGCAGGGTGACCTTCCAGCGCTCGCGGCGCTGACGCACCGCTGGCTAGCGGCGCAGGAACCAAAGGATCAGCGAGAGCACGACGGAGATGACGATGCAGGTCGTGATCGGGAAGTAGAAAACGCCATTCTCGGTTTCGATGCGAATGTCCCCGGGCAAGTGACCGAGGCCGAGCCTGGAAAGCCACGGCCATAGCAGCCCGCCCAGCAGAAGCAATGCACCCACAGTGATCAGAATGCGCTCCATGTCGCGTATCTTATCGCAGCTTGTGAACTTCGGATGAATCCAAGCAATTGCCCGAAAGTCTGGCTCGGAGAGCGAGGACGGCGCAAGGAACTCGGGGGTCTCATTTTGAGAAAGGGCGAACGGCCGCTTCGGGTGCGAGCTGCCGATGGTCGCAATCGGCTAAACCCGGTCCTGCGTGATGCCGCGGTATCGAAGTTGTTATACTGAGATCTTCTATTATCAGCTTCTGACCAATCCTGAACTTCAGCCAAAAGAGAAACGGAGCAATAACATGCCAAATATCGCTGTCATGCTAAAGCAAGAAATTACCAGGCTCGCCCGGCGGGAGACGCGGAGCCTGACAAAGTCTCTGTCCAAGGCCTCGGCTCAGTTTCGCAAGGACATTGCCGAGCTGAAACGGCAGAATTCGAAGGCGCACGCTGAAATCGTCCGGCTTCAACGTCAGCTGCTCAAGGGTGGCACGGCTCCGGTTGCGGAAGCCGATACCAAGAAGGTCCGATTTACGGCGGCGGGCGTGACGTCACAGCGCAAGCGCATGGGCATTTCGGCAGCGGACTACGGCAAGCTGATTGGTGTAACGGCTCATACCGTCTATAAGTGGCAACATGGAGCTGCGAAACCTCGCCGGGCCCAGTTGGAAGCCCTCGCTGCTCTTCGTGGCATGGGAAAGACGGAAGCCAAGGCGCGGCTGCAACAGCTGGGCGCCAAGGCGGCCGCGGGGCGAAAGAAGAAAGGCTAGAGCTGCTTGAATCTGGACGAGGCGACCGGAATCCCGGTCGCCAAGAGGCGGTCAATGAAGTTTGTCACGTATTGCTTCTACGCCTTATTTTGCTGGCGGTATTTATCACGCAATTGCTTGCGGTTGAGTTTTCCTACCGCCGTTTTGGGAATTTCTCCCGCGAATAGGACACGCTGAGGCTTTTTGTAGGACGCAATCTGCGAGGCCACGTGGGCGATGAGTTCGGCTTCGCTGGCCTCCCGTCCCGCCCGAAGCACCACGACTGCCGTTACCGCCTCCACCCATACCTTGTCGGGAAGGCCGATTACCGCGCATTCGCGGACCGCCGGATGGGTCAAGAGCGCGTTTTCCACTTCGCGCGGATACACGTTGTACCCTCCGGAAATGATCATGTCGGAAGTGCGGTCTTTCAGATACAGATAGCCGCGCTCGTCGAACACGCCGATATCCCGCGTATGCACCCAGCCGTCTGCGGCGAAGGTCGTCGCGGTCAGTTCCGCTGCGTTGTAATAGCCGGCGACAGCCGAGGGGGCGCGCACGGCGATTTCGCCGGGCGTTCCGGCCGGGACATCATTGCCCGCATGATCGATCAGCCTGATTTCGACATCGAGAGCCGGCTGGCCGCAGGCATCCAGCAGTTCGCCGGAATGGTCCTCCGGCCGCAGGACGGCCAAACATAAAGGGACTTCGGTCTGGCCATAGTATTGCCAGAACCGGTGCTGCCCCCATAGCTGCATGGCTCGTTCGATGACCGCGCGCGGCATGGGCGAGGCGCCGTAGATGATGTATTTCAGCGACGACACGTCGGTCGTCAGGATATCCGGCTGATCCACCAGCATCTGCATCATGGTCGGCACCAGATTGATGGCCGTAATGCGTTCGGCCTGCAGCGTTTGCAGGAACGATCGCGGCTCGAATCCCGGAAGTATCACGGTGCGGCCGCCGCGCAACCAGAACGGCAGGACGAACACGCCGCTCGCATGGATGAGCGATGCCGCGTGCAGCATCACATCGTCCTCGGTCGCGGGAAGCAGATTGAGCAGCACATTGCGGCAGATCGCCGCGTACGAGGCTTGGGTATGTTGAGCGGCCTTGAGCGTGCCGGTCGTTCCGGAAGTGAACAGCGTCAATATCACGTCGTCCGGCCGGACGTCGATATCGGGGGCATGCTCCGGCTGCAGCCGCGCCTGCGCCAAAAGGTCGATGCCTTCCTTCGAATCGGCACCCAGACCAAGACGGATCAGCCCGGGCACTTCGCCGGCAAGCGCCGTCGCGCGTTCCGCAAGGTCGGCGCCGAAGACAAGATATTTGCACCGGGTCTCCTGCAGCATCTTCGTGTGTTCGGCCAGGGAAAGCCTTGCATTCAGCGGCACCCTGTTGATGCCCGCCTTCACGCAGGCGAAGTCGAGCGGCACGCTGTAGAGCCCGTTGTTGAAAAGCAGCGCCACGCGCGCACGCGGCAGCGCGCCGCTCTGGTGCAGTGCCTGGGCGAGTTGGCTGCTCAGGCGATCCACCTCTTGAAAAGTCAGGCTATCTTTGCCGCAGACGATGGCGGTACGCGGGCCGTGCTGAAGTGCGCCGCGGCGAATCAGTTCGTGATAGGTCGGACCGCTTGCGCCAATGGCCGACGCTTGTGTTGGGGTCATTGCATCTCCTGACATCGTGTTTGGTCCGGCGAACCTGCTTAGAGTCGAATTCGCCGGCGAGCCGTGATATTGATCAAGCGTTGAAGTTGCCGTGCCGCCCGGCGCCCTG
>CAZRMO010000101.1:0-14452 GCA_964601155.1 uncultured Enterobacteriaceae bacterium
TAATGCACGCTGTCGTAGTGCTGCAGGGCGTCGTAGAAGCTGTTGTACCAGTTGGTGATGCGCAGGTTGATGTAGACTAGCCCGGCGGTGCTGATCAGCACCATGGCGAGCAGGCCGAGCGCCACCCAGCGCTCCTGCGATTCCATGAAATAGGGAGCGGCGAGCCGCCAGACATCGCGAAAGAAGGCGCGGTCGAAGCGTTCGTGCCGCGGTCGGACTGGTTCGGTATCTGGTGTCGGCATCGATGAAATCCGTCGGGATGGCGCGTTTGGGAATCGGACCTTCATCACCCGCCCGCGCCGCTGCCAATACGTTCAGGCCCTGGCCGACGTCCTATCGACCCTCTCCAGCGGCGACGACGTTGTAGCCGGTCAGCTCGCCCATACCCGACTGGTGGCCCGATACGCCATCGCGCTGTTTCGCACAATAGCCAGCAATGTTGGTATTGCCTTGCGTGATGCAAATAGCATTTTTTCCGGTAATAAAGTGCTGTGAAGAGGTTCTCTGAAATTGCCAATTGCTAGCTTTGCGCCGTCAAACCGTCTCCGGAAATGGGTGGAAGACCCCCGCTAGGGGGGAACGGGAGTCTTCCTGGCGGACCAGCTTTAAAAGGGGAGAAAGGGAGCTGGCCGCCTGTGGCTGGAACTGACCCAAGTGAGTGATTGAGTCGGAGAAAAATTTGCAGAACGCGTCTTGTGTCATGTAACGAACCTCGAGTTGCATTGAATGGGGGTGCCGAACCATGTCGCAGCTCAGTCGCGCAGGTCCTAGCGCCTGCTTCCGCCGCCCAGCATCGCGAGAATTGAGAGCAGGTTGACGAAGATATTGAACAGGCTCAAGTAAACACCGGTAGTGGCGACGATGTAGTTGGTTTCGCCGCCGCGCACGATACGGTTCAGGTCGTACAACAGGAACAGGGAGAACACCACGATCACCAGCGTCGAGACCGTTAGCGCGAGCGCCGGGATGTGCAGGAACATGTTGGCTATCATCGCGACCAGCAGCGCCATCATGCCCACGAATAGAAACTTGCCCATGAAACCGAAGTCGCGCTTGGTGGTCGTCGCGATTGCGCCCATCACGAAGAAGATGAGCCCCGTGCCCGCGGCGGCGTAGCCGACCAGCGCGGCGCCATTGCGCATCGCCAGCACGTATGTCAGCAACGGCCCCAGCCACCAGCCGAGTATTCCGGTCATGAGCAGCAGCAGTGCCGCGCCGAGCGCGCTGTTACGGTTGGCGATGATCGCGTACTGCAGCCCGATGACTGCGCCGAGCATGATTAGAGTGCTCGCCATCGGGTGGACTACCAAAACCGCACCGGTGGCCATCCCGACGTACGCGCCAACGATGGTCGGAATCATGGTCAGCGCGAGCAGCAAATAAGTGTTGCGCAGGACCCTGTGCGTATCGGCCCCCGGCAACGCCATTCCTGGCGCATAGCGCGGGCCTCCTTGGTCCGGTTTGTCCGTACGGACTGTTTCCATATTCAGAGACATCGCATTTCTCCTATTCTCGGCACCGGTTCCCCGGTCCGACTGTTACTGAATTAATGTGAACTCGGGCCTGCGGCCGGTCGTTCGTCAGGTGCCTAAGGTTACGAATTGGCTGTAATCGCGGTCATCTTCATAGCAACAGCTCCAACTACCGGACTAGCCCTCCACAATGGAGGCGGTGTACGGCTGAAGGATGGCAGGTCAGAATTAAGGCAAACTTAAGTCGCAATGCGCAGTGCACCCGCAGGAGGATTTGCCGACGACCCGGATTGGGGGGGCGTAAATGACGGTTCTCGGTGAAGCTGCCGCTGCCGACTGCGTAGGGCGGTCGCGTGCAATCGACCCATCCCTGTCACTCGCGGGAATTTCGCACCGACGACTGCCTGCGCATCATAAAGCTGACGGTTGCCACGACCTGGAGATTGTGAGGAATTCGGCCATTGTTGCCGCTAAACTCAACGGTAGTCCGATACCCGCTATGATTCCTTGATCGGACTGGAATGTGAAGCGACTGGCTGGTAGCCGCGGGCGCCAGAACGCGGCGTTGAAAAGTGTGCTTATCCACGTACCATGACCCACAAGCACCACGCGACCGCGATAACTTGCATCCAGTGCACGACGAATAGCCAACTTGCCCAAGCACGCGATTTTGGAAAGGCCGCCAACTCCTGGCGATAAGTCTTTTTCAACACGGAACCGGAAAACGGTATGAACGTTCTTCTTCGCCAGACGTAGCGGAAAATCGATGGCCGTCCCCACGCATCGAAAATGCGAGGTGCCTCCTCCTTGAGTGCATCTAGGAAGAAACCTGACAGGGTCACGAACGCTATGGTGACCACTGCTAGTATGCCGAGCGAAAGGACGAGCATCACTTCTGACAAGTATTGGTACGCATTCGGTTGCAACCCATCATGTTAGATGCTGCGGCCTGTAGAAGAAGGTCAGCATTTTTACAGCTTTTCACCTCTTCCCGCAGGAACACTTTATAGGCGCCGTTTCGGTTTGCAGACCTTTCGTGTACGGGCTGTGCGATCCTACTACCTATCATAGGAGTCTGCGGCGAAGATTCGCAATAGGCCATTTGACAATGTCGAGGTCCATCCGGCCAGTCCGAATGAATGGAAAAGCTGATGGACAACCGTGTCTGATCATTTAGGTGTTGTCTGCGCATGCCCAATTACCCATAGTGCGCGACGTGCCCGACTCAGGCAAAAGCAGTCGCGCGGACTGTGCAATCCAGAACGCGCGATAACAATGGATAGCCCTGTTTGTAAATTCCATGTTGTGCCGCGCTATCACGATTACAAGCATGCGCTCTCGATTTCGGGTGCATGACGGTCAATAAGTCTGACCGATACGCGAACTCCTCTCAACCCAGGTATGCTTCACTTCTTGGAGTGCAATGGCGGCCACCGGTTCAACGCCCGCTGCAATCGCAGGACTAAGCAGTCAGATATTCACATTCACATGGAAAGCGCAATATGAAATCAGCTCAACTCAGCGCCATCGGCGCGGCGGAGAAAGTCGTCAAATGCATCGATGTTGCCGACCCGGGGGCACCCGGGAAAGGCGAAGTTCTGATCGATCTCGTCGCATGTTCAATCAATCCGGCCGATATTCTTATGATAGAGGGCAACTACGCTTCAGTACCCGAGACGCCATGCGCCGTCGGTATTGAAGGCGCAGGTACGGTGGCGGCGGTTGGCCCCGGCGTAGCCAGCCTGAAGGTTGGTGACAAGGTGATGAGCCTGGCTCGCACCAACTGGGTGCAACAGATTCGCGACAAGGCGGAAGCATTTATTCGCTTGCCGGTGGAGGTTGACCTTGCGCAAGCGGCCATGCTCAAGGTCAACGTCGCCACCGCCCATCTCATGCTGACCACCTACGTATCGCTGACGAAGGGCGACTGGGTGATACAGGATGCCGCCAACTCCGGCGTCGGTGTCGATCTGATTCGTCTCGCGCACGCCGACGGCATCCACACCGTCAATATCGTTCGCCGCAGTGAATTGATCAAACCGTTGAAAGAACTGGGCGCCGACATCGTCCTGGTCGACGGCCCTGATCTCGCGCAACGCGTCGCGAAAGAAACCGGCGGCGCACAGATCAAACTCGGAATTGACGCCGTTGGCGGTTCCGCCATCGGCCGCCTCACCGACTGCATTGGCGAAGGCGGTACCGTCGTCAACTACGGGTTGCTTTCCGGCAAACCTTGCGAGATCAACGCATTCAATTTCGTATTTCGCGACATTACGCTGACCGGATTCTGGCTTGCCAAGCGGATGCGGGGCATGCAGTTCGATCAAATCCAGGCAATGTACGAACAGCTTGCGCAACGCCTGATAGACGGCACGATCCACGTCGACATTGAGGCGAGCTACACGTTGGAGAAAATTTCCGATGCCATGGCGCATGCCAAGCGTGAATCGCGCGGCGGCAAAGTGCAATTGCGGCCGAACGGCTAGGCAGCCATCGGTCATACCGGGGCAGTGCAAGCGCATTTACCCAGTAATCCCGCGCGACGATGGCCTCAAGTTCTGAGTGAGACGACCTCAAAATCAACATAATGCCGAGTATGCGCAGCGCCCAACACGTCTATCCGCCCAGCACGGCACCGACAACCCCCGCGCAGAAAAACGCGCAGCCGGATTGTTTGTCCTATCCTTCGGCGCCGGTGATGATCGGCTTTGGGCGGAATTAGCGGACTGCAACGGTTTACAGTGAGCCTTCTCGGGTTCGAAGAGCGGACGGACCGAACCGGCTGGCGGCCTGCGTTCGTGTAAGCATGGCAAGGCCCGCTTAGGCCGAGTTGCGGTCTAAACGCCAACGGCGGTCGAAGGCTGTTTCGGTAGGCGTTAGCAGACGCTCAGAACGGCGATTCCTTCGATTTTTCGGTGGCTGGTGGTGCCCGGAACGTGCTGGCCGACTGCCAAGCTCGAATGGTTGCAACCGTTAAGTCCGTCGTTTTAAGCCGGTCCGCCAAACGCGGCCAGGAACAATATGGTTCCGGCTATGGAAAAGACATCATCCCCGCCACGCAAGACCGCCACCCTGGCCAAGGCCTGGCGCAGTCTGCGCGGCAGGGGCAGCGGGCGCAGGAGGGACTGGGTGCATATCGCCAAGCCAAGATCGAAACTCGGCTTGCTATCAACGACTCGGCGATCACGGCGGACTTGCCGCTGCCGAACCGTGCTTTACAGTCGAACTATATGATTAAAGACATAAAGACAGGAGGAGCCGAGTAAGGGTTTGTTCCATATTGCATCGCAGCATCGGCGGGCGTAGCATAAGCGCCATTTTCCCCTTGGGGAGCCAAATCCATGGCCCGCACCCCTGTCCACCGGTATGCCGGTTCTGTACCGGAGGCGACGAATTCCGCTGCGGCCACCCCGGTCACTGTCCTTACGCTGGCGGCACTCGGCGTTGTATTTGGCGACATCGGCACCAGCCCTTTATACGCATTCAAGCAGGCCTTCAGCGGCACACATGGCCTGCCACTGAATGAAGCCAACATCCTCGCGGTCCTGTCGCTGTTCTTCTGGTCGATCGCGTTCATCGTTTCGCTGAAGTACGTCGCCATCGTCCTGCGCTTTGACAACGGCGGCGAGGGCGGCATTCTTGCCTTGCTCGCGCTGGCCATGCGCGTTACCCGCCGGCATCCCGGCCTCGCCGCTACCGTCGTCATGCTCGGCTTGTTCGGAGCTTCGCTGTTCTACGGCGATGCCATCATTACGCCGGCCATTTCGGTGTTGTCGGCGGTCGAGGGCATCTCGGTGGCGACACCGGCGCTGGAACACTTGGTCATCCCCTGCACCATCGCCGTATTGGTCTGCTTGTTCGCCATCCAGAAACACGGCACCGGCGCGGTGGGCACCCTGTTCGGCCCGATGATGGTCATCTGGTTTACGGTCATCGCCGCGTTTGGCGCGATGTCCATCGTAAAATCTCCGGAAATCCTGGCCGCGCTCGATCCGCGACGCGCCATGGTATTTATCGCGCACTCCCCGAGGCTCGCCTTCCTCGTCCTCGGTGCGGTGTTCCTCGCAATCACCGGGGCCGAAGCGCTGTATGCCGATATGGGACATTTCGGGCCGAAGCCGATCCGCTTCGCCTGGTTCGGCCTGGCATTTCCCGCGCTGATCGTGAATTACTTCGGTCAGGGCGCGCTGCTGCTGCGCGATCCCGCCGCGGTGAAGAATCCGTTCTATCTGCTCGCGCCGGGGGGACTGTTGATGCCGCTGGTGCTTCTCGCCACAGTGGCGACCGTCATCGCATCGCAAGCGACGATCTCGGGCGCGTTCTCGATGACGCAACAGGCGACGCGTCTTGGTTACCTTCCGCGCATTCCGACCCGTCATACCTCCGAGACGGAACGCGGCCAGATATACATCCCGCAAATCAACTGGACCATGCTGATCCTGGTGGTGCTCATCGTCCTTGGATTCAGGAGTTCGAGCGCGCTCGCTTCCGCATACGGCATCGCCGTGTCCGGGACGATGGTGCTGACGAGCGCGCTGATTGCGATCGTGGTATGGCACATGCCGCGGAGAGGGAATGCGCTGCTGTTGGGCATCCTGGGCATGGTCGGTTTGTTGGAAGTGATATTCTTCCTCGCCAACTTCACTAAAATTGTCGATGGCGGCTGGCTGCCCCTGCTGTGCGGCCTCACGATTTTCGTCGTGCTTACCACCTGGAAACGCGCGGAGACGGTGCTCACCGCTTATGACGCGCGCACACGCATTCCGGTGAAGTCTGTTGCCACCCTCTTCGGCGACGACATCCCGCGCGTTGCGGGCACTGCCGTCTATCTTTCACCGCATCGCGGCTGGATCCCTACCGCGCTGCTGCACAATCTCAAGCACAACAAGGTCCTGCACCAGCGCGTAGTGTTCCTGACGATCGTCGACGGGGACCTGCCGCGCATCGCCGAGCGCGAGCGCACCGAGGTACAGGTGGTCGAGCCGGGGCGCTTTTACGAAGTGGTGCTGCGCTATGGCTTCATGGAAGAGCCGGATGTGACCAAGGGCATTCAACTGCTCGAGCGCCATGGGCTCAAATTCGAATCCGGAGACACGACTTTCTTCCTCGGCAAATCCACGCTCGCCCGCGCGCGAAAGCGCGGTCCGTTCACCTGGCGCCGCACATTGTTCCGCTGGATGCAACGCAACAGCCCGGCAACCGCAGAGTACTTCAATCTGGCTCCCGAGCGCGTAATCGAACTCGGTACCAGAATCGCCCTATAGCAGCTTGCGCTGTCGCGCGCGTTCCGATACGCGTATTGCTCATGGCACTCGATCGGCGTTCTTCGATAAACCATGAATCTACGCGGCCGCTCGCGACCGGGGGCGTGTCCGCGGATTGTGGAACCGTCAGGCAAAACGACATATACTCGCGCCACCTCTCCACGCAGCAAGAACATCGCCGTCTATGAAAGCTTTGCCGCGCCTGCACCGGCATTGGATCCGTCTGCTCGATCGACTGCGGCCGTCGGAAATCCACTCGATGCTGCTTTGGGCGGTCGCGGTTGGCTTTCTCGGCGCCATTGCGACGATTGCCTTTCGTGAAGCTATCGCCGCCTTGCAGTTTCTGGCCGTCGGCCACAGCAGCAGCCTCGTACAGATGGCAGAAACGGTGCCGCTGTACGAGCGCCTCGTACTTCCGGCGGTCGGCGGAGTGGTCGCAGGGCTGCTGCTGAAGCTCAGCAGTCGATTCAGCGCCCAGGGCGCCACCTCGGACTATATGGAGGCGATCGCGATAGGTGACGGCGGCATTCCGGTGCGGCAGGGCCTCGCGCGCAGCGCCTCCTCCTTGTTTACAGTTGCTTCGGGCGGTTCGATCGGTCGCGAGGGTTCGATGGTGCACTTGGCGGCGATGTGCGCGTCGTTTGTCGGTCGCCTGGCCCGGTTTAGTCCTGCCCGGCTGCGTCTGCTGGTCGCCTGCGGTGCTGCGGCTGGCATCACCGCTGCATACAGCGCACCGATCGGGGGCGCGCTGTTTGTTTCGGAGATCGTGCTCGGCTCGATCGCTATGGAGAGTTTCGGTCCATTGGTGGTCGCCTCGGTGGTCTCGAACATTACCATGCGCAATTTTACGCACTATCAGCCGCCGTATCAGATGCCGGCATTTCCCAACGTCGTCGGCCGCGAGGTGCTGCTGTTCGTGCTCCTGGGCCTGATCGCGGGCGCCGCAGCGCCGCAGTTCCTGCGCGTTTTGGACAGTGCCAAAGCGGGTTTCAGGCGGCTCAATCTTTCTTTGCCGGTGCGCTTGGGCTTGGGCGGACTCATCGTGGGCCTGCTCTCGATGGGTGTGCCCGAGGTCTGGGGCAATGGGTACTCCGTCGTCAATTCGCTGCTGCACCATGAATGGATGTGGTGGATGGTACTGCTCGTCCTGATCGCCAAGATCGCGAGCACCGCGGCGACAACCGGATCGGGAGGCATCGGCGGCGTGTTCACGCCGACGCTGTTCGTCGGCGCGTCGCTGGGATGCCTGTTTGGCCAAGGCATGCACCTGCTTTGGCCGCACGCCACATCCATGCCGTTCGCATACGCCATCGTCGGCATGGGCGCATTCCTCGCGGGTGCGACGCAGGCGCCGCTGATGGCGATCCTGATGATCTTCGAGATGACGCTGAGCTATTCGGTAGTGCTGCCGCTGATGCTCGCCTGCGTTGCGGCTTACTTCGTGGCACGGGCAACGGGCAAGCACTCGATGTACGAGGTCACGATTCATCGCAACGAGAGCGAACGCGCCAAGGCGCGCTGGCGCGGCTTGCAGATTGCGGATCTGGTTAAACCGACCGCTGCGGTGGTGCGCATCTCCGCCGATTTCGCCGAGGTCGAGCGCAGCTTTCTAGACAACCCGGTAAGGTATGTGTACGTGGTCGGCGATGCATCGCGCTTCGAAGGCGTCATTTCCTTGCACGAGATCAAGCAGCACTTGCTTGCCAAAGGCGCTATGCCTTCGGCGAGCGCGGGCGATCTGATGAATCGTGATTTCAAATATATCCTGCCCGAGGCCAGTCTAGGCGACGCGCTGCAGGCGTTCTTGACGCAGGGCACCGAACGCCTGCCGGTCGTGAATAGCATTGCCGAGCGCCGCCTGCTGGGCATAGTGTCGAAATCCGAGCTGTTGTTGCAGATTCAGCAGCTCGTTGGTTGACTTGCGGTCGGCGCGCCTGGCAGGACTTGAATTTGGAATGCCAGGCGGTGTGCCCCTTCACTCTGCAAGAAGCTTCAGGCAGCAACAAAACTGCAATGAAGTCCTGCTAGCTTAGTCGCGCAGACCGATTGAAAGGAGACCGAACGAATGGAATGCGATGAACTGACCGAAGCAGAGGACCAAGCGGAGTACGACGACGATCAGGCGGAAGACGACGAATAGAGTCCGAGTCGAGCGCCGCTTGAAGGAAAAACGCGAAAGCCACCTGGGTGGCTTTTTTTATGGGCGAAAGCCGGAGCAGCGGCGTTCGGTGAATGTCTGCACACCATTTTAAGCGGGACCGTCAAACGCCGGCAGGAACGGTATAGTTCCGGTTATGGAAAAGACATCATCCCCGGCGCGCAGGACCTCCACTCTGGCCAAGGCCTGGCGCAGTCTGCGCGGCCGCGCCGAAGGAAAAGCCGAACTGGACGGGCTGCCGTGTATCCCGCTGGCGGCGGATCGTGTCCTGAGTCTGACGGATCCGGCGACGTTTCGCGAAACGCTACTGCGCCTGATCGCGCAGGCCGAACAGCGGATTCTTATCGCGACACTTTACCTGCAGGACGACGACGCCGGCAGGGAGGTGCTTGCGGCGCTGTATGCGGCCAAGGCGGCGCGACCCGCGCTGGAGATCGCGGTCTTCGTGGATTGGCATCGGGCCCAGCGCGGGCTGATCGGCAAAATCAAAAGCGCGGGCAATGCAAGCCTGTACCGGGCCATGGCCCGCAGTCGGGGCCCGGGCGTTCCGGTGTACGGCGTGCCGGTCCAGACACGGGAGATGCTGGGCGTGATGCACCTGAAGGGCTTCATCTTCGACGACACGGTCCTCTACAGCGGCGCGAGCCTTAACGATGTCTACCTGCATCGCCACCAGCGCTACCGGCTGGATCGATACCATCTGTTTCAGGATCGTCACCTGGCCGATAGCCTGGCCGGGCTGCTGCTGCGCGTCGTCCTCCCCGATCCGGCGGTACACGCATTGGATGCCGAAGCCGCACCGAAAACGGCTTCCTTGCGCGCCGCCATCGTCGCATTTCGCCGCACGCTGGCGAAGACCCGCTACCACATGGCCGAGGGAAACATCCGCAACGGGGAAGTGGGCGTCACGCCCCTGTTCGGCATCGGCGGCAGGGGCAATGAACTCAATGCCGTCCTGCTGCAACTGATCCGCCGCGCGCAACAGCGTCTGGTTTTGTTCACGCCCTATTTCAACCTTCCCGGCCCCGTTCGCAAGGCCGTCGCCGCGCAAATCAGGAAGCGTTGCAAGGTCACCATCGTGCTGGGCGACAAGGCCGCCAACGATTTCTACATTCCGCCCGACGAGCCGTTCAAGTCGATCGGCGCATTGCCCTATCTCTACGAAGGCAATTTGCGCCGCTTCTGCCGGACCCACCAGGGCGCCATCGACCGCGGACTGCTGGACGTGCGTCTGTGGCGCCACGAGGACCATACTTTCCATCTCAAGGGCCTGCTGGTGGACGACGATTACGCGCTGCTTACCGGGCACAACATCAATCCCCGCGCCTGGCGCCTGGATCTCGAAAACGCTCTGCTTATCCACGATCCGCACCAGCAGTTGCTCGCGCAGCACCAGGCCGAGCTGGAAGGCATCCTGGCGCACACCAGCCGCCTGGATCACTACAGGTCTCTCGAAACCATCCAGGCTTATCCCGCTGCGGTCCAGCGTCTGCTCAAGCGCCTGGGGCGCACGCGCATGGACCGTCTGCTCAACCGGATGCTGTGAGCGAAATAGCGCAGGCGCGGCGGCGCGGCTGTCGGCGCGGCGCATATTGCGCGCCTGGTCTGGTGCCGTCGATCGATGCCGGCAGAAGACGACGTCAAATCCGGTGCTAAGATAAGAGCAGACGAATCCGGAGCTTGGTGGCGATGATGGCGGAAGGCAAGGGTATCGGGGAACATGTCGACAGGCTGCGCTCGCTCTCGTTCGAGATCGGCGCGTACCGCCCGCCGAGCGAGGGGGGCAGCGACTCGCTGCTGCTGCGCGTGAGCGAGAATTGTCCCTGGAACCGCTGCACGTTTTGCGAGATGTACAAGGGCCAGCGCTTCGGCTATCGGCCGCCGGAGGAGGTGACGGCGGATATCGACCGCGTCGCGGCGATCCGCGATGAGATCTTGGCGGTTTCGTCGAAGCTCGGCATGGGCGGCGCGATCACCCGCGAGCTGGGCGCCGCCCTGCTCGCCGAGGGGCGCGACCTGGCCGGGAATCCCAGCTTCGTCACCGTGTTCAACTGGCTTGCTTCCGGCGCGCGCACGGCCTTCCTGCAGGACGCCGACAGCATGAGCATGCGGCCGCGCGAGTTCATGGCGGTGCTCAGGCACTTGCGCCAGACCCTGGGTTCGCTGACCCGGGTGACCAGCTATACCCGCTCGAAAACGCTATTCAAAAGAAATCCGGAGGAACTGCGGATGATCCGCGAGGCCGGCCTGGACCGGGTGCACGTCGGCCTCGAGACCGGGGACGACGAACTGCTGGCGCTGGTGAACAAGGGGGTGAGCAGCGAAGAGCAGATCGAAGGCGGGCGCAAGGCCGTCGCCGCGGGCTTTCAGGTGTCGATGTACTGGATGCCGGATCTGGGCGGCCGGGAACTGCGGCGCCAGCACGCGCAGAATACCGCGCGCGTGCTTTCGGCGATCGATCCGCACTACATCCGTTCGCGGCCCCTGGTGCCGCGGCCGGGAACGCCGTTGTTCGACGAGGTCGAGCAGGGCCGCGTGCAGCTCTCCTCGCCGCACGAGCGGTTGGAGGAACTGGAGTGGATGATAGGCGGCCTCGAGGTCGGCTCTAAAGTCTGCTTCGATCACGCGATGAACGCCTGGGCGGATCGCCGCGGCGGGCTGCTGTTCCGGCGGGATTACGAGGGCTATCAGTTTCCGCAGGAGAAGCCCTTGCTGCTTGAACGGATCCGGGAGGGGCTGGCCGTCGAAGAATCGATGCACGTGCATGCGCGGCGGCTGATGGCGGCGCAGTCGCTCTGAATCCGGCATGAACGGCCCGACTGCGTTTATGCTTCTTCCATGACGCCCCATTTCTCCATCGCTCTGAGCGCGATCTATCTCGGCGCGCTGGCCTGGTGCCTCGCGACCGCGCCCTGGCGCGATCTGGCCTCGTCCACGCGACAGCACGGTTGGATGGGGCTCACGGTAGCCCTGCTGCTCGTGTGGACCATGCGCGCGCCCATCGGCAACGGCATGGATCTGCACCTCGCCGGCGCCAGCCTCGCGGCATTGATGTTCGGGGCGCGTCTCGCAGCGGTATCGCTGGCCGTGGTGCTGGCGGTACAGGCGCTCACCGGCCACATCGTGCCGGCAGGCTTTGCGCTGCAGGGCATCGCGTACATGCTGTTGCCGGCGCTGCTCACGATCGCGATCCAGCGCTTGGTGCAGGCGCGCCTGCCGCGCAACGTCTTCGTCTATATTTTCGTCACCGGTTTCGGCGGCACGCTGGCCGCGAACGTGCTGGCAGCCCTGGCGTTCGTGGGCATGGCCTGGCTGTTCAGCGCCGCGCCCCAGGCGGCGCCGTGGGGCGACTACCTGTCCTACCGGCTGCTGCTGTGCTGGGGCGAGGCCATGCTGACCGGAATGCTGGTGGCGGTATTCGTGGTCTACCGGCCGCAGTGGATGACCACCTTCCGCGACGAGATCTATCTCGCGCGGCGCTGAGGGCCAGGCGGTCTGCTGCCGTCGAAGCGGCGCGGCGCTGTGCAGTGCCGGGGTTCAGCGCTGGCCGAGAATGGCGAGCATCGCCTCGACGTCGACGATCTTGTCGCGCGGCGCACCGCGCCTCGCTCCACGCGCGACCTCCGCGTCGTCGAGCTGCTTCCAGTCGCCGAACGAAACCGGTTGCACGCCGCGCTCGCGCAGCAGGGAGACGATCGCATCGCGCTCGGGTAACGCGCGCGGCGCGAGGCCGGCGCCATCGGCGATCATGTGCTTGACCACATCGGCGGAGGCGCGCTTGTGCTCGCCGATCAGGCCCTGCGGCCCGCTGCGCGCCCAGCCGACGACGTATTCGTTCGCGATGACGGCGCGGCCGGCGGGATCGACGACGCGCCCGTCTTCGTTGGCGATAATGCGCGCTTTCTCGTCGTAGGGGACGCCGGCAATGCGTTCGGCGGCATAGCCGATCGCCGGCAGCACCATGCCGACCTGGAGAAGTTCAGTCTCGCCGGTGCCGCGTGCGGCGATCGTGCCGTCGGGCCGCGCCTCGAGGCGGTTCTTCTCCAGTCGCAGGCCCGCTACCCCGCCCTCGGCGTCGGCGAGTATTTCCGTCGGCGAAACGAGGAAGCGCAGATGCAGCTTCTTCGTCCCTGCGCGCGGCGGCCGTGCGGCGAACGCGCGCAGAACTTTCAGGCTCCGGTCCGCTTCCGCATTGCCGGTGGATTCGGCGCACTGCGCAAGCTCCTCCGCCGCGACGACCGGGTCCGCTTCCGCCATCGCGCCGAGTTCCTTGAGTTCGGCCGGCGAAAACGCGGCCTGTTCCGGCCCGCGCCGCCCGAGGATGAACACCTCGCGCACCTGACTGTTGCGCAAGACTTCCAGCGCGTGCGCGGCGATGTCCGTCCGTTCGAGTTCGGCGGGGGTGCGCAACAGGATCCGGGCGGCGTCGATGGCGACATTGCCGTTGCCTACCACCGCGACGCGCCGCACCGACAGATCGATCTGCGCATTGCGGTAGTCGGGGTGCCCGTTGTACCAGCCGACGAACACCGTCGCCGGCGTGCAGCGGGCGATGCCTTCCCCGGGAATGCCCAGGCGGCGGTCGGCCTCGTTGCCGGTGGCATAGACGATCTGATCGTAATGCCGGCGCAACTCCGCCACGGTAACGTCACGCCCTAGCTGTACGTTCCCGAGGAAGCGGAATGTCGGCCGCGCGGCGGTGCTGGCGAAAACACGGGCGACGGTCTTTATTTTCTGATGGTCGGGCGCGACGCCCCCGCGCACCAGCCCGTACGGGGTGGGGAGGCGGTCGAACATGTCGACGTCGACCGCCGCGTCGCTGCGCTTGAGCAGCGCCTCCGCGGCGTAGAAGCCGGCCGGGCCGGAACCGATGATTGCGACCCGCATTTACCGACACCACCACGGATGAGACGATGCTTCTTTCACGCTTCCCTTGCAAAGACGATTGCCCCGCTGTCGCGGACGTTTGCGTGCAGTGTAATCGAAATCCGTCCGGCGTCCTGCCGGAACTGTGGCACCGATGCCGCGGCCGGTCCTGGGTAAAATGCGCCGCGGCGTTACACTACGCCGAGGAAGGCGCGCGCATCTTCGCCGTCGACCGCGATCCCGAACGTATGCAGGAGACGGTTGCGCGGGTGCAGCCGGCCGACACCGAGATCGTCGTCGACGGCGGCACGACCGCGCGTTGCGACTGAATCGCACACTCTCGTCGCGAGAAAGACAAACCGAGGAGCACCGATGATCGACCTGCACTACTGGCCCACGCCCAACGGGTGGAAGGTATCCATCATGCTGGAGGAGTGCGGCCTGCCGTACACGCTCAAGCCGGTCAACATCGGGCGCGGCGAGCAGTTCAGCCCGGAGTTCCTCGCGCTCAGCCCGAACAACCGCATGCCGGCCATCGTCGACCACGATCCGGCGGACGGAGGCGCGCCGATCGCGCTGTTCGAAAGCGGCGCGATCCTGATTTATCTCGCCGAAAAGACCGGACGGTTTTTGCCCCTCGACCTGCGCGGCCGGCACGCGACCCTGCAGTGGCTGATGTGGCAAATGGGCGG
>CAZRMO010000102.1:0-11918 GCA_964601155.1 uncultured Enterobacteriaceae bacterium
GTCGACGCCAAGGACCTGAAGCGCGCCATGGCGCACATCTCGGTCAAGAGCCACGACAACGGCGCCATCAATCCCAAGGCGCACCTGAGGAACAAGATCACCGAGGACACCGTGATCAACGCGCCGATGATCGCCGACCCGCTCGGGCTGTACGACTGCTGCGGCGTTTCCGACGGCTCGGCCTGCGCCATCGTGACCACGCCCGACATCGCGCGCGGCCTGGGCAAGAAGGATTTGATTGGCGTGAAGGCGATTCAGCTCGCGGTGTCGAACGGGCAGGAAGTGCAGTTCGGAGAATGGGACGGTTCCTACTTTGCAACCACGCGCGTGGCGGCCAAGCGCGCTTACCAGGAAGCCGGGATCGACGATCCGCGCAAGCGCATCTCCATGTTCGACGTGCACGACTGCTTCTCGGTCACCGAGCTCGTGACCATGGAGGATCTGGGCATCTCGCAGGAGGGCAAGGCGATAGGCGACGTGCTCGACGGCTTCTACGACGCTTCGGGCAAAATTCCCTGCCAGATCGACGGGGGCTTGAAGTGCTTCGGCCATCCGATCGGCGCCTCCGGGCTGCGCATGATCTACGAAATGTATCTGCAGCTGGGCGGCCGCGCGGGCGAGCGCCAGAGGCCGGACCCGGTGCTGGGCATGACGCACAACCTCGGCGGCTTCCCCAGCCAGAACGTGTCCGCGATCAGCATCGTCGGCCGCTACGGCGCCTGAGCGCGAGCCGGTGTCGGGCGCGGGCTGTCGGTTCTTCGCTTTCCGCCAAGCCGCGACGAGGCTGCGATTCAGTCCCCGTCCGGCTCCATATGGGCCTGCAGGTAGTTCGGCAGCGTTACGTCCTCGATCAGGCGCTGCTGCGTTTCCAGCCAGTCGATATTCTCCTCGCAGCGTTCGAGCAGTTCTTCGAGCAGGTCGCGGCTGACGAAGTCCTGCAGCTGCTCACACAGGGCGATGCTCTCGATCAGTAGCGGCCGCTGGATTTCGCGCTCGTACCTGAGGTCGTCGGCGAGGCGCGCCACGACGTCCTCACCGGACTGGACTTTGCCGAGATCTTGCGGGTTGGGCAGGCCCTCGAGGAACAGCACGCGCTCGATCAGCTTGTCGGCCTCTTTCATGACGCGGATGGACTGCTTGTACTGGTAGTCGTTGAGCCGTTCCAGGCCGCGATTGCGGAACATGCGCGCATGCAGGAAATACTGATTGATCGCTGCCAGTTCGTTTTTCAGCACCTTGTTCAGCGCTTCGACGACTTTTCTTTCGCCTATCATGATTTATCCTTATCGCCCGCAACAAAAGTCATTTTGTTACGGTCGGATTTAAGGGGGCGCGAGGAGAAATAGCGCCTCGTTTATGATGCAGGCTCTCAGGCCGGCGCGCCGGAGCCCATCTGGCTCTGCTGATAGTTCTGCAAGCCGACCAGTTCGATCAGGCGAATTTGCTTTTCCAGAAAATAGGCGTGGTCCATTTCGGTGTCCTGGAGCTGGACGCCCAGCATGTCGCGGGTGACGTAATCCATGGCTTTTTCGCAGGCGGCCATGGCTTTCTTGAGTTCGCCGACGACCTTGTATTCGACCGCGAGGTCGGACTTGAGCATTTCCGGAACGTTCCTGCCGATCTTAAGGGTCTCGCGCTTTGCCAGGTTCGGCATGCCTTCGAGGAAAAGGATGCGCTGGATCAGCGCGCGGGCATGTTGGCGTTCGTGGTCGGATTCGTGCAGCGCCTTTCCGGCCAGTTGCGGCAAGCCCATGTCGGCATACATTTCGCCATGGATCAGATATTGGTCCGTGGCGGTCAGCTCGCCGGCCAGCAGGGCGTTGAGGATGTCGATGATTTTCTTGTCGCCTTTCATGGCATTCTCCTGGGTTTGTTGGAAACCGGCGCTTGGCTGGAAGAAATCCGCTGGCGCATGCGAGCCCCCATTCTAGACGCTGCTGGTGTCGTTTTCCACAGAGAATTCGCGGATGGTTCAGGTTCGGCAATTGCGGACACTATTGGTCGCGTGCAGTGGCTATAATCGAGGTCAATAACGACACGCCAGGGAAAGCAATATGAAAACGCGCATCACGGAAATGCTGGGCATCGAGCACCCGATCATCCAGGGGGGCATGCACTACGTCGGTTTGGCCGAATTGGCGGCGGCCGTCTCGAACGCCGGCGGGCTGGGCATCATCACCGCGCTGACGCAGCCCACGCCCGAGCTTCTCGCAAAGGAAATTGCGCGCTGCCGCAAGATGACCGACAAGCCTTTCGGCGTGAACCTGACGTTCTTGCCTGCGTTCTCCAAGCCGCCCTATCCGGAATACATCCGCGCGATCATCGAAGGCGGCGTCAAGGTGGTGGAAACGGCGGGGCGCAATCCTGAGGCCTACATGCCGCAGCTGAAGGCGGCCGGCATCAAGGTGATACACAAGTGCACGTCGGTGCGGCATTCGCTCAAGGCGGAAGCGATCGGCTGCGATGCGGTCAGCGTCGACGGCTTCGAGTGCGGCGGGCATCCGGGCGAGGACGACGTGCCCAACTTCATCCTGCTGCCGCGAGCCGCCGAGGAACTGAAGATCCCGTTCGTGGCTTCCGGCGGCATGGCCGACGGGCGCAGCCTGGTGGCGGCCCTGGCCCTCGGAGCGGAAGGAATGAACATGGGCACGCGCTTCATTGCGACCAAGGAAGCGCCGGTGCACGAAAACGTAAAACAGGCGATCGTCGCGGCTTCCGAGCTCGACACGCGTCTGGTTATGCGCGGGCTGCGCAACACCGAACGCGTGCTCAATAACGCGGGCGTGAAACGACTGCTGGAAATCGAACACGAAAAGGGCGATGCGCTGACCATCACCGACGTGTTCGAGCAGGTCGCGGGCATCTATCCGAAAGTGATGGGCGACGGCGACGTCGAAGCCGGTGCATGGAGCTGCGGCATGGTTGCAGGCCTGATACACGACGTGCCCACGGTCAAGGAATTGATCGACCGGATCATGAGCGAGGCCGAGGTCCTGATCGACCAGCGGCTCGCAGGCCTGAGCCGCGGGAAATAGCGCGCTCGCCGGGCTTTCAGCACACCCACTCTTCGCTGCGTTCCCATAGGGCCTTGGCAAGCGCCTCGTCGCGCGCGACCCGGCTGGGCGTCTTCGGTCGGCATTCGTCGTAGTAGAGGCCCGTTTCCGCAGCCGCGTCGGCGGACGTCGCGCAGTGCAAAGTGGTCCGCGCGCCCTTTGCCGGGGAAATCAGCGCAAGCTTCATCAGCCAGCCGAACGGCCAGGGCACCGAGCGCCAAACCTCGGTGGCGACGACGCCCGGATGCAGGGAATAGGTCGTCACGCCGCTTCCCGCGAGCCTGCGGCCGAGTTCCGCGCTGAAAAGGACGTTTGCGAGCTTGGACACGCCGTATTCCTCCAAACCCGTTGCCGTGCGCGTGGGTTTGCGCGCCGCCTCCCAGTCTATGCCGCGCGCCCGATAGTGCGCCTTGCTCGCTACTGTGACGATGCGCGCCGGCGCCGATACCTTGATGCGATCGAGGAGCAGCTGCGTGAGCAGGAAATGCCCCAGGTGATTGACGCCGAAAGCGAGCTCGAAGCCGCTCTTGGTGTAGCCGCGCGCGCCCGCGAGGCCCGCATTGTTGATCAGCAGGTGCAGCGGCAAGCCGCGCGCGAGGAAAGTCTTCGCGCATTGGCGTATGGACGCGAAATCGCCCAGATCGAGCGGGAGCAGCTCGGCTTTGCCGCCGTCGGGCAGGGCGCCGATCTCATCGAGCACGGCCTGCGCGCGCTGGGCGGAGCGGCAGGCGACGAACAGCTGCGCGCCTTGCGCGGCAAGCGCAACAGCGGTGACCCGCCCTATGCCGGTGTTCGCGCCGGTGACCAGCGCAATCTTTCCGGCCAGCGGTTTGGAATCTGCTTGTGCCATAAGGGGGTATCCTTTCGAGCGGTGCGTTCGGTACGCGCTTCGACCCGCGCCTATCGATGTGCAGTATGCCTCAGCCGGCGCGCCGAGGCAGCATTAGAATTGGCGCGTGGCCGATGTTCGGTAAAACGCGGGGTCCGCAAAGCCTGGGGAGCGAAACTGTCATGACATTGCGAATGCTTTCAACAGCGCGCAGTGCATTGCGCCGCAGCAAGCTAGCGGAAGAAACCCGCGAGGGCCTGAACGACTGGCGCCGCAGCGGCTACGGCGGCCCTGCCGGACCTGGGGCGCCCGACATAGGCAACGGTGGATTAAAATTGTCTCATGACTCCATGTGTCGCTAACTCTATGTGGAACGGATGGACTGTCGGCAGTGTCGCGCGCGCCAGCATCTCGCTGGTCCGCCGTTCATAACGACGTTGAACTCACCAGAGTACCCATGCGAATCGAAGGTACGATCAAGACTTGGAACGACGAGCGGGCCTTTGGGTTCATTGAACCTACGCAAGGTGGCCAGGATATCTTCGTGCATGTTAAGGCTTTCCGTGTGCGTTCAGGGCGCCCCCGGCCGGGGCAGCGCGTCACGTTCGAAATAGAGTTAAATCCGGAGGGAAAAAAACGAGCTAGAGACGTCGAACCTTATCGACCGGTACGCGTCGGAATGAGGAGACGGAAGAATAGCCCAGCGCAATGGGGCACGGCGAGTTACTTCGCCATCCCAGCATTCTTGGCTCTCTACGTCCTTATCGGCGTTTTGTGGCGCATTCCAGCGTGGGTCAATTGGCTCTACACGGTAGCAAGCGTTCTCGCCTTCGCCGTTTATGCCAACGACAAGTCGGCCGCCGTTGCCGGCAGGTGGCGCGTGCGGGAAAAGACATTGCTCTTACTTGGTCTTGTAGGGGGGTGGCCGGGCGCCATCGTGGCGCAGCAAGTTTTCCGCCACAAGTCAAACAAGGCCGCATTTCGCGCAAATTTCTGGAATAGCGTCCTGGTCAATGTTGTAGCCTTCGTGTTGCTCGCGTCCCCGCCAATGCAGCAATTGTTCCGCGCGTGAATTCCGTTTTTTCCTTCCTGTTGCCGTGCGGAATCGTTGCGCTGTTGAGTATTCCTCTCATGCTCAACCTCGTGCCGCCGAACGAGTTCTACGGCTTTCGGACACGACAAACTCTGGCCAGTCGCGAGCTGTGGTTTCGCGCCAATCGCTTCGCCGGGTGCGCGCTGTTTCTCGCATCAGCGGTAAGTGCGGTCGTTCTCACATTTCTACCCGAATACGCGTCAGGGCGCTCATTCGTCGGATTAGTCGTGTACCTTGTGCCTCTGGTCGCCGCGCTTGGGGCAAGTCTGGTTTATGTTCGCCGCGTCGGTGGCGGGGTCGAGCGATGATGGCTAAGCCGAACAGGTTTCACTAGGAGACACCGGTGGCTACAAAGGAAGAAGTCGCCGCGTTCATTGCGGCGGAGTTTCCACAGACGAAGTGCGCAGTGCGGGCAGTCGGCAATGCGGGATCGACGGTCGTGCACGAAGTGGGGCAGGGCGAGCTGCGGCCAGGCGGAACGGTGTCGGGGCCGGTCCTCATGGCCGTCGCCGATGTCGCGCTCTATGTGGCGATACTCGGCGAGATAGGCATCGTTCCCTTGACGGTCACTACCAGCCTGAGCGTCAACTTCCTGCGCAAGCCGGAGGCAGGCAAGAGCATCGTCGGCGTCTGCAAGCTCATGAAGCTGGGGAAATCGCTCGCGGTGGGCGAGGTGGCCTTGTACTCCGAAGGTACGAAGGAACCGGTGGCGCATGCTGTGGGAACCTACTCGATTCCTCCGCATCGAGCGCCGGGAGGGTGACGAAGCCCGCGCATCGTCAGGGATAAGCAGCGCCTTCGCAGGCGCGCAAATGGCGCGAAGTCATGGCGCGAAGCCGATTCGGCGCCGCGGAAGGACTTCGTGGGCTTCAGCCCGCGTTCGGCGGAAAATCCGCGCCCAGCGTCGTCGATTCCCAGGCATCGAAATCCCCGCGCATGGAATCGAGCTTCTTGCGCGCCAGTCCGAGCGCAGCCTTGCCCAGCAGCAGGCGCAGCGGCGGGGCGTCCGACAGCGCGGCGTCGATAATCGCCTGCGCGCCGCGCACCGGGTCGCCGGGCTGCTTGCCGCTGCGGTTTTCTACGACCTTGCGCCGCTCGCCGGCGGTCGCGTCGTAGGCGTCGATGCGCGTCGCCGACTGCTTGATCGACGGACCCGCCCAGTTCGTGCGGAATGCACTCGGCTCGACGATCAGCACGTCGATGCCCAGCGGCTTCACCTCCGCCGCGAGTGATTCGGACATGCCTTCCACGGCGTACTTCGTGCCGTGGTAGTAGCCCGTCGCCGCTTGACTCGTAAGGCCGCCGATCGACGAGATGTTGACGATCAATCCGCTGCGCTGCGCGCGCATGATCGGCAACACCGCTTTGGTCAGGTCGATGAGCCCGAATACGTTGGTCTCGAACATCGCGCGCACGGCCTCGTTCTCGCCCTCTTCGATCGCGGCGAGATAGCCGTATCCGGCGTTATTCACGAGCACATCGATGCGCCCGAATTTCTTTTTCGCCGCGGCGACGACTGCGTCGATCTGCGCGCGCCGGGTGACATCGAGCGGCATGACGAGTGCCCGGTCGCCATGGGCTTCGGCGATATCCGCCACTTTGGACGCATCGCGCGCCGTGACGACGGCGCGCCAGCCGCGCGCCAGCACGAGTTTCGCCAGTTCGCGGCCGAAGCCGGTGGAACAGCCGCTAATCAGCCACACGGGATTGTCTCTATTCATCATTTCCAAAACTCCGCTGCAGGTTGAAAAAATAGCCGCTAGGCACTATGGCGCGCGGTCATTTCTTCATCGACGCGCGCTCGCGCTCGAGCAACAGCCGCCGCAGGATTTTTCCGGACGCAGATTTCGGAATCTCATCCACGATTTCTATTTTGCGTATCCTCTTGTGCGGCGCGACCCGCTCCGCGACGTATGCCATGATCTCATCGGAGGTGATCGCCGATCTGGTCACGACGAATGCTTTCGGAATTTCACCCGCCTCTTCGTCGGGGCTGCCGATCACTGCCGCGTCGGCGATGGCCGGATGCGAAAGCAGCAGGGCTTCCATCTCCGCCGGGGCGACCTGGAATCCCTTGTACTTGATCAATTCCTTTACGCGGTCGACGACAAAGAAATAGCCCTCGTCGTCGATATAGCCGACATCACCGGTGTGGAGCCATCCATCCTTGTCGAGCGTGCGCGCGGTGGCGCCGTCGTCGTTGAGATAGCCCAGCATGACGTTCGGGCCGCGCACGACGATCTCGCCGCGCTCGTTCGGACCAAGCTCCGCGCCCGTTGCGACGTCGAGAAATTTCGCCTCCATGTTCGGCAACAGCAGGCCCGAGGAGCCGGCGCGGATTCTGGACGGGTCGTCCGGCGAGACGCTGATCGCGACACTTGTTTCCGTCATGCCATAACCCTGCGAAACCATGCATCCGATGCGCTGCGCGCATTGCTTCTGGATGCCTTCGTCGAGCGGCGCGGCGCCGGAGTTGATCAACTTGACGCTGGAAAGATCGTATTGGCCGACCAGCGGATGTTTCGCCAGCGCAAGCACGATAGGCGGGACGAGATACAGGTGGGTCACGCGGTTGTCCTGCACGATCTTGAGGAATTGCTCGAGATCGAATCGCGGCATGGTCACGGCGAGTGCGCCGCTGTAAAGAGGATAGTTCATCAGCACGACCATGCCGTAGATATGATAGAAGGGCAGGATCGCAAGCGCGCGCGCATTTTCGTTGAAGGTGGCGGTGCCGACGCCGGCCAGCTGCATCGTCATCGCGACCAGATTGGAGTGCGTGAGCATGACGCCTTTGGCGCGGCCGGCGGTGCCGCTGGAGTAGGGCATGGCGCAGATGTCGCGGCGCGGGTCGATTGTGACCTCGGGCAACTGTCCGTCGCTTTCGAGCAGCGAGGCAAACGGCGTCGCGCCTTGCGCCTCTCCAAAGACGAACGTTTCCTCGACGTGCGAGCGTTTTGCCGCCGCATTGGCCTTTTCGACGAACGGCGGGACAGTCACCAGGTATTTGGCTTTCGTGTCGTTCAGTTGAAATTCCAGCTCGTCGACCGTATACAGCGGATTCACCGTCGTCACGATGCCGCCGAGCATGGCGACCGCATGGAACGCGACGGCATACTCGGGGATGTTCGGACTGTAGATCGCGAACGTGTCGCCCTTTTTGAAGCCGCGTTTGGCGAGCGACGCAGCGACGAGCCGCGCTCCGCCCGCGACCTGCCCGTAGCTCAGCGTGCGGCCGGTCGGTCCGTCGATGAACGCGGGCCTGTCTTTCCATTCCTGGGCGTGCTGCAGGATCAGGGAAGAGTAGGAAACTTCAGGGATGTTCACGTCGGGGAACGTACTGCGCACGATCATCGCGCCTCCTTTGTCGGAAAAAATTGGGCTTTAAATCCACCCGTGCACGCTGCGTGGGCGTGGCCTCATCCTTCTTTGACGAAGTCGTATTGGCCCACGCCCTGGATGAGAAGGAAGCGGCATGCATCCGCGAACGGATTGGACACATGGTGCGCGGTCGGTGGCGTCACCGTGGCGGACTCGCCCGGCATCAATTCGTGGCGCGCGGGCGCCGCGCCTGTTTCGATCAGCAATTTGCCTTCCAGGGTGTAGTAGTGATCGCTGACCTGGGTGTGATGGTGCCACGGGATGGATTCGCCCGGCCCGAGGACGTATTCCCGTACCAGCACATCGGCGCCCTTGGCGATCACCGAGATTTTCTTTACTTGGTAGGGTCGCGCCCGGTCGTCGCTCATAAGCTGTGGTGGGGAGATTCGTCGTCACGGGCTGCGCAGGCAGGATGTGCCTCAGTTTGACGCACAGGACTCGTAATGGCCTCATCCGCAAGCGGTGGCCGATACTGACATCTTCCCTGGCACTTTTGCGGATTCGAACATGTGCCGGTGAGGTAACACTTGGCACGGCTACCCATGCCGTCTCCTAAAGAATTCAATATTCATATTCAAGCTCCCGCCCCTCGATCCGGCCGCAGCCAGCGCCCTAACAGCGGGGAAAATCCTGCACCGTTTGCGACGGATAATCGGATAACAAGAATATCATACGACCCAATAACAAGGGTGGCGCGCAAGCCTGCATTGACGCGTCGGAGTCGACCGATAGCGGTCGATTGCCGTATGCTGGATCCCTGCGTTCAAAGAATGGGGGCGTAATCGATGGAGCCCAGAATCTGGAGTTTAGAGTGGAACGATGCGATGAGCGTCGGCATCCCGGAGATCGACCAGGACCACAAGCGCTTCCTCGACCTGGTGGATGCCTTCAACGAATCCATCGCAGAACCTATGCCCCTAGTCGAGGTGCAGAAGAGGTTGCAGGATATCGTCGATGATGCGGTCCGGCATTTCGCACACGAGGCGAGACTATTGACCGAATGGGGCTATCCCGGCGCAGACCACCATACGCGCATGCACGCGCAATTGGCCGCTGAGCTACGGCGCATCAAGTCCACAATATCCGGGGGCTACGAAGCGGAATGGGTAGAAGCCGGGCTGAAGATCAAGGACGTTCTAATAACCCATATCCACACGGAAGATATGAAATACGCGGAGTTCTACCGGAATACGCGCGGTGCCCCCGGCGCCGGAGAAAAGTGAGCATTAGGCAGGGTTGACTGGCATGCCCGAGCGAAGGTTTCAGGGGAAAGCGGAAAAACTGCGATCCGACGCTATTACGCGCTGGGCGGTCGCGGGCCGAGTGATGGCAATCGCGCGCAACAGGACCGCGGGCGGGGCGGCAGCCAGCCATCATATTACGCGCAGTCCGGAACCCAACTGAGGCGTAGCGACTCTGAGTCTTCAGGGGCTGAGTTGGCAGGTGCCTCTGAATTCGTCATACTATGTACACAAAACCAATGGAGGAGAGAGAAATGCAGAAACAAATCGAGGCAGGCAAGGAATCGCCAGATGACGCCCTGACCGCCGGTCCGGACCGCACGCGCCGGCGCCTGGTGCAAGCCGTGGGCACGGTGCTGGCCGCCGGCAGTCTGCCCGTTGGTCTGGCGCGAGCTGCGAGCGGCGGCGCGACGACGCTCAAAGTAGGGTTCATCAGCCCGCGTACCGGTCCGCTGGCGGGCTTCGGCGAGTGCGACCCCTACGTTATTCACCTCGCGCGCAAGGCGCTGGCCAAGGGCCTGAAAGTGGACGGCAAGCGCTACCACGTGGAAATTCTCGACCGCGACACCCAGTCCGATCCGGCGCGCGCGAGCCAGCTCGCGAAAAGCCTGATCAACGAGGCCCACGTCGACATGATGCTCACCACGTCGACGCCCGAGGTGGTCAACCCGGTGTCGGACGCGTGCGAGGCGGCGGGCGTGCCCTGCATGTCGACCATCGTGCCCTGGGAATCGTGGTACTTCGGCCGTGGCGCCAAGCCCGGGCAACCCTCGCCGTTCCACTGGACCTACCATTTCTGCTTCGGCGGCCACGATTTCTTCGTCGCCTACAACTCGCAGTGGAACGGTCCGGTCAAGACCAACAAGAAAGTCGGCATTCTCTACCCCAACGACGCTGACGGCAACGCGGTGCGCGAGCACCTTGCCCCGGAGCTGGCCAAGGCGGGCTTCACCATCGTCGATTCCGGCGCCTACGAGGACGGCACCACCGACTTCTCGGCGCAAATCGCCAAGTTCAAGGCGGAAGAGTGCGAGATCTTCAACACCTTCCCGATTCCGCCCGACTTCGCGACGTTCTGGCGCCAGGCGGCGCAGCAGGGCTACACGCGCATGGTGAAGATCGCGCAAATCGCGAAGACCGGGCTGTTCCCCTCGCAAGTCGAGGCGCTCGGCTCGCTCGGCCCCAAGCTCGCCACCGCCTGCTACTGGCACCCGACCTGGCCGTACAAGTCCCCGCTCACCGGACTGTCCTCGCGGGAGCTGGGAGACGGCTACGAGAAGACCACCAAACGCCAGTGGACGCAGCAGATCGGCCCCAGCATGGCGCTGCTCGATGCCGGCTTCGCCGCGCTGGAAAAAAGCGGCAACCCGAAGAACAAGGCCGACGTCGCCAAGGCGATGAGCATGCTCAAGGTCGTCACGCCGGTCGGGCCGCTCGATTTCACCAAGGGGCCGGTACCGAACGTCTCGGCGACCCCGATCATCGGCAGCCAGTGGGTCAAGGCGAAGGCCGGCAGCCGCTTCAAACTCGATCTGCCGCTCACCGAACACGCGGACGACCCCAGCGTTCCGATCGGCGCGCAGTTGTTGCCGTACAACGCGTAACACGGTGGGGATCCTTGCGGCCGAGGGCATCGGCAAGAGCTTCGGTGCCCTGGCCGTACTCGACCAGATCCGCTTCGCCGTCGCCGCCGACGAAGCCGTAGGCATCGTCGGTCCGAACGGGGCCGGCAAGACCACGCTGCTCAACGTGCTCGCGGGCGCCTACAGCCCGAGTGCCGGCAGCGTGTACTTCGAGGGCGCGAATGTGACCGCTGCCGGAGCGGCCGAGCGTTGCCGTCTCGGCATCGCCCGCTCGCACCAGGTGCCGCGGCCCTTCGGCGGCATGACCGTATTCGAAAACGTACTCGTCGCGGCGACCGCGGGCGGCGGCCTGCGCGGCGCGCCGGCCCATGCGCGCTGCATCGAATCCATAGAGCTGTGCGGCATGCTGCGCCTGGCGAACCGCCGCGCCGAGACCCTCGGCCTGCTCGACCGCAAGCGCCTCGAGCTGGCGCGCGCGCTGGCGACTGATCCGGTGGTGCTGCTGCTCGACGAGATCGGCGGCGGCCTGACCGACGCCGAGGCGGGCGAGCTGGTCGCCGCCATCCTGCAGCTGCGCCGGCGCAAGATCGCGATCGTCTGGATCGAGCATATGGTCCATGTCCTGTTGCAGGTGGTCACGCGCCTGGTGTGCATGGACGCGGGGCGCATCATCGCCGACGGCGATCCGGCGGCGGTAATGAAGGATGCGGCGGTAATCGACGCCTACCTCGGGCAAGG
>CAZRMO010000102.1:12018-13828 GCA_964601155.1 uncultured Enterobacteriaceae bacterium
GCAAGGAGGCGGCGGCATGAGCAGTGAGGCGGCGGCATGAGCCTGCTCAGAGTCGAAAACCTCGACGTGCGCCACGGTCAGTTGCAGGCCGTGCGCGGCATCTCGCTCGAGGTCAAAGAGGGCGAGACGCTGGCGCTGGTCGGCGCCAATGGCGCGGGCAAGACCACGCTGCTACGGGCGATTGCCGGCGCGCACCGGCCCGCCGGCGGGCGCGTCCTGCTCGAGGGCGAAGACGTCACCGCCGTGCCCGCCTATCGGCGCGTGGCGCTGGGAATCGCACTGGTGCCGGAAGGGCGCCGGCTGTTCGCCGAGATGACGGTCGAGGAGAACCTGCTGGTCGCGCGTGCCAACGGCCGGCCGGGGCCGTGGGACATCGAGCGCGTGCTGGACGCCTTTCCGATGTTGCGCCCGCGCTTCAAGGCCAAGGCCGGCAGCTTGTCGGGCGGCGAGCAGCAGGCGACCGCCATCGGCCGCGCGCTGGTCACCAACCCGCGCGTCCTGCTGCTCGACGAAGTCTCGCTTGGTCTGGCGCCGGTCGCGGTCGATCGTGTCTACCAGTGCCTCGGAAAGCTGATCGCCAGCGGCGCGACCGTCGTGCTGGTGGAGCAGGATCTCGGCCGCGCAATGCGCGTGTCGACGCGGGTGGCGTGCATGCTCGAAGGCAAGGTGGTGCTCGAAGGCGCGGCGGCCGAGTTGACGCGCGAGCAGATCACCGCAGCCTACTTCGGACTTGACCGAAGCGCCCAAAGCCGTAGCGCCCAAACTCAGCCGGGGCAGCCGGCATGATCTGGGTCAATCAGATCATCCAGGGCGTGATGCTCGGCGGCTACTACGCGCTGATCGCCTGCGGCCTGTCGTTCATGTTCGGGGTGATGCGCATCATCAACCTGGCCCACGGCGACCTGGCCATCCTTGCCGGCTACCTGGTGTGGGCGATCGTAGACCGCAGCGGGATGTCGCCGTTCCTTGCGCTCGGCATCGTGCTGCCGCTGATGGGCGCGCTGGGCTGGCTGATGCAGCGCTTCATGCTCGAGCGCAGCCTGCGCTCCGGCATGCTGGTGCCGCTGCTCACCACCTTCGGCCTCGCGATCGTGATCCAGAACCTGCTGTTCCTGCAGTTCGGCGCCGACACCCGCTCGCTCGCGCCCGCGATCGGCGACCTCGCGTTCGACAGCTGGTCGATCGGCGGCAAGATATACATCGGCCACCTCGCCGGGCTGACCTTGCTGGTCGCCGTGCTGATGCTGGGCGGGCTGCAGCTCTTGCTCGGACGCACGCCGCTCGGGCGCAGTATCCGCGCGGTCGCAGAGGATCCCGATACCGCCGAGCTGATCGGCATCAATGCGCGCTCGGTCTATGCGGCCGCCGCGGCGATCGCCGTCATGACGGTGGCGGTCGGCGGCGCCTTTCTCGGCATGCGCGCGACCTTCGGCCCCTACGCCGGGCCGGCCCAACTCATCTTCGCCTTCGAGGCGGTGGTGATCGGCGGACTCGGTTCGATGTGGGGCACGCTGGCGGGCGGCATCGTGCTCGGCGTGGCGCAGAACATCGGCGCGCAGATCGCGCCGAACGGCTTCCTGATCGCCGGCCATGTAGTGTTCCTCGCGGTGCTCGCCGTCCGGCTCGCCTCAGGCGACCTGCGCCGCCGCCTGGGCGCGCTGCTGAGGAAGCCGGCATGAGCGGCCGCGCCGGACTGTCGATCCAGCGCTGGACGCCGCTATCGGCGGCGTCGGTGGCCGTGCTCGCCGCACTCGGGCTCGCGCTCGCCTTCGGCCCGCTGTTCCTCGGCGCAAACGCGGTCGACCGCCTG
>CAZRMO010000103.1:0-13798 GCA_964601155.1 uncultured Enterobacteriaceae bacterium
GTTGGCGCCCTTGAACCAGGCGAAACAGGCCGCGTTCACCACCGCGGGTAACTGCATGCCGCCGAGATCGTAATCCTGCCCCGCGGCCATCAGTCCGGCCTGGCAGAAGGCATCGAGCGCCCGCTTGATCTCGGGAATGATGCGCACCCGTTCGCTGCCATCTTCGTCGACGAACATGCGCGGTTCGTTTTGGTCGCTCTTGCTGTAATGCGGTTCGAACAGTTCGGTCGCCATGCGCTCGCAGGTGTCCAGCGCCGCGTCGAAGGTCTCGCGCGTATGGTCGGCATAGCGCGGCCGGCTGCTGAGCTTGTCCGCTTCCAGCAGTTCGTACAGGACGAACTCGAGGTCGCGGCGGCACAGGATCTTGGATTGCACTGTAGGCGGCAGGCGGCTATTCGATGATCGCGACCACTTCGCCTTCGCCTACCACCTCGCCTTCCTGAAAGTAGATCTCAATTACGGTGCCCGCACGCGGGGCGGTCACCGGGATTTCCATTTTCATCGACTCGAGAATAAGCACGACATCGTCCTGCGCCACCTTGGTGCCGGCAGGCGCTTCGATTTTCCACACCTTGCCGGCGATGTCGCTGACTACCTTCGTGCTTGCCATGTATCCCCGCTCTTCTTGGCTTTTCTGTGCCTCGCTTAGGCGACTTCGAACAGTCCCGCGGCACCCTGGCCGCCGCCTATGCACATGGTGACGACGACGTACTTGGCGCCGCGGCGTTTACCCTCGATCAGCGCGTGGCCGGTGAGCCTGGCGCCGGACATGCCGTAGGGATGGCCGACGGCGATGGCGCCGCCGTTGACGTTGAGGCGGTCATCGGGAAGGCCCAGCTTGTCGCGGCAGTAGATCACCTGCACCGCGAACGCTTCATTGAGTTCCCACAGGTCGATGTCTTCGACCTTGAGGCCGGTGCGCTTGAGCAGCTTCGGGATCGCGAATACGGGGCCTATGCCCATTTCGTCCGGTTCGCAGCCCGCCACCGCGAAACCACGGAATATGCCCAGCGGCTTCAGGCCTTTTTGCTCGGCTGTTTTGGCGTTCATCACCACCGTGGCCGACGCGCCGTCGGAGAACTGGCTGGCATTGCCCGCCGAGATCACGCCATCCGGGAATACCGGCTTTATTTTGGACACGCCTTCGTAGGTGGTGTCGGCGCGGATGCCCTCATCGCGGTCCAGGGTAACCTCCCGGGTCAGCAGCATGCCGGTGGCCTTGTCGCCCACGCCCATGGTAGTGGTGAAGGGCACGATCTCATCGTTGAACTTGCCTTCGGCCTGTGCCTTGGCCGCGCGCTGCTGGCTGCGCGCGCCGTATTCGTCCTGCAGTTCGCGCGGGATCTTGTAGCGCTTGGCGACCTGCTCAGCGGTCTGCAGCATGGTCCAGTAGATTTCCGGCTTGTTCTGCTTTAGCCAGACCTCCTGGATCATGTGGCGGTTCATCTCGTTCTGCACGCAGGAGATCGCTTCCAAGCCGCCGGCGACGAAAATATCGCCCTCGTTGGCGATGACGCGCTGCGAGGCCATGGCGATGGTCTGCAGGCCGGAGGAGCAGAAGCGGTTCACCGTAGCGCCGGCGGTGGTTACCGGACAGCCGGCGCGCAGCGCGATCTGGCGCGCGACGTTGGCGCCGGTCGCGCCTTCAGGGGTGGCGCAGCCCATGAGCACGTCCTCGACTTCGGCCGGGTCGATCTTGGCGCGCTCTATGGCGTGCTTGACTACGTGGCCGCCCATGGTGGCGCCGTGGGTCATGTTGAGGGCGCCGCGCCAGGACTTTGCCAGGCCCGTGCGTGCGGTGGAAACGATTACGGCGTCGGTCATGATGGTCTCCTGAATTTTCTCTTAACACCCGTTGCGAAATTCGCTTCGCAACGGGCCGATCTGGGGAAGTAATGAGGGGATGCCTCCCCTCATTTCGCAACAGCTTGTTAGTTGAACGTCTTGCCCTTTTTGGCGAGCTTGGCCAGCAGCGGCGCCGGCTTCCAGAACTCGCCATGGCGGCCCTTGGCGTATTTCTGCATTGCCGCGACCACGTTGGGCAGGCCCACGGTATCGGCGTAGAACATCGGGCCGCCGCGGTGCAGCGGGAAGCCGTAACCGGTGAGGTACACCATGTCGATGTCCGAGGCCTTTTGCGCGATGCCTTCCTCGAGGATGCGTGCAGCCTCGTTCACCATCGAGTACACGAGGCGCTCGACGATCTCCTGGTCGCTGACCTTGCGCCGCTTCACCTTGATTTCGCCGGAGTGTTGGATGATCATGTCGTTCACGAGTTGCGACGGATAAGGCTTGCGGTCGCCCGGCTTATAGTCGTACCAGCCGGCGCCGGTCTTCTGGCCGTAGCGGCCCATCTCGCACAGCAGATCGCCTGTCTTGGAATATTTCATTTCCGGACGCTCGACGTAGCGGCGCTTGCGGATGGCCCAGCCGATGTCGTTGCCGGCCAGGTCGCCCATGCGGAACGGTCCCATGGCGAAACCGAATTTCTCGATCGCCTTGTCCACCTGCTCCGGCAGGCAGCCTTCCTCGAGCAGGAATCCTGCCTGGCGCCCGTACTGCTCGATCATGCGGTTGCCGATGAAGCCGTCGCACACGCCCGAGACGACGCCGGTCTTCTTGATTTTCTTCGACAGTGCCATGGTGGTGGCAAGCACGTCCTTGGCGGTCTTTTCGCCGCGCACGATTTCCAGCAGCTTCATCACGTTGGCCGGGCTGAAGAAGTGCGTGCCGATCACGTCCTGCGGTCGCTTGGTGAACGCGGCGATTTTGTTCAGGTCCAGGGTTGAGGTGTTGGAGGCGAGGATCGCGCCCGCTTTCATCACTTCGTCCAGCTTGTTGAATACCTTTTCCTTCACGCCCATTTCCTCGAACACCGCTTCGATCACGATGTCGGCGTCGCGGATGTCGTCGTAGGACAATGTGCCTTTGATCAGGCCCAGACGCTCGTCGAACTTCTGCTGCGTGAGCTTGCCCTTTTTCATCGTGTTTTCGTAGTTTTTGCGCACGGTCGCGAGACCTTTGTCCAGCGCCTCCTGCTTCATCTCCAGCACCGTGACCGGAATGCCGGCATTGGCGAAGTTCATAGCGATGCCTCCGCCCATAGTGCCGGCGCCGATGATCGCGGCCGACTTGATCGGCCGCTTGGGCGTGTCCTCCGGCACGTCGGGTATCTTGGAGGCAGCGCGCTCGCCGAAGAAGAAATGGCGCAGCGCCTTGCTCTCAGTCGTTTGCATCAGGGCGAGGAAATTTTCGCGCTCGAACTTCAGGCCGTCGTCGAATTTCATGCTTGCCGAAGCAGCCACGCAGTCGACGCATTTGAGCGGTGCCGGGAAATTCTTCGACATCGCGCCCACGGTGTTGCGCGCGAACTGGAAGAAGGCTTCGTGATTGGGATAGTCGACCTTGATGTCGCGCACTCTGGGCAGCGGCCGCTCGCCCGCGACTTTCTCGGCGAAAGCGATCGCGCCCGTCATGAGGTCGCCCTCTATCATCTGGTCGAACAGCTTGGTGTCGGCGAGCTTTTCCGATGGCACCGGATTGCCGGAAACGATCATGTTGAGCGCACGTTCCACCCCGACCACCCGCGGCAGCCGCTGCGTGCCGCCGGCGCCAGGCAGCAGGCCCAGCTTGACTTCCGGGAGCGCGATCTGCGCCCCCGGCGCCGCCACGCGGTAGTGGCAGGCAAGCGCGAGTTCCAGGCCACCGCCCATCGCCACCGAGTGGACTGCTGCGATCACCGGCTTGTCGGCCGCCTCGATGGTCGCGATCACGGTGTGCAGGTTCGGTTCGAGCGTGGTCTTTGGCGTGTTGAACTCTTTGATATCGGCGCCGCCGGAAAAGGCTCTACCCGCTCCGGTGATCACGATTGCCTTGACGGCCTTTTTCGCCAGGGCTTTCTTCAAGCCGTCGAAAATGCCCGCGCGCGTCGCATGACCCAGGCCGTTCACCGGAGGGTTGTTTAGGGTGATGACGGCGATGCTGCCTTTGACTTCGTAGTTTGCGCTCATGGGGACTCCTGAGAAAAAACTTGGACCGCAGATGGAGCAGAGGAAATCAGGCGAAATTCTCCGCGTCCTGCTTCCTGCGGTGAATTCGGTTGTTCAGCGTTCGGCGCTCATACCTCGAGCCACTCCTTGCGGATTGTACTATTTTCGCGCAGCTCCTGCGGCGTGCCCTCGAACACGATGCGGCCGTGGCCCATGACATACAGGCGCTGCGAAATCTTCAGCGCGATCGCCAGCTTCTGCTCCACCAGCAGAATGGACACGCCGCGATTCTTTATTTCCTTGAACAGTTCGGCCAGCAGTTCGACGATCTTCGGCGCCAAACCCTCGGTGGGTTCGTCGATCATGACCAGGTCGGGGTCGCCCATGAGGGTGCGGCACAAGGTCAGCATCTGCTGCTCGCCGCCGGAGATCATGCCCGCCTCGACGCGCGCGCGCTCCTCGAGGCGCGGAAACAGGCGGTACATGTCGGCGATGCTCCAGCGCGCGGACTTGTCCGGCTTGCTGCCCTTCATGCCGAGGAGCAGATTCTGCTCCACCGTGAGGGCGGGAAAAATATCGCGGCTTTCCGGCACATAGCCCAAGCCTTTGTGCGCGATCTGATAGGCCTTGAGCCCCAGCATTTGCTCGTTGTTGAAGCGCACCGATCCCTCGGCCTGGACCTGGCCCATGATGGCCTTTACGGTGGTGGAGCGGCCGACACCGTTCCTGCCGAGCAGGCTCACGATCTCGCCCCGGCCGACGTGCAGATGGACGCCGTGCAGGATGTGGCTTTTGCCGTAATAGGCGTGCAGGTTTTCGACATCGAGCATGGTCAGTGCGTCTCCGTCGCCGTCTCTGTGCCGAGGTAGGCTTCCTGCACCGCCTTGTTGCCGCGGATGTTCTCGGGCCTGTCGCTGGCGATGATTTCTCCGTACACCAGAACCGAAATCCGGTCGGCGAGATCGAACACCACGCCCATGTCGTGTTCGACCATGACCAGGGTCTTGCCCTGGCTCACCTTGCGGATCAGCTCGACCGCATCGGCGGTCTCGGTGCGGCTCATGCCGGCGGTCGGTTCGTCGAGCAGGATCACTTCGGCGCCGCCGGCGATGGTGATGCCGATTTCCAGCGCCCGCTGCTCGGCGTAGGAGAGCACGCCGGCCGGCGTATCGCGGCGTCCCTTCAGACCGATCGATTCCATCACTTCCTCGGCGCTCCGATTGGCATCCTTCAGTTTGCCGAGCTGGTGCCAGAAGGAGTACTTGTAGCCGAGCGACCAGAGCACCGCGCAGCGAAGGTTCTCGAACACCGACATGCGCTGGAAGATATTGGTGATCTGAAAGCTGCGCGACAGGCCCTTGCGGTTGATCTCGAACGGCTTCAGGCCGGTGATGCTCTCGCCTTTGAGCAGGATCTCCCCCTTCGATAGCGGGAAACGCCCACTGATCAGATTGAACAGCGTCGATTTGCCCGCGCCGTTGGGCCCGATGAGCGCGTGGCGTTCACCCTGGGGAATGGCAAGGTCGACGCCGCGGATGATCGGTGTGTTGCCGAAGGACTTGCTGACCGCTTTCAGCTCGAGGGCGCGCGTGTTCATGCCCTGGCCTCCAGCAATTCGGCCTGGAACTCGCCCCAGACCCGCGCTACCCGCTTACGCGTCAGATTGAACAGCGCGCCGCCGACGATCCACAGTCCGACCGCCGTGGCCCAGGGCAGCGCCTTGGCGGCGTCGAAACTGACGCCGAACAGATTCATCACCGTGCCGTTCGCGCTGTTTCCAGAGAGCTGGTAAGTCATCTCCACCGTGAGGATCAGCGCGGCGAGCAGCAGCAGGCCGCTCGCGCCGGCGGCAAGATAGTGCGGCGCGATGCGCTTGAAGCGTTTGCGCGCAATGAGCTGGACTTGCATCATGACCAGGCTGGCGATGCCGCCGGGCGCATACATCACCATCAGCACGAAGAACAAACCGAGGTAGAACTGCCATGCATTGGTGTAGCCTGAAAGCGCCACCGCGAAGAACGTGAAAACCACCGCGCCGATAATCGGGCCGAAGAAAAAGCCGATGCCGCCGATGAACGTCGCGAGCAATACGCCGCCGGAGCTCGCCAAACCCACGTTTTCGGCAGTGACGATCTCGAAGTTGATCGTGCTCAGGCCCCCGGCGATGCCGGCGAAGAAAGCCGAGATGATCAAGGTTAACCAGCGCACGCGCTGCGTGTCGTAGCCGATGAATTCGGCGCGCTCGGGATTGTCGCGCACGGCGTTGGCGATGCGTCCCAGCGGCGTGTACGACCAGGCGTACATCAATGCCATGGACACCAGGCACCAGAACGCGATCAGGTAGTAGACCTGCACGCTCGGGCCGAAGGTAATGCCGAGAAAGGGCTTGCCGATCACCCGATCGGTGCTGATGCCGCCCTCGCCACCAAAAAAATCGCGAAACATAGTCGCGCAAGTGGCCACCAGCACGCCGATGCCGAGGGTGATCATGGCAAAGGTGGTACCGGCGCGCTTGGTGGTGACATAGCCGAAGAGCACGCCGAAAAAAGCGCCCCCGAGTCCGCCGACCAGCGGCAGCAGGGATACCGGCATCCAGATCTGGCCGGCGCCTGCAAGGTTGAGGATATGCACTGCAACGTAGGCGCCGAGGCCGGAATAGACCGCGTGTCCGAAAGAGAGCATGCCGCCCTGTCCGAGCAGCATGTTGTAGGACAGCGCGAAAATGATCGCTACGCCCATCTGCGACATGAGTGTGATTGCAAAGCCCTGGGTGAACAGCTGCGGCAGCGCCGCCATGACCAGCGCGGCCAGCCCCCAGATCAGCCAGCGCCCGAGATTGAGCGGCCGATAGCGCAGTTTCGATGGGATGCCGGCCATCAGTCCGCTCTTGTTCCGAGCAGGCCTTTGGGCCGGAAAATCAGCATCAGCACCAGCAGCAGGTAGGGCAACATCGGCGCAACCTCCGAGAGTTGCAGCTTCAACAGAGAATGCAGCGGCGTGTGCTCGTTCACTGCGATGCCGATGGCGCCGAGGAAGCCGGCGAGCGACCAGTTGAGGCCGATGGCGAAGCTCTGGATGATGCCGATGAGCAGCGAGGCGAGGAAGGAGCCGGCGAGCGAGCCCATGCCGCCGACCACGGCGACCACGAATATGATCGGCCCGAGCGAGTCGGCCATCGACGGACTGGTAATGAAAGCCACGCCGCCGATCACGCCGGCCAGTCCGGCGAGCGCGGTGCCGCCGCCGAATACCATCATGAACACGCGCGGCACATTGTGGCCCAGGGCTTCGGCCGTGTGCGGATGCGTGAGCGCTGCCTGGATCACCAGACCGATGCGGGTGCGCGTGATCATCAGATAGATCGCGAGCAGCATCAGCAGCGCGACCAGCATCATGAAGCCGCGCATTTTGGGGAACTCGGTCGAGTACACGGTGAAGAGCGGTCCCTCGAGCACCTTTGGCAAGCGGAAGGGAACCGCGGTCAGACCCCAGGCCACCTTAACGATTTCATCGACGAGATACGCCAGGCCGAAGGTGAACAGCAGTTCGGCGACGTGCCCGTAGGGGTGCACGGTGCGCAGGCCGTAGCGCTCGATCAGCGCGCCGAGCAGCCCGACCAGCAACGGCGCGAGGAACAGTGCCGGAAAGAAGCCGATCTTGAGGCCGAGCGAGTAGGCGGCGTAGGCGCCCATCATATAAAAGGCGGCGTGCGCGAAATTGAGCACGCCCATCAAGCTGAAGATCAGCGTGAGCCCCGATGACAGCATGAACAGCAGCAGCCCGTAGGACACGCCGTTCAACAGTGAGATGACGAAGAATTCCATTGCGATGATGCAGGTGGACGAAGCGAAGGCCGGGCGAACCCGGCCTCCTTTACGCCCGGCGCCTCGACACTTAAGCCCGGGCAGCCGCGATCAGCTCAAGGCCGCTTCATCTGGCAGGATGTGGGCAGGGTGCCGACGTAGGCTGGAATTTCCGCCACCGTCTCCCAGCCGTAGCCGGTGTTTTCCTGGTCGTATTTGACCGTCGTGCCGTTCACCTTGACCCACTTCGCGATGGTCAGCTGCTGCTGATTCTGGTGGTCGGTCTTGCGCATCGTGTCCTCGCCGTTGAGGCTTTCGACCGTCATGCCCTCCATTGCCTCAGCCACTTTGAGCGGGTTGGTGGACTTGGTTTGGTTGAACGCCTTGGCGAGGTAACGAATGCCGGTGTAGGTCGCCATCGTATAGTAGTCGTCGTTGAATTTTTTCTTGAAATCCATGGCGAATTTGGCACCGACGAATTTCGGGTTGTTCACGTTCCAGTAGCCGACATAATAGACCCTGTCCGCTCCGGAAGCTCCCATCGCCGTCGGCACGCCCGTGGTGGCCGCGTAGTAGGTGTAGAAATTGACGTTTAGCCCGGCTTCATGAGCCGCCTTGATCAGCAGCGCGAGGTCGCTGCCCCAGTTGCCGGTGATCACGCTGTCGGCGCCAGAGGCCTTGATCTTGGCTACGTAGGGAGAGAAATCCTTCACCCGCGCGAGCGGATGGAAATCATCGCCGACGATCTGGATGTCGGGGCGCTTGCGCGCGAGGTCTTGCCTCGCGGCGCGGGCCACTGCGTGGCCGAAGGAGTAGTTTTGGTCGATCAGGTAGACCTTCTTGACGTTCTTGTCCTTTGCCAGGTACGAGGTCAAGGCTTCCATTTTCATGTTCACGTTTGCGTCCAGAGCGAAATGCCAGAAGCTGCACTTGCTGTTGGTCAAGTCAGGGTCGATCGCGGCGTAATTTAGGTACAGGATTTCCTTCCCGGGATTGCGCTCGTTGTATTTGGTTACTGCGCCGGACAGCGCCAGTGCGACGGAGGAGCCGTCGCCCTGCACGATGTAGCGGATGCCCTCATCCTCTACGCGCTTCAACACGTTCAGCGTCTCCTGCGGCGAGAGCTTGTTGTCGAAGGGGACGATTTCGAATTTCAGCTTGCCAGCCCAATGCTCCTGGTTCGCGACCTCGGCGGCCCACTGCCAGCTGTGCAGGTTGTTCTCGCCGACCGGACCGAGCAGACCCGAAAGCGGGTCGGCGAAGGCGATCTTCACAGTTTGCGCGTGAGCGCAAGTTGCAACGAGGCCTAATGACAAAAGCAGAGCCCCAAAAACGCGTTTGAGATTGAACATGCTTCCTCCTATGTTTGATGTAACCCCCGGCAGGGGGGGATGACGGCTACTCTTGCTGATACTGATGGAATTTTGCATTGCGCGCCCGCTCGTCGTGGAATCATGCTACAAAAAACGAAAACAACAGCGACGACTAGTACTAGTAGTACTAGTATTCGTTGGCAGGTTACAGGATATTTTGACCGAGATCAAACATACCTCGATGCGCTGATCGTCGACTCGATCAGGCGTGTTTGACGCACGCTGCAGGGAGCGTGCACCGGCTGGCCCGGCCTTGATTGACACCGATTCCGCGGCAGGGTAACTTGCAGCGTCGGTCGAGGTTTTCTGTTTTCATTGGAGAAAAAACCATGTTGCGTGGCTTGATTCAGGAAGTTCCCTTACTGATTTCTTCGCTCATCGTCCATGCCAGCCGGCATCACGGCGATACCGAAATCGTGTCGCGCACGGTCGAGGGTCCGGCCGCGGACGGCTCCGGCGGCATCCACCGCTACACCTACCGCGACGCGCATAAGCGCTCGCGTCAGCTGGCGCAGGCGCTCGCCCGGCTCGGCGTAAAGGAGGGCGACCGCGTAGGCACGCTCGCCTGGAACGGCTACCGCCATTTTGAGGCGTTTTACGGGATTTCGGGCATGGGCGCGGTCATGCACACCGTCAATCCGCGCCTGTTTCCCGAACAGCTGGTGTATATCATCAACCATGCCGAGGACGGCTACATGCTGTTCGACCTCACTTTCGCGCCGCTGGTGGAGAAACTCGCCCCCGCATGCAAGGGGGTGAAGGGCTGGATCGCAATGACCGATCGCGCGCACATGCCCAGCGTCAAGCTTCCCAATCTGCTGTGCTACGAGGAACTGGTCGAGGCCGAAAACGGCAATTACGAATGGCCGCAATTCGACGAGTACACGGCATCCTCGCTGTGCTATACGTCGGGCACCACCGGCAACCCCAAGGGCGTGTTGTACTCGCACCGCTCGACCCTGATCCACGCGTTTGCCGCGGCGTCCCCTGACGCGCTTTGTGTTTCCATGCGCGACGTGATGCTGCCGGTGGTGCCGATGTTCCATGCCAACGCCTGGAGCCTGCCCTACACCTGCGCCATGGTCGGGGCCAAGCTGGTGTTCCCCGGCGCCGGGATGGACGGCAAGAGCCTGTACGAGCTGTTCGAAGCGGAGAAGGTCACGGTGTCGGCAGGCGTGCCCACGGTATGGCTGGCGCTGCTTATGTATGTCGGGCAGGAGAAGAAGAAATTCAGCACCATGAAGCGGACGGTGATCGGCGGTTCGGCCGCGCCGGCCGCCATGATCAAGACCTTCCAGGAGGAGTACGGCGTGCAGGTGCTGCACGCCTGGGGCATGACCGAAATGAGCCCGCTCGGCACGGTATGCACGCTCAAGGCCAAGCAGTTGAATTTGTCGAAAGAGCAGAAGCTCGCGATCCAGGCCAAGCAGGGACACAATATCTACGGCGCCGACATGAAAATCGTCGACGGCGAAGGCAAGGAGCTGCCCTGGGACGGCAAGGTGTTCGGCGATCTGCTGGTGCGCGGCCCGTGGATCACCAGCAGCTATTTCAAAGGCGAGGGCGGCGACCCGCTGCGTCGGGATGAGCATGGCCTGGGTTGGTTCCCGACCGGCGACGTTGCCACCATCGATCCGGACGGCTTCATGCAGATTACCGACCGCTCCAAGGACGTGATCAAGACCGGCGGCGAATGGATCAGCACCATCGATCTGGAGAACATCGCGGTGGGCCATCCGGCGGTGGCGGAGGCGGCGGTGATCGGCTGCCATCACCCGAAATGGGACGAGCGGCCGCTCTTGATCGTGGTGAAAAAACCTGGGGCCGAAGTCACGCGCGAGGACCTGCTCAAATTCTACGAGGGCAAAGTCGCAAAGTGGTGGCTGCCGGACGACGTGGTGTTCGTCGACCAGCTGCCGCATACCGCCACGGGCAAGCTGCTGAAGACCAAACTGCGCGACGACTTCAAGGAACACAAGCTGCCGACGGTCTGAGTGCGGCCTGACGCCGACGATCCTTGCAGGGTGCTCATGAGCCATATCCTCACAGAAAACAAAGACGGCGTTCTGCGCATCGAGATCGACCGCCCGGACAAGAAAAACGCGCTCACCGCGGCCATGTATCAGGCCATGGCCGACGCGATTCATGCGGCCGAGGAAGACGCCAGGGTGCGCGTGCTGCTGATCCACGGCAAAACCGACCTGTTTACCGCGGGCAATGACTTGCAGGACTTTCTCGACAATCCTCCGCGCGACGACAAGCGGCCGGTGTTCCAGTTCCTCTACGGCATCAGCCAGGCGCAAAAGCCGATCGTCGCCGCGGTGGCGGGGGTGGCGGTGGGCATAGGCACGACCATGCTGCTGCATTGCGACCTGGTGTATGCGGCGCCGAATGCGCGCCTGCAATTGCCTTTTGTCAACCTGGGACTGGTGCCGGAGGCCGGGTCGAGCCTGCTGCTGCCAGCGCTGCTCGGCTATCAGCGCGCGGCGGAATTGTTGTTGCTGGGCGAGCCTTTCAGCGCGGACAAGGCGAAGGAAATCGGCCTGGTCACCGAAGTGCTGCCCGAGGGCGAGTTGTTCGATACCGCCATGGCGCAGGCAAAAAAGCTGGCGGACAAGCCGGCCGCATCGCTGCGCCTCACCAAGCGGCTGATGAAGCAGGGCCAAACAGCGGCGGTGACGCAACAAATCAAACTGGAGTCCAGCCATTTCGGCGAGCGTCTGAATTCGCCCGAGGCAAAGGAAGCGTTCAGCGCCTTCCTCGAAAAGCGCAAGCCGGATTTTTCGAAATTCGAGTAGGCGGGCGTGGCATGATCGCGCGGCCTGCGCAGGGACAGGCGGGAGCATATCCTGTCGTTTCGCAGTTGGTGCGGCCAAGGGGCGGCGGCGCGGCGCCACGCAAGCGGAAACAGATTCCATGATGGCAGAGGACAGCAGCGGCGGGCGCCAGGTTGAGTTAGCTTCCGGGCTCGATGCCCGCATCTCCGGATCGTTTCGGAATCGGTACGAACAGGAGCTGTTTCGCAATTCCGGACAGTTCCCGATCGCCAACTTGCTGCTGGAACTGCTGCTCGAAGGTCCGGCGATATTCGTCGCGCCCGACGTCTATACGCTGATCGGCGCGATGCTGCTACAGGCCTGGGCGCTTACGCGCTGGGAGAATACGCCGGCGCCGCGGCGTTTTCTCGGCAATCTGATCGGGCCGGCCGCCTACACGGCGATAGAGGCATGCTTCGAAGGCGTGCAATTCTTCGCCAAGCCGAACCATCTCGCCTATTGGGTTTTTGCTGCGGCTGTCGGCGCGTTGCAGGCGGCGAGATCGCGTTCCGGATCGGGCGCCGTGGCCGGGGCGCTGGTCGTGCTCGAGAACGTGGTTCGGGCTGCCATTCTGTTCGTGATGTACGCGATTTTCGAACTGCTCGTCGACGGCGCGCAGTTCTCGGCTGCGGTTTTCTTCGCCGATCGTGCGCACCTGTTCATCGGCCTGGCCACGCTGATCCTCGGTATTTCGGTCGGCTTAGCGGCGCTGTCCGAACACGGCTATCTCGCCCTGCTGCGCGAGACGTCGACCCAGCTGCAGCGCTATTCGGAGTGGCTGCTGGGCAAGGATCTGCTCGAGCGGGTGATCGCAAACCCTGCGGCGCTGACGCTGGTGCGCCGCGAGCGCGCCGTGCTGTTCATGGATATCCGCGGTTTCACCGCCTGGAGCGAGCGCTGCCCGCCGGAGACGGTGGTTCAGGCTCTGAACGGGTATTACGAAGCCGCTGAGCCCGTGGTGTGGCGCCACGGCGCGATCAAGCTGAAATTCTCCGCCGATGAAATTCTCGCCGTGTTCGCGGAACCGCGCCAGGCAGTCGCCTGCGCCCTGGAGCTGCGGACGCAGGCACGGCAGGCCTTGTCGACCTGGGAACTTGGTGCCGGCATCGGCGTGCACTGGGGCGCGGTGGTCGAGGGGTTGCTCGGCAGTTCCGGCATCAAGGGCTACGACGTCATCGGCGACACGGTGAATACGGCCAAGCGCATCGAGAGCGCTGCTACGGAGGGTGAAGTGCTGGTGTCCGAATCGGTGCGCGCAATGCTGCATCCGGGTACGCGTGTCGGTGCAATGCGCGAGCTGGTGGTCAAGGGCAAGGAAGCGCCTCTAACGGTTTGTCCGTTGCCTTGACCGATTGGAACGCTTATTGCGTTGACACGCCGGCGGCTGGGCGCTAATGTCCGCGGGCATGTATCCTCTGCCTGGAAATCGATTTGACTAATATTCGCCACGACTACGCCAGCGTCAACGGCATACGCCTGCACTACGCCCATGCCGGCGAGGGGCCGCTGATCCTGTTCCTGCATGGCTTTCCCGAATTCTGGTATTGCTGGAAAGAGCAGCTGGAGGAATTCGGCCGCGACCATCTGGCGGTTGCGCCCGATCTGCGCGGATTCAATCTGTCGGATCACCCGGCCGAGGTGAAACAATACAAAGCGCGCATCCTGATCGAGGACGTGCGCCAATTGGCCGAACACTTGGGACACAAGACCTTCGTGCTGGTGGCGCACGACTGGGGCGGGGCCGTCGCCTGGGGATACGCCATGGCGCACCCGCAGACTTTGAGTAAACTCGTCATCGTCAATGCGCCGCATCCGGT
>CAZRMO010000104.1:0-13305 GCA_964601155.1 uncultured Enterobacteriaceae bacterium
ATTGCTCGCGCGATACGCTTGTCATGGCATTGGCAGACGCTTGCGGTAATGCCAAAAGCGGCTCATCAGCGGTTTGACGCTGGTCCCGTGCACAAGAATGGAAAGCGATACGGCGATGAGCGTCAAGCGGATAAGCTCCAGGGCCAGATTTTCCGGCAGGCCGTGCTGGATGGCATACATCAGGTAGTACAGCGAACCGATGCCGCGTACCCCGAACCAGCCGATCATGCCGCGCATCGGCCAGGAAGTGCGCGTGCCCAGCAGGCTGGCGAGGACGCTGACCGGGCGCGCCACCATGAACAGAAACAGTGCAAGTCCCACTGCGCGCCAGCTCCAGGAATTGACATACAACGTGCCGCCGATCAGCAGGACCAGCATCAATTCCGACAGCCTCTCCAGATGTTCCTTGAATATCAGCGATCGGCCGCTGACGGTCGGCGTTGGCGCCTCGTCGAGGCCTGCGCCGGCAGCCCCGGGTTCGACTCGCCCGGCATGCGGGCGATCCGGGCAATCGCGGCCCGCGCCGGCGAGTTTGACTTCGGTCTGGCGCAGCGCGACCGCAGCAAAAAATACCGCCAGAAATCCCCAGGCATGGACCAGCACACTAACGCCGTACACCACACCGATCAGGCCGAGCCCGAGGAAGTCGTCCATGAGCTCGTGCTCTGGCGGCTCGCCGCGCAGCTTCCATACGAGGCGGGCCAGCGCCGCGCCGGCGATAAGCCCGATGGCGATTCCCGCCGCCGTGGCCCAGATCACGTCGACCAGCGCCCAGCGCAGGCCGAAATCACCAAGCTCATGCAGCCCGAGCAATCCCAGCCCCAGCATCACGAACGGAAAAGCGCTGCCGTCGTTCATGCCCGCCTCGCACGACAGGGTGAAGCGCAGTTGGTTGCGGTCACCGGGATGGCGGGTCTGGACATCGGTCGCCAACACCGGATCGGTGGGTGCCAGTATCGCGCCGAGCAGGACGCCGGCGCCCAATGGCAGACCGAGCAGATAATGAGCGAAGGCGGCGACCAGGCCGACGCTGATCGTCATGGATAGCGATGCCAGCAGAATCGGTGTGCGCCAACGGGCGAAGCTTACCGGTACGGGCATTTTGACACCGGCTGAAAACAGCGAAATCAGCACCGCCACTTCGGTCAGCACTTGCAGCAGCGCCGAATCCTTGAGCGGATTGAAGTGAAATACACCGAGCATCGTGGGGCCGATCAGCAGCCCCACCGCCAAATAGACGATGGCCGGCGTGAACGGCAGGCGCTTGAGGATCGAAGAAGTCAGGCCCCTCGCGAGCAACAGGGCGCCCAGCAGCAGAAACCAGAGTGCGTTAGTCATTGGGCCGTTGTCCGCGCGCTATGCGCAGCTCGACCGCATGTTCGGCGCGATCGTCAAGCAAAGGAACGCTCTGGTCTTGCTGCTCGACGCCGTCCAGCGTCACGCCGGCCTTACCCTGCGCTGCCTGCGTTTGCACAACGCTGATGTGGTAGAGCGTTTCCCGATAGCGGTAATGCAGCTTGAACGTTTTCCAGTCCGCCGGCAGACAGGGCGCGAAGCGCAGCTTGTCGACTTCCAGCCGTAGCCCCAGCAACGACTCCAGGATCAGCCGGTACATCCAGCCGGCGGAGCCGGTGTACCAGGTCCAGCCGCCGCGGCCGGTGTGCGGCGCAAGCGCATAGACGTCGGCCGCGAGCACGTAAGGTTCCACTTTGTAGGTGGCAATTGCCGCCGCGGAACTCGCGTGATTGACCGGGTTGATCAAGCCGAACAGTTCCCACGCGCGCGCGCTGTCGCCCAGGGCGGCGAACGCCATCACCGTCCACACCGCAGCATGCGTGTATTGCCCGCCGTTTTCGCGTACGCCCGGCACATAGCCTTTGATGTAGCCAGGGTTCAGGTCCGACTGGTCGAATGGCGGATCGAGGACCTGGATCAGCGCTGAATCGCGGCGCACCAGGCGCCGGTCGACCGCCGCCAGTGCCGAGCGCGAGCGCGCGGCTTCCCCGGCGCCGGACAGCACCGCCCAGCTTTGCGCAATGGCGTCGATCTGGCATTCGGCGTTGCTTGCCGACCCCAGCGGCGTGCCGTCGTCGAAATAGGCGCGCAGGTACCACTCGCCGTCCCAGCCGTTGCGCTCGATGTTCTGGCGCAGCTCTTCCGCCTCTGTCTGGCAGCGTTTGGCGAAGGGCGCGTCGCCGTGCGCATGTGCAAGCCCGGCAAATTGCGTCAGCACGTCGTAGAGGAAGAAAGCCAGCCACACGCTTTCTCCTTTGCCCTGTTCGCCCACGGCGTTCATGCCGTCGTTCCAGTCGCCCGAGCCCATCAGCGGCAGCCCGTGCGCGCCGAACTGGAGTCCCTTCAGGATGGCCCGCACCCCGTGCTGGTACAGGCTGGCAGACTCCTGTGCTCGGCCTGGCAGGTCGAAATACGAGTCTTCGTCCGGGCCGACCGGCCGGCCGTCGAGGAAGGCGACGGATTCATCCAGCACGCCGGTATCGCCGGTGCCGGCAACGTAGCGGCACATCGCCAGGGGCAGCCACAGGTAGTCGTCGGAACAGTGCGTGCGCACGCCGCGGCCGGATGTCGCGTGCCACCAGTGCTGCACATCGCCTTCGAGGTATTGGCGCGACGCGCAGCGCAGCAGGTGCTCGCGCACCAGCGCGGGCTCGGCATGGACCAGCGCCATCACGTCCTGCAGCTGATCGCGGAAACCGAATGCGCCGCCGGACTGGTAATAACCGCTGCGGCCCCAAAGGCGGCAGGCCAGGGTTTGATACACCAGCCAGCCGTTGGCGAGCAGATTGAGCGACCGATCGGGTGTTTCCACCTGTACTGCGCCGAGCGTGTGATTCCAGTAGGCGCGCACCGCTTCGAGCGCAGTGCGCGCAGCGGAGGGCCCGCGAAAGCGCCGCAGCAGCTTGCTGGCATCGTCGGCGCCCCGTCTTCCCGCGACGCCGAGGCGGAAATCGAACTCGCGCTCCTCACCGTCGGCCAGATCGAACGCGACTTGTATTGCGGCGCAGGGATCCAGTGCCGCTCCTACCTTGTTGGAAAGCTGGGTGCGGGTCATGGCCGCTGGGTGCGCGAGCGTGCCGTTGCGTCCGATGAATTCGGCCCGGTCGCCGCTGTAGGTGCGGGACGCATCGTCGATGTCGAAGAACGCGATATGGTCGGCAAACTCGGTGTTGTACGCGTTGCGTGCGTACAAGGCGCCGCTCGCCGGGTCGATTTCGGTGATGACGTGCATGGCCGATTTCGGCCGCAGGTCGCCCAGCACCCACTCGACATAGCCGGTGACCGAGAGCCGGCGCGCGCGGCCCGAGGCGTTGCGCAGCTTCAAGGTCGAGAACTTGACCGCGGCGTCCAGGGCGACGAAAACAGTAAGTTCGGAGCTGATGCCCTGTTCCGCGTGCTCGAAGCGGCTGTAGCCGAAGCCATGCCGGGTGACGTATGGCGTGGCGCCGCGGCTGGGCAAGGGTGCGGGCGACCAGAACTGCCCGCTTTCCTCGTCGCGCAGGTAAAAGGCCTCGCCGCTGGCATCGCTCACCGGATCGTCCGCCCATGGGGTCAGGCGAAACTCATGGGCATTTTCGCTCCAGGTGTAGGCCATGCCGCTATCGGAAACAACGCTGCCGAAGTGCGCGTTCGCGAGCACGTTCACCCAGGGCGCCGGCGTGACCTGGCCGGGCGCGGTGGTAATGACGTATTCGCGGCCGTCCGCGCTGAAGCCGCCCAGTCCGTTGTCGAACAGCAGATCGCTGCGCGCGGGCGCGGCAGCCGCCGGAACTTCGGTGCGCTGGGCGCGGGTTGGCTTGAAGCGCGGCATATTCAAATGCGGTGGGCGCACTTCCATCAGCCCGCGCCGGTTGATCTGCTCCTCCAGCGCCCCGCGCCGGTCGCTGATGATGGCGCGCGCGACCGATTGGACCAGGATGCGGTCCTCGTCGGATATCTGCTCGGCCGGCCGCACGAAAATTCCGCCGGGTCGGTTGATCACGTGGGCTTCCACGCCCGCGGCGATCAGCCCCATGATCTGGTCCTGCAACAGCTGCCGGTAACCAGCGCGATCCTCGTTCCAGATCACCAGGTCCACGGCGAGTCCCTTCAGGCGCCAATAGGCGTGGGCCTGCACCAGCTGGCGCAGCAGATCGATATTCGCCAGGTCGCCGATCTGCAGCAGCACGATAGGCAGGTCGCCGGAAATGGCATAGCCCCACAGACCCGATTGTCCGCGGCGATTCCTGAGCAGTACGCCCGGTTTCGTGCGCAAACCGGGATTGGCGTAGATGACCGAACTCGCCAGGCGCCCATAGAGCTGTGCGTCCGCCTCGCTGGCGTTGATCTGCCGCAGCACCACTTGGCTGTGCGTCCACGCCAGTTCGAAAACGCGATCCGCAAGCCGGCGGTCCTGGTATTTGCCGGCCAGGCTCAAGGCTTCGTCGCGGCTGGCGCCGACGCCTGAGACCATGTCCAGGGTTGCGGTTTGTTCCGGTTCCAGAGTGATCCGATAGCGGATCGCAACGATCGGATCGAGCACCGAGCCCGCGCTGCCCGAGAGCGCCGCCCCGGCGTCCATCGCCTGGGGCGCGGCAACGCTGCGGCCGCGCCCGATGAAGCGCATGCGGTCGGTTTCGTACGACACCGCTTCGACTTTGCTCCCGCGCGCGGCCATCAGGTGAAACATCGACGGCGCCTGCTCGGTGAGCGAACGCGGGCGGCGCGTGCACACGATCGCCTGGCGCTCGTGCACGATCTCGGTCTGAACGAAAAGATTGCTGAACGCGGGGTGCAATGCGTCCGCGACCGGCGCGGCGAGCACCACTTCTGCGTAGCTCGTCAGCTCGATCGTGCGCCGGGTGCGCGCGCGGTTGGTGATGTGCACCCGGCGCAGTTCGATGTCGTCTTCCGGCGAAACGACGATCTCGGTATGCGTGTCGTAATCGAGGTCGCGGCGGCGGAATTCCGTCCGGCCTTCCGAAAAAATTGCCGCGTACGTTTCCGCCTGCGCCAGCGTCGGCTGGTGCGTGTTCGACCAGAACACACCGCTCGTCACATCGCGGACATAGCAGAACGTACCCCAATTGTCGCAGGTCGTGTCTTCGCGCCAGCGGGTGACCGCGAGGTCTTTCCAGCGGCTGTAGCCGCCGCCCGCGTTCGTGACCATCACGTGGTACCTACCGTTCGACAACAACTGCACTTCCGGTATCGGCGTGTCCGCGCTGCCGAGCACGCGCACCGGCATTTGCGCTTCCTTGGAGGTCGCGCGAATCGCGGAGAAGTCGGCGGCGTGCAACTGAAATGCGCCGGCCTTGGGCACGCGCTCCTGCAGCAGCAAGGCGGTTGCCTGGAACATCGGATCCGACTCGAAGCGCTTTTGCATCGGCCGGTCGAGGAGCAGATGGGCGAGCGACAGAAATATCATGCCCTGGTGATGCGCCATGAACGAGCGGATCACGGCGCCGGCTTGCCCGCGCGGCAGACGCGAAGGGGTGTAGTCGATTGCTTCGTAAAAGCCGAATGGCCCTTGCATGCCCTCGGTCGCGAGCCGCTGCAGATTCTGGCACGCGCGTTCGGGCGCGACCATCAAGGCGAGCGCGGTGGCATAGGGCGCAATCACCAGATCCTCGGCCAGTCCACGCTTGAGTCCAAGACCGGGTACGCCGAATGCGCGGTACTGGTAATTGAGCGCAACATCGACCGCGTTGTAGCCGCATTCCGAGATGCCCCAGGCGACGCCGCGCTGCTTCCCATAGACGATCTGTCGCTCCACCGCCGCGCGGTAGGTCTGGTCGAGCAGCGTGTTTTCGTAGCTGGGCATGACCAGCAGCGGCATCAGGTACTCGAACATCGAGCCGCTCCAGGACATCAGGGTGGATTCGCCACCGGCCGAGGTGAGCAGCCGCCCCAGCGCAAACCAGTTCTCTTGCGGCAGCTCGCCTTGCGCAATCGCCACGAAGCTTGCGAATCTCGCCTCCGAGGCGAGCAGATCGTAGCAACTCGCGTCCTGGCGGCGTTCGCCGACGTTGTAGCCGATCGCGAGCAGATGGCGCGACTTGTCGTAGAGGAAGTCATACTGCATTACGGCCATTGCGCCTGCCTGCGTTGCGAGGCGTTCGATCCGCGCGATCCGCTCCCGCGCGTGGCGGCTCGCCGCGGCGAGGTGGCGCCGTATCTGTTCAAGGCACTCGCGCTCCGCTGGGGCCGCGGCAGAGAGCGGCGTGTGTTCGATGGTCGCCGACCAGCGTGTCTCCAGGCTCGCGAGCTCGCGCAGCGTCGGTATCCCGCTGCTGTCCAGGAGCTGACGCAGTCTGTCTACTGCAGCCGGCAGCGCCAGCCATGGCGCGAGCAAGGCGAGTTCGTCGAGCGCGTCGCGGCATTGCCGGCTCAGCGCTTGCGCCCACCACTGCGGGTCGCCCTGTGGCGCGCTGGTGGCGGCTTTATCCTGATCGGCGAGGCTGGCGGCCAGCTGCGTCGCGGACGTCGCCAGCGCGTTCAAATCAGCCTGCGCCGCCGTGAGCGTGGCAGGCCGCGAGTCGTAGGCGGACTCCAACTGTTTCCGCAGCCGGTCGAGCAGGGCCAGTGCAGGCGGTGCCGCTTCTGCGGCTGCGTCCGCGAGCGCTGTCAGGGTGTCGAACAAACCGTCGAACAGGCGCGGCGCAAGAATCTTGTGATCGGGCAGTGCGAGCAGTCCGGGGCGCAGGGTGAGCAAATGGCCGGCGAGATTTCCGCTGTCCACCGACGAAATATAAAGCGGTGACAGCGGCTTGAGCGAGTGCGTGTCGTACCAGTTGTAAAAGTGGCCCCGGTGCCGTTGCAGCGTTGCCATGGTATCGAGTGTGTTCGCCGTGCGCTCGATGAGTTGTCCGGGGGACAGGTAGCCGAAATCGTAGGCGGACAGATTCGCCAGCAGCGAAAGCCCCATGTTGGTCGGCGAGGTGCGGTGCGCAAGCACGGCAACCGGGTGCTCCTGATAATTGTCCGGCGGCAGCCAGTGGTCTTCGGCGCCGACGAAGGTCTCGAAAAAAGCCCAGGTCTTGCGCGCAACATTGCGCAGAAAAGCGCTCTGGCCGGCCGTCAGCCGCGCTTCGCGGCGCGCCAGCGGCCGGCTGATCCACCAGGCGATTGCGGGTGAGGCCAGCCACAGGAGCAGGACCGGTCCGGCTGCCGTCAGCGTGGCCGGTGCCGATGCCGCCAGATAGATTGCAGCGCTAGTGGCCGTAAAGGGAGCGATCCACATCGATTGGCAGCAGGCGAGGAAGCCGCCGTCATTTTCGCGGGCCCAGCGGCCCGAGGGCGTCCATTCCAGCAGCCGCTTGCGTGTGACAAATATGCGCCAATTGGTGCGCAGGATCGCGCCCAGGCTGAAGTAGGCCTCGTGGGGCAGGAACACCAGCGCCAGCGCCGCCTGCGCGAAGTGCGCGCGCGCAGAGCGCAGCGTTGCGGCGAGATGCTGACCGGGCAGCGTGTCCCGGGGCTTGCGCAACAGGCCGGCAGTTGTGGCGATCAGAGGCAGTACCAGGAAGACGCCGATCACCGCGAGGGTCCAGAACCAGGCGGCTTGCAGGACGGTCCACCCAAGCAGCAACAGAAGCGTCAATGCCGCGGGGACCAGGCTGCGCCGCAGGTTATCGAGGATCTTCCATTGGGACAGTGCCGAGAGCGGATTTGTTTGGCGGCCTGCAGCCGGGCTTGCGCTGCTGCCGGGCACGTGCCACAGCAGCCAGGATGCAATCTGCCAATCCCCGCGTATCCAGCGGTAGCGGCGGCTTACGTCGGCGCTGTAGCTCGACGGATATTCCTCGTATACCTGCACGTCGCTCAATAGTCCGGAGCGTGCATAACAGCCTTCCAGCAGGTCGTGGCTGAGTATGCGGTTATCGGGGAATAGTCCCTTGAGCGCTTGCTCGAACGCGTCGACGTCGTAAATGCCTTTGCCGATGAACGAGCCCTCGCCGAACACATCCTGGTACACATCGGAAACGGTGCGTGTATACGGATCGATGCCGGCATCGCTGCCGAACAGCCGCGCATAGCGCGACCGATTGGTGCCAGGAAGGCTCACCGCGACGCGCGGCTGCAGGATGCCGTAGCCCGCGGTCACCCGCTGCCGCTTCGGATCGAAGTGCGCGCGGTTCAAGGGGTGCGCCATCGCGCCCACCAGCTGATGCGCCGAGTCTCGCGGCAGCTGTGTGTCGGTATCCAGGGTGATGACGTACTTCACGGCGGATAGAAGCTCGGTCGCGCCGACGATCAGCGAGAAACAGTCCTTGCTCCCGCCGCGCAGCACGGAATTCAATTCCGCCAGCTTTCCCCGCTTGCGCTCGTAACCCATCCATAGCCGCTCCTCGGGGTTCCAGCGGCGCGGGCGGTGGAACAGGAAAAAGGCGTCGCCTCTCGCGCCGCTTTCGGGGTGCCGGTACTTTTCGTTTAGTTCCTCGATCCCGGTCCTTGCCTGCAGCAGCAGCGCAGCGTCGGTCGGCAGCATCTGCTCGTGCGCGTCGCGAAAATCGGTCAGCAGGCCAAACTGCAGGTGTGCGTCCCGGTTCGCCAGGAACCGGACTTCGAGCGCTTCGATCAGGCGCTCGATATTTTGCGTACTCGCGAGCATGGTCGGGATCACGACCAGCGTGCGGCAATCCGGCGGAATCCCGCCGGAAAAATCCATGCGCGGCAGCGGCTTGGGCGTCGCGAACAAGCTTGCCATCCAGTTGACCAGGGCGATCGCCAAATGACCGGTGCAAAAGACCACCAGCGTCGCAGTCAGGGCAAGCGGCCAAGCGTGCAGTCCGCCGGCATGCGCGACGGCCAGCAGGCTTTCGCTAAGGGCGATTGTCAGCAGCGCGATCGCGCCGAGATAGAGCAGCAGAGGAGACTGGCAGCAAGTCCGCTGCACGGCCTCCGCGATCGATAAGCGCAGCTGTGCCGCGCGTTTGAACAGGGGCAGGCCCTTGTCGGTCAGATAGTAGCCGACATGCGAAGTGCGATTGTCGAGGGCGCCGGCTTGAGCGCCGCTCCCGGCGATTGCGCCGGCCGCACCCTCGCGCGCCAGCTGAATCGCTTTGCGCGCAAGCTCGCTCTCGGACAGGCTGCTCGCCTTCGCTGTCTTCTCGACGGCATGCCGGTAGCGATCGCGGGTGGCGAAATCCATCCGGGCGTAGACTCCGGCCGGATCCTGCCTGAGCTCATGCTCGACGCCGCTCATGGTTTCGACGAACTCGCGCCAGTCCATTGCTCCGAGGAAGCGCAGGCTGCCGATGCTGTTTGCGATCGAGACCTGGCTCGAGGCCTGCAATTGGGTTTCCGACTGCACCAGTTGCTCGATCGTCAGGCCGGTCTCGGACAGCCGCTGCTCGATCCAGGTCAGCGGCAGGGCCAAAGCGGCGCTTTGTCCCTGCAGGCGACGCGCGAGTTCGGCGACAAAAGCGCTGACCATGGGTGGATCCGACCGCGCCATGTCCGCCACTACCAGAATCAGGTTCTTCGGATCCTTCACCGCAATCGCCATCATCCGGTCCGCCCAGGAGTCGGCCAGGTCGCGGGCGGTGGCGCTGGCCGAGGCCAGGGCTGCCACGCGGCGCAGATTCTCGATCAGCGCCAGGCGCAGCATGATGGGAATTGCCCACAATTCGCCCAGCTTCAGCTCGGTGGTCTGCTGGTAGGCGGCGACGAAGCGGCTCAAACTGTCGGGGTCCACCCGTCCGTCCCCGTGCGAAATCGCTTCCAGCGCGATGTCGTACACGCGCGGCAGTCCGCTGGACGGGCCCAGCGCCAGACGCGGCAGCTCGCGGCTGTAACCCTTGGGCAAATGCAGCCTGGCCGTGCGTATCTGTTCTTCGATCAAATAGAAGTTATCGAGCAGCCATTCACTGGCGGGCGATATCCGGCGGTTGGCCTTCACTGCAGCCGTAAGCAGCTTGCAGGCTTGCAGTACGATGTTTTCGTTCTCGGCCAGGCGCGCAAGCAGCTGATCCGGCGCGCGCTTCGAACTCAAGCGGTGCGAGTGCGCCAGGGTCCTGCCATGCTGTTCCATCTGGTCGGCGCCGAACAGCTCCGCCTGCAGCGGCGGCGCGTCGGCGGCAGGCTGTGCCCGCACGAGCGGATTGCGGCTCAGGCGCGCCCGCAAACGCGCCCAGGTCTGGCCCATGCCGTAGCCGCTCAATTTCACTTCGGGGGGGCGAACAAGATAGTTCGTTTCCTATGCAGATCAGCCGGTCGAACGCGGCGCTTCGCCGGCTGCTTGTATTGATATCCGAAATCCCGGGAAATGCGTTCCGCCGGTCCGGCCAGGCAAATACAAAACGACGGCAAAGCGACCGCAAAGCGACAGCAAAGCGACGGCCGCGTCGGGCGATGGCCAAGACTACGATCAATTTCGACCGGCGTATGTGCGCAAGCGCACGGAATGCGTACTGCGGCACGCGGATAATTCCTGCACTACCCGGGAACGGCTTTAGCCGACTGGGGTCATTTGGCCGCGCCGGCTCTACACTTCTATGACACGCTCTCGTTTGCTCAAGTGGACCGCCGGGCTCTTGCTCGCGCCGGCGCTGCTGGCTGTCCTGTTCATTGCGATTTTCGGCTGGAACTGGCTGCGCGGCCCGATCGAGCGCATGACGCTGGAGAAGACCGGCCGCGAACTGGCCATCGGCGGCGATCTCCAGCTCGAGTTCGGCTGGCCGCTGCCGCATATCACCGCCGGCGCGGTGACGTTCGCGAATCCGGCCTGGGCCAGGGAAAAGCAAATGGTCGCGGCGGACGAGGTGGAGGTCGCGGTCGACCTGCCGCAGCTGCTTCGCGGCAATATCGTTCTGCATGAAGTGCGGCTGCTGCGCCCGGTCGTGTTCCTGGAGCAGGGCAGCGGCGGCCGCAAGAACTGGCTGCTGGACCCAAAGCAGCAGGACGAACAGGCGCGTATCCGCATCGACCGTGTGCTACTCGACCATGGCCGCCTCGGCTACGACGATGCCGCGCAGAAGACCAGCATCCGCGCCGAAATCTCGACCTCGGACGCGCAGTCAGCCGGGGAAGAACTCAGCTTCACCGCGCAGGGGCAATACAAAGGCATGCCGCTCAAGGCGAGTGGCAAAGGCGGCCCGGTGCTCGGCCTGCGCGACGAAAGCACGCCCTATCGGCTGAAAGTCGATCTAAGCGTCGGCCACACCGGCGTCAAGGCCGACGGCACCATTACCAGCCTGCTGAAGTTTTCCGCGATGGACATGCGCCTCGCCGTGCGCGGCGACAACCTGGCGCAGCTTTTTCCGCTGCTCGGCATCGCATTTCCGAAAACGCGCGCTTATGCGGCCGAGGGGCGCATCGTGCACAGCGGGCGCAGCTGGCGTTACGAGAACTTTTCGGGCCATTTCGGCGACAGCGATATTGCCGGTACCGCGCAGGTCGATACCGGCGGCATACGCCCGGCGATGAAAGCGGACCTGGTTTCCAAGCTGCTCGATGTCGTCGATCTCGGCCCCTTGATCGGCGCGAGGCCGGGCAGCGTGGACGCGGCGAAACGGGCGGCGCCACCGCCGGCGCAGACCGCGGCACCGACGCCTGCGGCAGCGCGCGTGCTGCCGGACCTGCCGTTCAACACCGACCGCTGGGACAGCGTCGACGCGGAGGTGACGCTGAAGGCAAAAACCATCCGCAGCGCCAAGGCGCTGCCGATTGAAGACCTGATGGCCCATTTGAGCCTGCGCGATTCCGTGTTGACCCTCGATCCGCTGGATTTCGGCGTGGCCGGCGGGCAACTCGATGCCGTGATTTCGCTCGATGGCCGCCGCGAACCGATTCAGGCGCGCGCCCTGGTGCGGGCGAGAAAAATTCTCCTGGCCAAGCTGTTTCCGACGGTCGCGCTGAACAAAAACAGCATCGGCCAGATCAACGGCGATTTCAATATCACGGGTAAAGGCAACTCGGTCGGTCGTATGCTGGCGAGTTCCAACGGCAAGGTGGGTCTGGTCGTCGCCCATGGCGAAATCAGCAAGATGATGATGGAAAAGCTCGGGCTGCACCTGTGGGAAATACTGGTCCTGCAAGTGACCGGCGACAAACTCGTCAAGTTGCGCTGCGCCGTCGCCGATTTCGACGTCAAAGAAGGCATCATGCACGCCGATGCGCTGATTTTCGACACCGCGGTCACCACGATTGTCGGTACCGGTGACATAGATCTGGGCAAGGAGAAGCTGAACCTGACGCTCAACCAGAAGACGAAAAGCACCAGTCCTGTCGCCTTGCGCAGTCCGATCTACATACGCGGCAGCTTTGCCAAACCCGACGTCGGAGTCGACAAGACCCGCATGGCCGCGCGCGCGATCGGCGCGATCGCCTTGGGCATCGCCAGCCCGGTGCTTGCGCTGATCCCCTTGATCGACGCGGGGCCGGGGAAAGACAGCGATTGCCGGCAACTCGTCCGCGATGCGCGCGCCGTGCCGCATGCCAAGGGCAAAAGGGCAGGCTCTCGGCCATGAGCACGATGTTTGCGGCAGTTCCGTGCGCCAGCGCACACAGAAGAAATATTTCCGGACCTTCGCCGGTCGCCGGCCGGGCAACCGCGGCGCAAAGCCGCGTATGGGCCGCCTTATGCGCGCCAGCGAACGGAGCGGCGCGCGGATAGGGCGTATTGTCGATTGGCAATTCCGTCTGGCCGCAAATCTTTTCGGATGAGCGGTTTCGTCAAATTATCCAATGGAGATCTCATGAAGTATTCGATAGTGTTTTCCGCAGTGGTGATGGCCCTGGCGCTGAGCGCGTGCGACAGGCCGACGGTGGTGACTCCTGCGGCGGTGGTTACAGTCCCCGTACCGGGGCCGGCCGGCCCGACCGGCGACACGGGCGCGACCGGGGCGACCGGGGCGACCGGAATCGTCGGCGATACGGGCGCGACCGGGGCGCCCGGAACCGTCGGCGACACGGGCGCGACCGGGTATACCGGCGCTACCGGGGAGCGTGGCAAGACCGGCGGCGACACCGTGATAGTCGTACCGGCAGCCAAGGACTAGGCCTGTCCGTGTTTTCCCGCGTTCGCGGCGGCAGTGCGATCCAGGCTGCCGCCGCGAATGCCTATTTGCGTCCGACGGCTACGAGCAGAAACACGCCGAGCGCGATCGCACCGGCGCTGAGGACCAGCGGGACATTTACATCGTGCTTTTCCTCGACCTTGAGCTCTATCGGCCCCAGCTTCATGCCGGTGGTTTCCTTGGTGTAGCTGAAGCCGCCGTATGCGAGGCCGAGGCTCCCGGCTACGATCAGGATGATTCCTATGATTCTTGTGGGATTCATTTGCGTCTGCCTCCGAAAAATTGGGAA
>CAZRMO010000105.1:0-13110 GCA_964601155.1 uncultured Enterobacteriaceae bacterium
TCCTCGCCATTTATCAAAATCTTTGCCATTTCCGTCAACTCTTGACTGATAAGAGGCTAATAGGCCGCGGCGACCTCGTCCTGCACCAGGGTCTTTAGTTGGGCCCATCCCCAACTCGGTAGCGGCTTTCCATTGACGAAAAACTCGGGCGTCGCCTTCACGTTCAGCTTGCGCGCGTCTGCAAGATCCTGCTGGACGATCTTGTCCATATCGGGCGACTCCATGTCCCGTCTGAGTTTGTTGATGTCCAGCCCGACGCCGCCGATGTAGTTCCATACCAGTTCGGGTTGGGGACGGTGCTGCGGCGCCCAACGCGATTGGGCCGCAAACACCGCTTCCAGGGTCGGCCAGAACTTCCCCTGCATATGCGCCGCCGCAAGCATTTTCACTACGTAATCCGAGCCGGGGTGAAATGGCGCATAGCGCTCGTACAGGCGAATCTTGCCCGGGTGCGCCTCCATCAGCTTCTTGACCATGGGGTAAAACTCCTTGCAGGTATCGCAGGCGGGATCGAAGAATTCGACGATCTCGACTTTTGCGGCCGGGTTCCCCTCCATGGGCGAGTATTCGCGCACGAAAGTCGACCTGTCGCGCTTGTAGGCGTCGATCGCTGCTTTCTCTTGTTGGCTCTTGTAATAAAGCGAGCCGGCGACGAACGCAATCAGCAGTAGAACCGCGGAAGCTATAAGCAAATATTTCTGTTTCACTTTGAACTCCTCATATGGGTAACAATCAGCAGCGCGGTGATCAGCAGGAACGACAGCGCCGAAAGCAGGGGTATGGTCAGGAACCCGAACCATTGGACTTGCACCTCGCTGCAGGGTATGCCCCGCACGCAGGGCTTGATGCTCTCCGGTATATAGCCGGCGACCAGCAGCAGATGAAACACGGCAATCAGCGTGCCCAGCGCCGCCAGCGGTGCGGCGTAGCGCACGACATTTCGATCGAACGGAAACAAGCCTGCGGGCAGGATGAGCACCAGGGGGTACATGAAAATGCGCTGGTACCAGCACAGAATGCAAGGCACATAGCCCATGACTTCGCTCATGAACAGACTTCCCAGCGTGGAAACGCAGGCGAGCAGCCAACAGACAAAGATCAGCGTCCAATTCGAGGACTGTGCGCTTTCGGAGAATTTGATCGGCATGGGCTGGATCCTGTTGACGTTAGAAGTCGTGTGACCGGGGGCTATTATCTATCCGATCGTTCCGAGCGCCGGGAATGTCTCGAGCAGCAGGAAGGAGAACGTCGTGAGCATGCCGGTGATCATGGCCACGCCCATGAGAACCATCGACGCGCCGGCGCCAACCTGCAGCCAGCGTCCGATGCGGCGCACGGACTTCAGCCACGCCAGCAGCTTGTCGGTATATATCGCGGTTGCAAGGAAAGGCAGCCCCAGGCCGAGCGAGTAGGCGGCGAGCAGCGCCGTGCCGCTGGCCACGGTAGCCGCGACCGCACTGACGGTGAGGATGGCGCCCAGCACCGGCCCGATGCACGGCGCCCAGCCGAAGGCGAATGCCACTCCGATGAGATACGCCCCGAGCGGTCGTCCGCCTTTGATGCCGACATGAAAACGCAGATCGCGCTGCAGCCAAGAGAGCTTCAAGGCCCCGGCCATGAACAGGCCGAAAACGATCACGATGACACCGGCGACAATGTTCGCCTCGTACTTGTAGCGCAGCAGCAGTTGCCCCAGCGCGGTGGCGCCTGCGCCGAGCGCGACGAACACCGTCGAAAATCCGGCGACGAAGCACAGGCTCAGCCCGATTGCCGACAGGCGCTGCACGCGGCTACCGTCGTGGTGATCATGCGCAAGGGCGTCGCCGGCCACGTACGACATGTAGCCGGGCACCAAGGGCAGGACGCAAGGGGACAGGAACGAAACGATGCCCGCGGCGAATGCCGTGGTGAACGTCAATGCCGATAGCTCATTCATGCGCGAGCGCCCCCATGACGACGCCGCCCGCGCGAGCGCGCGAGATGGCGTACAACCCGGATAACACGAACTCCAACTGCAGCAACGATTTCATGGCTCGATCCTTCTCCCGACTTTTCAGGTACCCCGAACTGAGCGCCGCGCTCGCCTTGGAGCGCAGACGCCAGATCCGTTCCAAACAGAATCTTCGGCTGGAGCGAGTCCGACGCATACGTCGGAAAGCCGATGACTCGGCGCGCTATGACGCGAGGTAGGGGCTACTTACGAAAATTGCGGTAGAGGATTGCCAGCGATGGGCCGACGATGGGTGGCGCCGAGGCCGGGACGACGAGCTTCGGCTGCGCGGGAACGCGGACTTCGCGTACGTTGAGGATGGGAACAAGCGCCACGGGCGATACACCGACCCAGATGTTTTGCTCGTCGTTGTGGAAGCTTTGCACAAAATGCGTCAGGCAAGACCCCTCTTCTTCGCACTGCGGGCAAGCGGGCTCGTCCGCGCTGGCAGCCGAGGCGTGGGCCGCGACCCGGCCCTGCACCGCCCAATCCGCTGCGAAAGCGCAAACGGCGGCGCCGGCGTTGTTCGCGAAGAACATCACCGCAAAGAATAAGCTCAGATACCGCATCCGCCTGAATCGCACTTGGATCCTCGTGTCGCACAGCAGCGCCCAGTGGCCAGTGCCACCACAACGCTGCTGATCGGATGTCGTCAGGTTAATGGCTTCCGCTGAATCATTTTTGATGCAGATCAAACGATTACTGCGCCAGCCGACAAATCGGGGGCGCGCTCAGGCCGCTCCCTTGCCGCTCACCCAGGCCGGAATGCGCACGCCGTCCATGCCGCCATGTCCGGCTTGAGCCGCGCGGTCGAAGGCCTCGAGCACGCGCGCTGCGGTAGGCAGCTCGAGTGCGATTCCACACAGTCAGCGTATGCCCGAGGCCGACGAGCCTGGCGGCGACGGCGCTGCCCATGCGTCCGGTGCCGGCGATGCCGATGTTCATTTGCTTCTCCAATCAAAGCCGCGAACGCGCTTGGTTTCGGATCGCCCCTGTGCCGCGTACCCGCTTGTCGTCGATGCTGTCGCATCACACATCGGATTTCAAACCAGCCCGCCCGCGTGGCCACAGGCACATACAACGCACTTGCAATCTTGTCTTGGTAAGGGCTTCAGCTGCTTCGACACAAATTTTCGGATCGACTCCAAACGAAAGGCAGGTTAAACTTCAGCAACTAGTACTGAAAATTTAATCCATCAATTCGCCGAGCGGTACACAAGAAGACGGCACGGCGAATCATCGGGCGGAGGAACCTGGTGGTAATTTCTGATGAGGCGCTAGCCGAGGGTTCAATGACCCCGGCTCCACGCGGGCCGCGAATCAGCCTGGCTCGGTGGTTTCGACGGCTGACGCAGGAACAAATCGTGCTGATCGTGACAGGGGCGCTGGCGCTGGCCTTCTCCCTGCTCCTGCCGGGCTTCGCGTCGGTCAAGAATCTGCTGACTTTGCTCAACGGTATCGCCGTCCTGGGCATTATCTCTCTGGGAGCGGCCATCGTGATTATCGGCCGCGGGCTCGACATTTCTCAGATCGCCTCCCTCGCCATCGGCGCTGCCATGACCGCCGTCATCATGAAAGCCGGCGGCAGCATGAGCTGGGCGATCACCGCCGGTTTGCTGATTGCGCTGGGTATCGGCCTGCTCAACGGCTTCGTCATTGCCTTCGTGGAGATCCCGCCTCTGTTCGCGACGCTGGCGACGAATCTGCTCGTTTTCGGCCTGGCGCGCATTTTCATCGTCGGGTCGACCTACATTGTCTACGTCCCGGACAGCGCGAAGCACTTCCTCGCGCTCGGCGAGACAATCGGGGGAATCCCGATACCCGTGCTGATCTTCTTCGGGCTGGCGGTACTGGTGCATGCATTTCTCAGTCGCACCACGATCGGGCGCTTCATCTACGCTCATGGCGACAACCCGGAGGCGGCCCGCCTGAGCGGCATCCCGGTCCGCCCTCTGACTATTCTGGAGTATGTGCTCTCGGCGACGATCGCCTATTTGGCCGGACTGGTGCTCATGGCGATGCTCTCGAGCATCGACACGCAGATCGTCATGGGCGCGGAGATCTTCAACGTGATCTTGGTGGCGGTGCTCGGCGGCGTCAGTCTCATCGGCGGCCGCGGCAGCGTCCTGAGCGTGCTGGCCGGCGCGCTGCTCATCGGCGTGATGCTCAACGGCATGACCCGGCTGAACCTGAGCAACGACGTGCAGAACATCGTCAGGGGCCTGGTGTTGATGGCGGCCATCGTGCTGGACAACCGACTCCACCCGAGAGATGAAGAGACCTTGCGCCAGGGCGAATGAGCGTTGTGCGCAGTCAACCAGTCCGACTGTATCGCGGGGCTTGCGTCGGGCTTGCCGATCGCCATAGCCGGATAAGGGTGCCACCAGAGGTGAAAATCGAAGAGTTGCTGTAAAAACGCCCGTCCGGGAGCGTCTGCCGCGCCCCTCGGGTCAACCACCCGGCAGTTCTGCGCGAGCCGGCTGCCTGTTACGCAAGATGTAAACCATAACGGAGGAGACAAAACCATGGGAACACGATTGACGAGACTGATGGGACTCACTGCAGGAGTCGTGGCGGCCGGATTTGCGGTTGCGGCGCTGGCGGCCCCGAACATGACCACCAAGCAGCTTCAGGAGCAGTTCGACAAGGACGTAAGGGGCAAGACGATCGTTTATATTCCGGTTTCCTACTCGGTGCCGCTAACGCGAATCTGGGGCGAGACGATGGAGCGCGAGGCCAAGGCGCTCGGAATGAAGTTCGAGGTCCGTGATCCCGATTTCAACACGCAGCGCGAAGAGCAGCTCCTGTCGGCGATGATCGCCCAGCACCCCGACGTGCTCATCGTTCACAACCCGAACGTTCAGGTGCTCGCGCCCGATCTCAAACGCGCCGAGCAGGCGGGGATCTATACCATCCAGGTCAATATGGCCTCCAAGTACAAGACCGACGCCTTCGTCGGCGTACAACCAAATGAACTTGGCGTGAAGATGGCCGAGGGCGTGGTCAAGGCCTGTGGCGGCGCGAATGCGCGCTCGCACAAGATCGCGCTTATGGACGGCGAGGTCACGTCCGCCTACAGCATCGGGATCATGCAGGGCGCCACATCGGTGTTCAAGCAGCACCCCAACATCCAGATCGTCAGCAACCAGGCCGCGAACTGGGACTCGAAAACGGCCCACGACAAGGCTGCCACGGTGCTCCAGGCCCATCCCGACCTGTGCGCGTACATGGGGTGGTGGTCCGGCCAGGACGTGGGCGTCGCCCAGGCGGTCAAGCAGGCCGGCTTGCAGGACAAGGTCAAGGTGTTCACGACCGGCGGCGGCGAGCCCCCGTCCTGCGATTACCTGAAGCAGGGCCTGTTCTACGAGGACTACAGCTATCAGGCCGCGCACCAGGCCCATCAGATGATGGCGATCGTGAAGTTCCTGCTGCAAAGCCACATGAAGCCGGGCAGTTTCCGCACCGCGATCTACTCGCCGGTGGTGGCGCTGACCAAGGACACCGTCCAAGCGGATTCCTGCACCGCAATCTCGAAAAAGTAAGCACCAGCAAACGCGGGGACCGCTACGCGAATAGCCGCCCCCGCGGTGCAAACGGAGCAGCCCGGCTTCCGTACGACGGAGGGCGGCCCACCGTGTGGAAAGGGTTTCAATGAATAGCGCAAGCCTGTCGACAACACTCAAGCAGATTCGTTACAAGTGGTCGCCGCGCCAAACCTTCGCGGATTTGTTCGCAAAGACGTGGATGGAGCCGGCGATTCCCTTTTCCGTGCTCGTGGCACTCATCGTCTACTTTGCCGCGACCGTTCCCTATTACGCCACGCTCGGCAACGCGCAATCGCTCGGTCGATCATTTGCGGAGTTTGGCTTCGTCGCCATCGCCATGGGTTTGTCGCTGATCTCGGGCGGCATCGACCTGAGTGTGGGCTCGATTTTCGCGCTGACCGATTTCGTGGCGCTAGTGGCATTCAACCTCTGGGGCCTGCCAGTGCCGCTGGTGATTATCGTGACCGTGCTCGCGGGTGGGTTGTTGGGCGCGATCAACGGCTTTTTCATCGGCTTCTTGCGCACGCGGGCCTTCCTTTCGACGCTGGTCACGCTCATCGTCTATCGCGGCATTTTCGACTTGTTGACACTTGCCTGGTCCGGGCAGCTGGCCATGTCAACGGTTTCGAGCGACGCCTGGGACGCCATGGCGGGGGGAAGCGCTCTGGGAGTGCCCACGGACGTCTGGGCTCTGGTGGCGGTCAGCGTGATTGGTCACGTTCTGCTCAGCCGCTCGCGGCTGGGCCGGCACTTGGTGGCTGTCGGGGCCAGTAGCCGCTCGGCCCGGCACTCCGGCATCAGCATCCGCGGTGTTTTGTTCTCGACCTATGTGGTATCGGGGATGCTGTGCGCGCTGGGTGCGGTCTTTTTTGCGGCCCGATTGAGCAGCTCCGGTTCGCAAACCGGTGATGGCTTCGCCTTCGAAGCGCTGACCGCGGTCATGATCGGAGGCATCAGCATTGCCGGCGGCAAGGGCTCGATCGGGCGCGCCCTGATCGGCGCGGGGATCATCTATGCCCTGGTCAACGGGCTGATCCAGATGGGTTTTCCCGGCCAAGTGACGACTGCGGTAAACGGAGCGATTCTGCTCGCCGCGATCGGAATCGACGTCAAGTGGGCCAAAAACCGCGCCAAGGCGATACAGAAGAGCTACGTCAATCCCACGTTCCTCGACTACGGCGCTCTGCCGGATACGCGCCCCGGCAGCAACAGCCCCTACGCCATGAATGACCGGCTACGCGGCTCCGAGGCAATCGGTCTCGATCAGGTTGAAGGGCCGGAGGACGTGATCCTGGATCGCGAGGGGCGGCTGTACACCGGTACCCGGCAGGGCTGGATCCTGCGCTTCTCGGGTGAGCACTTCGAGCAGCGCGAGCTGTTCGCGCGCATCGGCGGGCGTCCGCTGGGGCTGGCCTTCGACAAGGACGACAACCTCATCGTCTGCGCCGCGGGGATGGGCCTGTACGGCGTCAGGCCGGACGCCACCGTATTCAAGCTTACCGATGAGACCAGCCGCACTTGGTGGAAACTGATCGACGACTCGCGACTCAAGCTGACGGACGACCTCGATATCGCGCCGGACGGCAAGATCTATTTCAGCGAAGGCACGACGCGCTTCGATATGACTACCTGGCCTGTGGACGGCCTGGAGGGTCGCGGTAGCGGCCGCTTGGTCTGCTACGATCCCGCCACGCGCAGAACGCGCACGGTCGTTCACAACGTGCGCTTTTGCAACGGGGTTTGCCTGGCGCACGACGGCAGGTCGATCCTGTTCTGCGAGACCTTCGGTCTGCGCCTGATGCGCTACTGGATCGAGGGGCCGAAGCGCGGCAAGGTGGAGGTGGCGATCGATAGCCTGCCTGGCTGCCCGGACAACATCAACCGTTCTTCCGACGGCGGCTATTGGCTCGCGCTGGTGGCGATGCGCGCGCCGGTCTATGACGTAGCCATGCGTATGCCGGGCTTTCGCATGCGCATGATCAAGGAGCTGCCATTCGACGAATGGCTGTTTCCGGGCATTAACAACGGCTGCATTGTCAAACTCGATGCCAACGCGCAGCCGGTCGAATCCTACTGGGATCCGGGCGGTGAGTCGCACCCCACCCTGACATCCATGCGCGAGGACCGCGGTTACCTCTACCTGGGTGGATTGGAGAACAACCGCATCGGCCGCATCAAGCTGGAAGGCGCCGACGCGAGCTGGACCAGTTGCGAAAGCTACTGGGGCAAGCGCAAACCGGCGGCCTGAGCGAGGAAGAACGAAATGTCTGTAGTGATGGAGATTGCGAGGTCCTTGCTGTTCCCGAACCGCGAACAGCACGCTATTCCGGTGATGGACGGCGCTTACTCGCCCAACAACCTGCTCGAGGAGCTCCCGGCAGTGAGGGCCGAGCTCAGCTCGCCGGACGACGTGGCCGCGGGCGACGCAGGCGCCCTGTTCGTAACCAGCGGCCGCCGCCTGCTGCGTCTTGACGGCGAGAGCTTTGCGGAGGCAGCCGTGATCGTGGAGTTCGAGGCCCCGATCAGCGCGCTTGCCTGCCTGGCGGACGGCAGCTTCGTGGTCGGCCTCAACGGCGCCGGGCTGCGGCACGTCGATGCTGCTGGAAGAACGGTTTCCAAGGTCGATCAATTCAACGGCACACCGCTGCGCTGCGTGACCGCCATCGCCGAGGACCCCCAGCGCGGCGGGGTCTATTTCACTGTCGGCAGCAGCCAGCACGACGCCGAGGACTGGGTGTGGGACCTGATGGAGCGCAACCGCTCGGGCGCGCTCGGCTACTGGCCGCCGGATGCCGACTCGGCCGAGGTCTTGCTCGACAAGCTCGCGTATGCGAACGGCGTCCAGGTGGAAGACAGCGGCGAGAGCCTGCTGTTTACCCAGAGCTGGAACCACTGTCTGGCGCGCTACCGGCTGAGCGGCGGCGCGCACAGCGGCTTCGATCTGGTCATCGACAACATGCCCGGCTATCCGGCGCGCATCGCCGCCGCGAGCGGCGGCGGGCACTGGCTCGCCCTGTTCGCGATGCGCACTCAGCTCGTCGAACTCGTGCTCAAGGAGCGCGCATTCGCAAGCGAGATGATGCGCACGCTCGAACCGGCGCTGTGGATCCGCCCGGCGCTAAAGACCGCCGGCTCTCACCTCGAGCCCTTGCAGGGCGGAGGCATTAAGAAGCTCGGCATCCGCAAACCCTGGGCGCCGCCGCGTTCTTACGGCTTGGTCCTGCGCCTGGATGGCGACTGCGAAGCGCTTTACTCCCTGCAAAGCCGCGTCGACGGCAAGAACCACGGCGTCACGGCGGCCCGGGAGATCGGGAGCCGCTTGTTCGTCGTATCGAAGGGCAATGATCGTATCCTCGTACAAGATCTGGAAGCACGGGAGCTTAACCATGCATGAACGCCCTCAGCTCGGCGACGCGTCGGCCGGCGCAGCGCGCCAACCCAAGCTACAGGTGCGCCAAGCCACCAAGCTCTATGAAGGCACGGCGGCCATCGAGGGCGTCGACTTCGACCTCTACCCCGGCGAAGTCCATGCCCTGGTCGGCGAGAACGGGGCCGGGAAGTCCACGCTGTGCAAGGCCATCGCCGGCGCGGTTCAACTAAGTTCCGGCGAGATTCGCCTCGACGGCGAAGCGTGCCAGTTCAAGTCGCCGGCCGATGCCCTCAAGCGCGGCATCGTGATGGTCTACCAGGAGGACAGCCTGGTTCCCACGATGACCGTGGCGCAGAACGTCCAGCTCGGCCGCGAGAAGTTCCTGACCGGCTTTCGCACCATCAATATCGCTGCGCAACAGCTGCTGCAGTCGATGAACTTCAACGTCGAGCCCACCGACGTGGTCGCCAACCTCGGTATCGCCAAGCGGCAGATGGTGGAGATTGCCCGTGCGGTCTACTACGAAGCCGAAGTAATCATCTTCGACGAGCCGACATCGAGTCTGACTCCGGAGGAAACGCAGCACCTGTTCCTGCTCATCGAGGACCTGCGACGCCGCGGCTTGGCTATCGTGTTCATCTCCCATGCGCTCGAAGAGGCGCTGAGTCTGGCCGATCGCATTACCGTGCTGCGCGACTCCAAGCGGGTCATCACCGGGGCATCGAAGGACTTCGACCGGCGCAAGCTGGTCAAGCACATGGTCGGTCGGGAACTCTCCGAGTCCGAGGTCGGCCAAGGCAGCGGCGCCAGGCGGCGTGGCGGGCGTGGCCGGCGGGTGTTGCGTGTGCAAAACCTGATCTCGGGCACCATGGTCAAGAACATGTCGTTCTCGGTGTTCGCCGGCGAGGTGCTCGGCATTGCCGGGTTGGTCGGGTCCGGGCGCTCCGAGGTGGCCCAAGTCATCTGCGGGGCGCGCAAGCGCAACCTCATCCACGGCGGCATGATCTATTTCGACGGCCGCCCCGTGCGTTACCGCGTGCCGGCCCAGGCCGTCAAGGACGGAATCGCCTACGTCACCGAGGATCGCAAGGTCAGCGGCTTCTTCGAAACCATGACGGTCGACGAGAACATCTACCTCGGCTGGCTATGCACGCCAGATGGTCGCAGGCGGCTTGGATACTCCCTTAAGCACCGCGATCAAGTTGCGGCTGAATGGGTCGAGAAGACCCGCGTAACCGCCATCAACCGCCAGAGTAGAGTCATCGAGCTCTCCGGCGGCAATCAGCAGAAAGTCGTCGTCGCCAAGAGCCTGGTGCAGGAGCCCAAGCTAATCATCCTCGATGAACCAACACGCGGCGTCGACGTCGGCTCCGTCGAGGAGATCCACGAGATCATCCGCAGCCTGGCGCGCGAAGGCAAGGCAGTCGTTGTCATTTCGTCATACCTGCCCGAAATACTCAAGATATCCGACCGCATCCTGGTGGCGCGCGGGGGACAAATCGTCGCCGAGTTCAATCCCGAGGAGGCAAGCCAGGAGAAGATCATGTACGCTGCGGTGCACTGACTCCGACTGAGGGGTGCGAGCCTGCACTCCGGGCTCGCATGCCCTGCGCCGCCCCTTGGCGCGGCGTCTCGCCGAAACTGGCAGTTCGCTAATTTCCGGATCGACTACAAGTGAAAGGCACGCTATACTTTGCGCAGTCGCGTAGAAATTTCTGTCCATCACTTACAGTCAGAAGGGGAAACTTCCATGAGCATTCGTCCATCCCGTCTCGTCGTTGCCGCTCTGGCGCTGTGCGCCGGTGCCGTCGCGCTGCCCGCGCAAGCGCTCGATATCCCGTGTCGCGTCGCCAAGCTCATCGTGCCCTGGAAGGCGGGCGGCGACACCGACATCATATTCCGCCTGTTCGTGGACGCAGCCAACAAGGAAGGGGCCAAGCCCAAGATGCAGGTGGTCAACGTCGGCGGCGAGGGAGGCAACAAGGGCGCCAAGCAAGTGCACAGCGCCGCGCCGAACGGCTGCACGCTGCTCGCGATCCACGACAGCGGGATCATCAGCTACCTGGCGCACCGCGTGAATTTCACCTGGAACGCGTTCGAGCCGGTCGCCTCGATCACCTACACGCCGTCGGTCATCGGCGCCAATCCGGGCGTCCCCTACGACGACGCGAAGGGCCTGGTAGCCTACGCCAAAGCACATCCCGGAGAGGTCACCGCGGCAGTGACATTGGGCTCTACCAGCCAGTTCATCTTCCTGCTGGTCGAGGACGCCGCCGACATCAAGCTCAAGTACGTCCCTTACGAGGGCACGCGCGAGCGGCTCACCGCGATGCTCGCCAAAAACGTCGATCTCGGCGAGATGAACATCCTGACCGCCAAGCAGTACATCGAGCACGGCTCGCTCAAGGCGCTAGGCATCGCGACGGACAAGCGCAGCGACCTCATTCCGCAGATCCAGACCCTCAAGGAGCAAGGAGTCGACGTGGTCTACGGGCTCACGCGCGGCATCGTGCTGCCCAAGGGCACCCCGCGGGCCATCGTCAAGCACTACGAGCGAATCGCCGCCAAGGTAGCGAAAGACCCCGAATTCGACAAGGCGATGCATGCCAAGGGCACGCTGGTAGAGTACCGCAACGCCGCGCAATACCGCGCGTTCGACGAGAAATCCTTCAAGCAGTACGAGAAGCTGGCGAAGAAGGTCGGCATGTAGTAGTTCGGCCGGCGCGGCACGCCGAGATCCGGCGTACGCCGCGCCTTCCGACTTTTCGCACCTTACTGTGAAGCGCTTACACAGCGATACGCTGATCGCCATCGTCCTGCTGCTCCTCGGCGGAGTGATGTTATGGGACACCTTCGGCTTCCGCACCCCGCCGTTCGCGACCGTGTCGCCGCGCGCTTGGCCGCGCTTCCTCCTGGTGCTGCTGTTCGGCCTGTGCGCGGTGTACCTTGTGCAATCCTTGCGTGCAGCGCCTGCGCCAGGCGCTCGCGGCGGCGAGCGCAGCTGGCTGAGCGCCAACCGCAACGCGCTGTGGTGCTACGCCCTGTTCCTCGCCTTCCTGCTGACCCTGCCCTACCTTGGGATGTTGGTCGGGGGAGCTGCCTTCGTGTACGCGGTGCAGGCGGCGATCGGCAAGCGTGACCTGCGCTCGCATGTCAAGCATCTGGTGATCGCGCTGGTTTCCGTCGGGCTGATGTGGATGCTGTTCAACTTTGGGCTGGACGTGCTCCTGCCCACCGGCAGCCTGTTCGGCGACGTGATCTGATCCCGGCCAGGAAGAGGACCCAGCGATCATGTTGCAACATATCGGCACGGCATTCGGCGACGTCCTCTCGCTCGTCAACCTGGCGCTGATGGCGCTGGGGACCGCGGCCGGGCTTATCGCCGGCGCGATCCCGGGGTTCACGATCACCATGGCGATCGTGCTCACCCTGCCGTTCACCTTCGGCATGACGCCGATCCACGGCCTGTCGACGATGCTCGGGGTATTCGTGGGCGGGATGTCCGGCGGCCTGATGTCGGGCATCCTGATGGGCATCCCGGGCACCCCGTCTTCGGTCGCGACCACCTTCGACGGCTTTCCCATGGCGCGCGCGGGGCGCCCCGGACTGGCGCTCGGCATCGGCGTGTGGTCCTCGTTCTTCGGCGGGCTGTTCAGCGCCGTCGTACTCGCGATGCTCGCGCCGGCGGTGGCGCATTTGGGCCTCGAGTTCGGCCCCTGGGGCTTCTTTTCGCTGATCGTTTTCGCCCTCACCATCGCGGCGAGCCTGTCGGGCGATAACCTGGCCAAGGGCCTGATCGCGGGCGTCGGCGGGATGCTGCTCGCCACCGTCGGCGAGGACCCGATCAACGGCGTGGCGCGCTTCACGTTCGGCATCGATGCGTTCGAGCAGGGCTTCGCCTTCCTGCCGGTGCTGGTCGGCTTGTTCGCGTTCAGCCAGATCATGTCCGACCTGCGCGACCCAGAGGCCGCGACCAAGGTAATGCTCACCTCCAGCGCCAAGGCGGTCAAGGTCGAGCACCTCGCCGCGCTCAAGGCGATCTTCAAGCACTGGGGCGTGTGGCTGCGCTCCTCGCTCATCGGCACCTTCGTCGGCGTGCTGCCGGCGGCGGGCGGGTCGATCTCGAACATCCTGGCCTGGGATCAGGCGAAGAAGGCCTCGCGCTATCCGGAGAAATTCGGCACCGGCATCCCCGACGGCATCAT
>CAZRMO010000106.1:0-13060 GCA_964601155.1 uncultured Enterobacteriaceae bacterium
CTTGCCGTTGTCGGCGGCCGGCGGCAATCGCGGCCGGTCGCATCCCCGCTGCGCGCGGCCCCTGCTCCCTGCTCATGCCGCCGCCTCCGTTCGTCCGGCTTGATTCATAGATTCGCTTTGTCGGCGGCCGGCGGCAATCGCGGCCGGTCGCATCCCCGCTGCGCGGGGCCCCTGCTCCCTGCTCATGCCGCCGCCTCCATTCGTTCAGCTTGGCTCATAGCTTGCCGTTGTCGGCGGCCGGCGGCAATCGCGGCCGGTCGCATCCCCGCTGCGCGGGGCCCCTGCTCCCTGCTCATGCCGCCTCCTCTAACACGGCGCGCAGTTCGACGAGCAGCTTGGCATGACGCTTCAGCGCAATTTCCATGCGGTGCATCGGGCCGGCCAGCGCAACGCTGTAGGTCTCCCCATTCAGCTCTATCGGCACCGCCACCGCCATCAGATCAGCCACGGTTTCGCCGCGCGTCACGTACCAGCCGCGCGCCTGCGCCTGCGCAAGATCGGCCGCCAAGGCCGCGCGCGAAGTAATGGTGCGCGAAGTCACGCGCGGCAGCTTCATGCCGCGAAGCAGTTCATCGCGCAGAGCCGGCGCGAGGCTTCCCAGCAGCGCCTTGCCGCTCGCGCTTGCATGCAGCGGCCTGAATTCGCCCGGCTTCGGGCTGTAGCGGATGCTATGGACGCCGTCGAGCACTTCCAGGTACACCGCCTGCCGCTCGAGGCGCTTGGCGAGCAGCACCGTTTCACCGGTCTGGTCGCGCAGCTTTTCCAGCCGCGGCAGAAAACGCTCGGCCAGGGGATCGCGGCTGGCGATGGCGCGGGCATGCTCGAACAGCAATTTGGTCGGGTAGAAACCGGCCCTGGCTTTGACTTCATACAGGTAGCCGCGCGCCTCCAGCGTGCGCACGATGCCGAAGCAGGAAGACACCGGCGTGTCCATGGCGCGCGCCAGCTGCGACAGCGACAGCGGCTTGCCTGCGCGCGCGAAGGCTTCGAACAGGTCGAGCGTGCGGCCGGCTGTTTTCACATTCATGAAAATATTTTAGCATATGTGAAAGATCGCATGCAGCCGCGCGTGCGCAGGCACGCGCGGCGCGTTGCGGCGAATGATGCGGAATGCTAGCTTGCGGCTGCGCTGCGCGCGGCAGGCGCACCGGCGCCGTTGCGCACGGCGACGACCTCGGCCAGCATCGACAGCGCGATTTCCGCCGGCGTGTGGCTGCCCAGCGGAATGCCGGCGGGGCCGTGCAGGCGCGCGATCTCCTCCGGGCTCAGGTCGAACATCGCCAGGCGCACGCGGCGCGAGGCGTTGGTGCGGCTGGAACCGAGCGCGCCGACGTAGAAGGCGTCGGACTTCAGCGCTTCGAGCAGCGCCATGTCGTCGACCTTGGGCTCGTGCGCGGTGGTGAGGATGGCGGTGTAGGCGTCGGCGCCGAGTTCGCGGATGGCATCGTCCGGCATGCCATCGAGCAGGGGCGCGCCGGCCAAATCCCATTGCTCGCGGTATTCCGCGCGCGGGTCGGTGACGAAAACGCTGAAATCGAGCATCTGCGCCATCTGCGCGAGGTAGCGCGACAACTGCCCCGCGCCGACCAGGACCAGGCGCCAGCGCGGGCCGTGAACATTGCTCATGCACTTGCCGTCGAAGGCGAAGCGGTCCGTGTTCTTCGCCGGCGTGACGCTGGCTTCGCCGCTGTCCAGATCGAGACTGCGCAGCACGCGGCGGCGCTCGCGTATCGCCGCGACCGTCTGCGCGATGCCCGCCGTGTCGTGCACCGGTTCCACCACCAGGCGCAAGTTGCCGCCGCAGGGCAGGCCGAACTGCCGCGCCTCGTCGGCGGTGACGCCGTAGGCCGTGAGATAAGGCTTCGCCGGGAACTCGCGGTCGAGGCGGCCGACCAGATCGCCCTCGATGCAGCCGCCAGAAACCGAGCCCGAGAAACGCCCGTCCTCGCGCACCGCCAGGAGCGAGCCCACGGGACGCGGGGAAGAACCCCAGGTCTCGACCACCGTCACCAGCGCGACGCGCTGTCCGGTTTCGAGCCAAGCGAGCGTGTCGCTAAGAACTTCTACGTCGGCGGAATCCACGTTGAAGATTACAACATGCGGGAGCTTAGGGGTGCAAGCGTGAGGGGCAAGATAGCGGTCAAGCCTGACTAGCGCGACAAAGAGCAGCGACTTCAACAATCGGCAGCGCAAGGCCCGGCGTCGGACGTCACGCTATTGGGCTGCAACGAGAACAAAATCGGCGGTTGCGCCAACAACTGACGCTGCCGCGAATGCGATCGCGCTGCGCTCAGCGCCAGTCGGCGTTGCCGAACCCGTCCTGGCCGAGGAAGGTGTAGAAGATGCCGATTGTCGCTCTGGCCTGCGTGCGGGTTCCCAGGTCGGGAAAGTACGCATCGCGGCGGTTCCCCAGGTACTTGATGGTAATCGCCTGCTGGCGCCTGACGCGCAGCGTATAGGATATATCCGTGCGGACGATATTGTCTCGCCCGCCGCGGTTGGCGGCAGCGACCTTGCTCACGAAATATTCGCGCGCGGTCAGGTCGAGCGAGGACCGCTCGCCAAAAATCATACGCAGCGCAAATAGGGCCTGCGGCGCCACGCCGTAATGGTATTCGAGTTCGGTAGCGTTCGCGCGCGTGGTGCCGACAGCGGCGTAGCCGACGCCCGCGAGGGCCGTGCCCTGCAGGGCGATCGAGTTGGACAGCCGCCATTCGGCGGTGGTGCCGAGCGAGACCGCCGTGCTCGATACGCGGAAGATCTGCGGCGCAATGTAATCGAAGCTGCCGTACAGTCCCCAAATTCCCCGGTAATTTTGGCCAAGCGCATAGTCCCTTCCGACCAGCAGTCCGCGTGTCATGACGTTCTCGAAGCCGTTGGCGCTCGAGGCGGTGGCCTGCAGGTTGAAGTAATCAAAGGGACGCGTGTACGTATAGCCAGGCTTTCCCGGAAGGCCGTAGTCGATGGAGAAATCGACGAGCGCCTCCTTGCGTTTGAGCTTGGTCGTCGAGGTGCCCTGGGCATCTTTTGCCGTGCCGCTGAAGCCGAGTTGCAGGCGGCTGTAATAGGCCGGATCGTGGCTGGCGAAAATCGCGTCCAGCCGGTCGCGAAGGACGCGGCGATTGAATCCGGTCGCCGGAGAAATCGCTGCCGCACCGAGTTCGCGCAATAGAGGGTGCGCGCCGTTGCCCTGCTCGAGCACCAGGTTGGACAAGCGGAAAAGCGCCTCGCCCAGGAAGCTTCCGCCGATGCCGGTATTGATCTGGTCGTTTCTGGAGGGCGGCACGGTTTCGCCGGCGGTCTCCCATAGCGCGCTGCCGGCAAAGGTGTACGCGAGCGCCTCCCAGTAGTTCAGTCCGGCAGACCTGGCGAACCCGTGGTAGACCGATCCCGCATACGGATGTCCCAGCTGGTTCGTGCGAAACGGATCGTCATCGACAACCCAGCTGCTGTGCAGGTTGTCTACGGTCGACGACAAAGAACTCTTGTATTCGCTGCTGACGTAGCGCCGGTTGTACTGGTTCAGCAGGAATTCGAATCCGACGATTTCGAGCGCCGGAGTGAAGTAGTCCTTGCGTGCCGCCGCGCCGGCCGAAAGATCGAGCCTGGGTTTGTCGCGATCGCTTGCCGTCGCTTCGCCCACGAGCCTTGCCCACGGCTTCGGCGGAAGCGTGAAGTCAGGCTCTGCGGCAAATGTGTCACATGCTGCCGTGAAGCCCAGCATGCAGGCGGCACAAAGCAGTGTTGTCCGCCAGCGCAAGGCGCGCCCGGAATCGGCCGGAATCGAATGGAGACTTGCCACCGTTCACTTCTACTTGAAGCTCGCGGGAAAAACTGTACGCTGGCGCACATTAGGCTGGCGCTAGTCGGCCTCGGCCCGGAAAACGACACCGGCTGCCGGGCCGGGACAGTCACAAAGAGGCGCACCCAGGGACAAGGCGCGAGGACGGGCCGCTTCAGCGCGCGATGAATCCGTATTTCCTGCCGATGCGCACGCGCGCCAGGCCTTCCCTAAACGAGTAAGCGTCGCTGAACCTGGGCGCGATGATGAACTTTCCGGCCTTGTCGATGAAACCGTATTTGCCGCCTACGGAAACGTTGGCCAAACCGTCTGAAAAGTTCGATGCAGAATTAAAGCGTGGCTTGATCACGATGCTTCCGCTTTTGTCCATGAAGCCGAACTTCCCGAGCGGACCTGCAAATTTCGTGCTTCCGCCGAGTTCGACCGCGACCAGCCCTTCCGAAAATCCCCGTCCGACCAGGTGCAACACCGCCCCGTCGAACTGCGGCTCGAGGACAATCTTTCCGGTTTTGTCTATATACCCCAGCTTCTTCCCCACACTCACCGTCGCCAGGCCGTCGGAAAAGCGCGATGCCTTGTCGAACCTGGGAGCTATTACCATATTGCCCGACCGGTCTATGTAGCCGTAATACTCGTCGATCTCGACTGCGGCCAAACCTTCATGAAAAGACAAGGCGCCGCTGAATCGCCGCGCGCTGATGTAATCACCCTTCCTGTCGATATACGCCCGCTTCCCGTCCGGGTCCTGCACCGCCGCGACGCCTTCGGAGAAATTCGACGCCTTGTCGAATCTCCGCGCGATCACGAATTTGCCGCTGGTGTCGATGTAGCCGTACTTGTAGTCCTCGCGTATGGCGCACAGGCCTTCGGCAAAGATGGGCGGGCTGTAATCGTCCCCGGCAAACCTGGGGCTGATCACGATCTTGCCTGTGCGATCGATGAAACCCCATTTGTCCCCAATCCGAACGGCCGCCAGGCCGTCGGAAAACCTGCTGTTGAACGGGACGTCGCCTTCGACGAACCGGGGCCGGATCACCATGGTTCCCGATTTGTTTATGAATCCCCATTTGCTGCCGATGCGCACCGCGGCCAAGCCGTCGGAGAAATCACCGGCGGCGTCGAAGCTCGGCGCTATAACCACGCGGCCGGTATGTTCCGACCTGACGGTACCCGCAGGACTCGTTTCGGCTGCATGGCCAAAAGCAGAGATCGCGGCCAAGAGAAACAGAAAGCCGAAACATCTGATGACGCGCGTGCTTGAGCGTTGCATGCTTGGCCTTTGCTTGAGCGGATGCAAAGCTTACCCCCTTCTGGGTTCTCTCGTGTGCAGGACTCAGCCTTTGGTCTTCGCCGCCGGCATCACGCCCGCCCGCTCCAATCCGGCGATGCGCTCCGCATCGTAATGCAGCAGCTCCGAGAGCACCGCATGCGTATGCTCGCCCAACACCGGCGCGCCGCGCGGCGCGGCGATAGGTGTGCCGGCGAGCATCAGCGGCAGGCGCAGGTTGGGCACCTCGCCCGCCTTGCTGTGCGGCGCCTTGCCGAGGATGGCGCGCTCCTTCACCTCGGGCGAATCCACTGCCGCGGCGATGCTGCGTATCGGTCCGGCGGGCACGCCGCCCGCTCGCATGCGTTCTATCCATTGCTCCAGCGGCGCCGCCTCGAAATGCTGCTGCAAAATCGCGGTCAGTTGCGCATCGTTGCGCACGCGCGCGGCGTTGCTGGCATAGTCCGCGCCCAGCAACTCGGGCGGATTGCCCAGGACTGCCAGCAGCTTGCGCCACACGCCGTCGCCCGCCACCGTCATGAAGAACCGGCCGTCAGCGGCGTGGAACACGCCTATGGGCGCGGCGACCGGGCTCTTGTTGCCCGGCGGCAGCGGATTTCTGCCGGTCGCCAGGTAGTTCATGGTGTAGTAGCCGGTCAGGGCGAAGGCGTTGTCGAACAGCGCCGCCTCGATGTATTGCCCGCGTCCGCTGGTCTCGCGCGCATACAGCGCGGCGAGTATCGCGTGCGCGGCAAACATGCCTGTGGTGAGGTCGATCATCGCCAGCGGCGTGCGCAGCGGTTCCTCGCCCGGATAGCCGTTCAGCGACATGAAGCCGCTTTCGGCCTGCACCACCTGGTCGTAGCCGGCGCGGCTGGCGTAATTGCCGCTGCGGCCGTAGGCGGAGATGGAGCAGTAGATCAGGCGCGGATTGATCTTCTCCATGGCCGGGTAATCCAAGCCGAGGCGCTGCATCACCCCGGTGGCGAAGTTCTCCACCAGGATGTCGGCGCGCGCCACGATATCGCGCGCCGCCTGCCGGCCTGGCTCTCCCGCCAGGTCGAGCACCACGCTCTCTTTGTTGCGGTTGTAGCTCAGGAACAACGTGCTGTCCCCGCCCATGTCGGGAGAGGTGTAGCCGCGCGTGGCATCGCCCTGGGGCGGCTCTATCTTGATCACCCGCGCCCCCATGTCGGCGAGGATCATGGTGCAATAGGGGCCGGCGATGACATGCGAGAAGTCGGCGACGCGTACGCCTTCGAGTGCGGTGGCCATAGTTAGGGTCTCACGCCGAAGGCGGTCCTGCCCGCGGTGCGCAGCGGCGCGGCGAGGTCGGCGAATTCGCACAACAAGCGCCGCGTGTCGCGCGGATCGATGATCTCCTCGACGATGAAGGACTCCGCGCTGCGAAACGGCGAAGTGAGCTTTCTCAGACGCGTCTCGATCTCCGCCATTTTCGCCGCGGGGTCGGGCGCAGCCTCGAGGTCGGCCCGGTAAGCCGCCTCCAGACCGCCGGCGATCGGCAGAGAACCCCATTCGCCCGAAGGCCAGACGTAGCGCACGCTATAGCGCCCGGAATTCTGGTGCGCGCCGCCGGCGACGCCGAATACTTTGCGCACGATGATGGAGCACCAGGGCACGCTCGCCTGGCACACCGCCGCCATCGCGCGCACGCCGTAGCGTATGGTCGCCGTGCGCTCCGCCTCCAGGCCGATGAGAAATCCCGGGATGTCCACCAGGTGCACCACCGGCAGATGGAAGGTCTCGGCCAGATCGACGAAGCGCGTGACTTTTTCCGACGCCTGCGCGGTCCAGGCGCCGCCGTAAAAATACGGATCGCTCGCGAGCAGCGCCACCGGCCAGCCGGCGAGGCGCGCAAACCCCGTGATCACCGAGCGGCCCCACAGCCTGCCGATTTCGAAAAACGAAGCGCGATCGACCAGCGACTCGATGATGCGGCGCATTTTGTACACCTTGCGCGTGTCCTTTGGCACCGCTTCTATCAGCCAGGGATCGCTGCGCGCGTGGTCATCGTCGCAGGCGGCGCGCGGCGGCAATTCGTAGACCGAACTCGGCAGATAGGACAGGAAACGCCGCGCGCGCGCAAACGCATCGGCCTCGCTCTGCGCCTCGTCGTCGACGGCACCGTTGCGGGTGTGGATGGCGCTGCCGCCCAGTTCGTTCTTCTCGTAGCTCTTTTCAACTCGCGCCACCACCGGCGGACCGGCGACGAACAACTGCGATGTGTCCTTCACCATGACAGAATAATGGCTCGCCGCCACGCGCGCCGAGCCCAGCCCGGCGACCGAGCCCAGTGCGAGCGAGACCACCGGCACCACCGACATATTCTTCACCACCTGCTCCCAGATCGCGATGGTCGGAATCTGCGTCCTGCCGTCCTGCTCGATGTTTTTCACCGAACCGCCGCCGCCGGTGCCGTCGACCAGGCGCACCATCGGCAGGCGCAGTTCCCAGGCCATCATTTCGACGCGCTCCAACTTCTCCTTCAGCCCGCCGTCGTTGGCGCCGCCGCGCACGGTGAAGTCATCGCCCGCGATCACCACCGGCCGCCCGTCTATCCGGCCGCGGCCCATGACCAGGTTGGTCGGCACCATGTCGATGAGTTCGCCCGACGCGTCGTAACGCGCCTTGCCGGTAATGGCGCCGATCTCATGGAAGGAATCCGCATCGAGTATGCCGGCGACGCGCTCGCGCACCGTCAGCTTGCCGCCATCGTGCTGACGCTTGATCTTGTCCGCCCCGCCCATTCTGCGCCCGAGCGCCTCGCGCTTGCGCAGTTCGTCTATTTCAGGTTGCCAGGTCACGATGCCCTCTTGCCGTTGTTATGGATAGCAGCGCTAAACTGTACCATCAACAGAGCGCTTGCCGGCACCATAGGAACGCGTTACCTTCGCTGCGGAAACATCCACGCGGAAAAGGACACCCCATGCAGCAAGATATACGCCTCGACGGCAAAATCGCACTCGTCACCGGCGCCTCCAGCGGACTCGGCTGGCGCTTCGCCCAGATTCTCGCCCAGGCCGGCGCCGGCGTCGCACTGGCCGCGCGCAGTACGGACAAGCTGGAACAACTCAAACGGGAAATCGAACAAGCCGGCGGCAGGGCCTGCGTGGTGAAAATGGACGTGACCGACGTGGCGAGCGTGCGTGCCGCCGTGGTCCTGGCCGAATCCGCGCTGGGCGGCATCGACATTCTGGTCAACAACTCCGGCGTCAACAAGCAGCAGCGCGCCGTCGAGGTCGAAGAAGCCGACTACGACTACGTAACCGACACCAACTGCAAGGGCGCGTTTTTCGTCGCCCAGGCGGTGGGCCGCAGCATGATTGCGCGCAAATGCCCCGGGCGCATCGTCAACATCGCCTCGGTCGCGGGCCTGCGCGTGCTGGCCCAGCTTTCGACCTACTGCATGTCCAAGGCCGCTGTGGTTCAGATGACCAAGGCCTTGGCGCTCGAGTGGGGGCGCTACGGAATCAACGTCAACGCCGTCTGCCCCGGCTATATCGAGACCGGGATCAACCGCGACTACTGGCAGACCGAGGGCGGAAAGAAGCTCGTCAACATGCTGCCGCGCCGGCGCGTAGGCCAGCCGGAGGACCTGGACGGGCTGGTGCTGCTGCTCGCCTCGACGCAGTCGCACTTCATCAATGGAGCGGTGATCGCCGCCGACGACGGACTCGCGATAGCTTGAACCCCGGCGGCGCGAAACCTATTTCGACAGGTACTGCTTCTCGAACCGCTTCGCGGCGGCGGGATCGAGTTTGCGCAAGCCGAGCAAGGCCTCGTCCCTGTGTTCGGCTTGTCCGGTGAGATCATAAGCGCGCGCCAAACCATACCAACCAGGTTCCAAATCCGGTTCATAGCGCACGCTCTCACGATAATTCGGAATGGCGAGCTCCGTTTCCCCTTGCTGCAGGTAAAGGTCGGCCAAGGCCAGATAAGCGCGCGCCGATTCGGGCCGATAGCTCAGCGCCTGCCGATACGCCCGGATGGCCTGCTCGGGCCGGCCCAGCGCCATCTCGCTGTTGCCCATGGCCAGCCAGGAGCCCTCGTCTTCCGGGCTGAGATGCGTCGCCTGCCGAAACGACTTTACCGCCGCTTCGTTCTGCCCCTGCCGCGCCAGAGCGTAGCCCTGCAGGAACCACCAATCGGATCGGTCAGGTTCGCGCTTCAGTTGTGCCCGCGCCAGGCGGAGCATGCCGGGCCAGTCTTTTTTCTTGTCCAGTTCGGTGATGCGGCTCGCGGTGCTTTGCTCGAATCGGCTGGCGAATATCGCGATTACCGGCGGCGCCATATTCAGGGCAATCTGCGCACACGCGCCGCAGGCGACCAGGCAGGCGATGCCGCCCGCCCGCTTGAGCGCGCCGTGGATGAGAACGCTCAGACTTTGTTCTGGTACACGTAGGGCTGCTGCTTGACGCGGGATTGCTTCGCGCGCTCCTGCGTCTCCAGGTCCTGCTTGTGGTCCCACCAGATGGCGCGGCTTTTGCGCTGCTCCGCTTCGAGCTGGGGCTTTTGCTGCTTCATCTCGCGGATGAACTTGGTGAACTCCGACTCGTAGCTTTTCGGCTTGAACTGGTCGAGGAACCTGCTGAAGCGTGAATCTTGCGTTGCCATGTCTTGTCCCCTATAGCGTCTGTAACGAAACGAGGGGATAACTCCCCTCGTGCTCCCCTACATCGGACCGTAACAGGAAAACATTAGTTACGGGCTCTTAGAACTGCTCTTCCGTCAGCGCCATGACGCCGGCGGCGCCGCGCACCACGGTGTTGCGCAACCCCGGCGCCTGCGCCAGGATGTGATCCGCATAGAAACGCGCGGTCGCGATCTTCGCCTGGTAGAAGTCGGCGTCGCCGTCCTTGGATGCCAGCTTCTTCTGCGCCACCAGCGCCGCGCGCGCCATCTGCCAGCCGCCGCAGACGATGCCCATCAGCTTGAGAAACGGCACCGAGCCGGCGTGCACCGCCTTGATGTCTTCGGAGTAAGTGGCGACGATCCAGGTCGAGCATTCTTCCACCGCCTTGATGCCGGCGCCGAGGCTGGCGCGTATCGCGGCCATGTCCTCGCCCTGTGCCTGCGCCAGTTCGCCCTCGACCACGCGCATCGCCTTGACCACTTCCTTCGCCGTCGCCCCGCCCTCGCGCGCCATCTTGCGCCCCACCAGGTCGTTCGCCTGGATCGCGGTCGTGCCTTCGTAGATGGTGGTAATGCGTGCATCGCGCAGCAGCTGCGCCGCACCGGTCTCCTCGACGTAGCCCATGCCGCCGTGCACCTGGATGCCGATGGACGCCACTTCGATGCAGGTCTCGGTGCTCCAGCCTTTCACCACCGGGATCATCATGTCGGCGAAGGCCTGGTGCTTGGCGCGCAGCGCCTTGTCCGGATCGCTGTGGGCGATGTCCATCGCCGCCGCGGTGACGTAGGCCAGCGCGCGCATCGCCTCGGTCTGCGCTTTCATGCTCATCAGCATGCGGCGCACGTCGGGGTGGCGGATGATGGGTACCGCCTTGCCGCCGCCCGCAAGGTCGCGGCTTTGCACCCGCTCCTTGGCATAGGCGAGGGCCAACTGGTAGGCGCGCTCGGAGATCGCCGTGCCCTCGAGACCGACGGCGAAGCGCGCCGCGTTCATCATGATGAACATGTAGGCGAGGCCCTTGTTCTCCTCGCCCACCAGATAGCCGACCGCGCCTTCGTGCTCGCCGTAGATCAGCACCGCCGTCGGGCTGGCGTGGATGCCGAGCTTGTGCTCGATCGAGGCGCACTGCACGTCGTTGCGTTTTCCCAGGCTGCCGTCGGCGTTGACCAGGAACTTGGGCACGACGAACAGCGAGATTCCCTTCACGCCTTCGGGCGCATCCGGCGTGCGTGCGAGCACCAGGTGGACGATGTTCTCGGCCAGGTCGTGTTCGCCATAGGTGATGAAAATCTTCTGGCCGGTAATGCGGTAGTGCTCGCCCTCGCGTATCGCTTTTGACTTCACCAGCGCCAGGTCCGAGCCCGCCTGCGGCTCGGTCAGGTTCATGGTGCCGGTCCAGCTGCCTTCGACCATTTTCGGCAGGAAGGTCTGTTTGAGCTTGTCGGTGCCGCTCAACAGCAGCGCCTCGATCGCGCCGCCGGTCAGGAGCGGGCAGAGCGAGAACGACATGTTGGCGGCCTTCCACATTTCCATCACTGGCGTCGCCACCAGCTTGGGCAGGCCCTGGCCGCCGTATTCGGGCGGGAACTGCAGCGCATTCCAGCCGCCTTCGACGAACTGCTTATACGCGGCGATGAAGCCTTTCGGCGTGGTGACCTTGCCCTGGTCCCATTTCGAGCCTTCGGCGTCGCCCGACTGGTTCAGGGGCGAGAGCACTTCGGCGCAGAATTTGCCGCTTTCTTCCAGGATCTGCTCGACCAGCTCGACACTGACGTCCTCGCAGCCCGGCAGCTTCGCCACCTCGTCCAGTCCGGCGAGTTCGGTCAACACGAACTGCATGTCTTTCAGCGGCGCGACGTAATCACTCATGATGGCCTCTAAGAACTATGAATTGTCATTCCGCGGCCGAAAGCCGAGGAAACTGCTTCTGGCTCACTCTGAAAAGCAGATTCCTCGCTACGCTCGGAATGACACACAATGCAGTTTGGCGAAGGCTATCCCAGTTCTTTCACCAGCTCCGGGACTACCTTGAACAAATCGCCGACGATGCCGTAATCCGCGACCTGGAAAATCGGCGCTTCCTCGTCCTTGTTGATGGCGACGATCACGCGGCTGTCCTTCATGCCGGCCATGTGCTGGATCGCGCCGGAGATGCCGATCGCGATATAGAGCTCGGGCGCGACGATTTTTCCGGTCTGGCCCACCTGCCAGTCGTTGGGGACGAAACCTGCGTCCACCGCGGCGCGCGATGCACCCATCGCCGCACCCAGCTTGTCCGCGAGCGGTTCGAGCAGCTTGAAATTTTCCGCCGATCCCATGCCGCGGCCGCCCGAAACGATGATCTTGGCAGCGGTCAGCTCGGGCCGCTCCGACTTGACCAGTTCTCGCCCCACCAGGCTGGATAGGCCTGCGTCAGGACCTGCCGCCAGCGTTTCCACCGCAGCCGAGCCGCCGCTGGCCGCCGCCGCGTCGAAGCCGGTGGCGCGCACGGTGATGACTTTGATCGCGTCCTTGGACTGCACCGTCGCCAGCGCCGTGCCCGCATAGATCGGACGCACGAACGTGTCGGGCGAGTTGACCTCAACGATCTCGGAAATCTGCGCCACGTCCAGCAGCGCGGCGATGCGCGGGGCCACGTTCTTGCCGAACGTCGTCGCCGGAACGACGATATGGCTGTAGCCGGACGCAATCGACGCGACCAGCGCGGCAAGACTCTCGGCAAGTTCGTCCTTGTACTGCGGCGCATCGGCCACCAGCACCTTCGTTACCCCCGCGATCTGCGCGGCGGACTGGCCGACGGCGGCGCAACCGCCGCCTGCAACCAGCAGTACGATGTCGCCGCCTATTTTCGCGGCAGCGGCGACGGTGTTGAGCGTGGCGCCGCGGAGGGATTGATTGTCGTGATCGGCAATAACGAGTATGGGCATTTAGATCACCTTGGCTTCGTTGCGGAGTTTTTCGACCAGCGTTTTCGCGTCGGGCACTTTGACGCCGGCCTTGCGCTTGGGCGGCTCTTCCACTTTGAGCGTGGTCAGGCGCGGGCTCACATCGACACCGAGCGCATCGGGCTTGAGCGTTTCCAACGGCTTCTTCTTCGCTTTCATGATGTTAGGCAGCGTGACGTAGCGCGGCTCGTTCAGGCGCAGATCGGAGGTGATCACCGCCGGCAGCTTGACCGCGATGGTTTCCAGGCCGCCGTCGACCTCGCGCGTGACCTCCGCCTTGCCGTCGGCGATTTTCACCTTGGAGGCGAACGTGGCCTGCGACCATCCCAGCAGCGCCGCCAGCATCTGGCCGGTCTGGTTGCAGTCGTCGTCGATCGCCTGCTTGCCGAGAA
>CAZRMO010000107.1:0-12890 GCA_964601155.1 uncultured Enterobacteriaceae bacterium
GAAATCGAGAAAAACGGCACGCCCGCCTCCCCCGCCACCGCGCGGGCGAGCAGGGTCTTGCCGGTCCCCGGCGGACCGACCAGCAGCACACCCTTGGGCGCGCGGCCGCCGAGGCGGCCGAAGTGCCGCGGGTCCCTGAGGAAGCCGACGATTTCCTTGAGTTCGTCCTTGGCCTCTTCGACCCCGGCCACATCGTCGAAATCGACCTTGGTGTCGGTCTCGACGTAGACCTTGGCCTTGCTCTTGCCTATGCTCATGAAGCCGCCGCCGCCCAGCTTGTCGGCGAACCTGCGCATGACCAGGACCCAGATGCCGACGAAAACCAGGGCCGGGATGACCCAGCCGAGCAGGTCGCGCAGGAAGGTGCTCTCGATGACGCCGCTGAACTTCAGGTCGTACTGCGCCAGTTCCTTCGCCAGCGCCGGATCGACGCGCGTCGTGACGAAGCGCGATTTGCCTTCGATCGGCTGCTTGAGCGTGCCCTGGATGCGGTTGTCCGCAATTGCGATATCGGCGACCTTGCCATCCCTGACCAGGTTCTGGAACTCGCTGTACGCAATCGGCGCGGTGCCGCGCGCGCCTACCCATGCGTTATGCAACAGAAGCACGGCGAAGAAGGCGAAGACGAAGTACCAGATCGAGAATTGCGTTTGCTTTTGCATGATGATTCCTCCGTTCAGGCGTTGCCGGCGTCGGCCAATGGCGCGGCCCGGTGATTGCGCGCATCCCTGCGCAGTGACAGGACGATGGCCGCGGTGATGATCGCCGCGACGACCCCGAGGGAAACCACCGCCGGGATCTTGACCAAGTCGATCAGCAGCATCTTCGCGCCGATGAAGCCGAGCACCAGCGCAAGGCCGTACTTCAGCAAAGAGAAGCGCTCCCCCATGTCGGCGAGCAGGAAATACATTGCGCGCAGGCCGAGGATGGCGAATACGTTCGAGGTCAGCACGATGAACGGGTCGGTGCTGATGGCGAAGATCGCCGGGATCGAGTCGACAGCGAAGACCAGGTCGGAAAACTCGACCAGCACCAGTACCAGGAACAGCGGCGTTGCGTAGCGCACCAGCCTGCCGTCCTGCTTGCGCAAGACGAAGAATTTTTCGCCTTCGAGCGCATCGCTCACCCTGATACGGCGGCGTACCCAGCGGATCACGGGGTTGTTGGCGAGATCCGGCTTCGCTTCGGCGAAGCGCCACATCTTGATGCCCGTGAACAGCAGGAAGGCGCCGAAGACGTAGAGTATCCAGTGAAACTCGGCGACCAGCCAGGCGCCGGCGAAGATCATGACGGTGCGCATGACGATGGCGCCGAGTACCCCGAACACGAGGACACGCTTCTGCAACTCGAGCGGCACAACGAAAAACGAAAACAACATCAGCCATACAAATACGTTGTCGATGGCCAGGGACTTCTCGATCAGATAGCCGGTGACGAATTCGAGCGTTTTCGCGTTTGCGATTTCGCGCCCCGCCGCGCCGTCCAGATACCACCACAACGCAGCGGCGAAAAGAAACGACACGCCGACCCAGACCGCGGACCATGCCGCCGCCTCCCTGGGCGAGACGCGGCGCTGCTTGCCGCGGCAGAGCATGAGCAGGTCGACGGCGAGCATCGCGGCTATGATTGCCGCGAAGCCCGCCCACATCCACACCGTGCCTATCGTTTCCATGCGTCCTGTGCCTTCTATTGCGTAAAGGTGATGCCGGCGTCAGGCCGGCGACTCGCCATCGTCAAGCTTCACTGCCGTGACGGGTGCCTCGCCCGCCGGCTCCCTGCCGGGAGCGGGAAACCGCGCCCTCAGGGAGCAGCCGGGAAATGCGCCTATCCTTGCGCAGCCGTTCGATCCGGCGCGTGACCGTGCGGCCGAGACGATCCGCGGCGCGATCTATCGCCACGTACAAATTGGTTTCGGTGTCCTCGATCGAGACCGAGGGTGCGGCCGCAAGGCTCACCTGCATGCGGCAGCGCATATCGTCGCCTCCACGCGGTCCGTTTTGGTCGCTCAAGCGCACCGAGATTCGGCGCACGCTGCGCCGCGTGGACCCGAAGACGAAACGCAGCCTCCCTTCCACATACTCGCGCAGCCCCACGGTCAACGTGAAACCTCTGGCCTGGATATCGATATGCATGCTGGCGCTCCTATCGGATTGAACACGGCGCAAATTCTACGGGCGTGCGATAGGTGCAACAAATCGAATATAATTTGTTTATTGTTAGTTTTTAACTGATTATCCAGGTTCCTATGGCCGCACTCAATTTCAAGCACCTGCGCTATTTCTGGGCTGTCGCCAAGTCAGGCAGCATTGCCCGCGCCAGCGCGCAATTGCACGTCACGCCGCAGTCGATCAGCGCGCAGCTGCGCGAGCTGGAGGAATCCTTGGGGGCCGCATTGCTGCGGCGGGCGGGACGCGGTCTGGAATTGACCGAAGTCGGCCGGCGCATCCTGAGCTATGCCGACGAAATCTTCAGCCTGGGCGACGAACTGCTCGAGGTGGCGCGCGACCAAGCGGCGAGCAGGCGGCTGCCCTTCATGATCGGCATCGCGGACTCGGTGCCTAAATCCGTGGCGTATCGAATAGCCGAGCCGGCGCTGCACCTTGAGGAGCCGGTGCAGCTGATCTGCCGGGAGGGGCGGCTGGCGGGCCTGCTGGCGGATCTGGCGGTTCACCGCCTCGACATCGTGATCGCCGACCGGCCGATGCCCGCCGAATTCAAGGTGCGAGGCTTTAACCACCTGCTCGGCGCGAGCGACCTGACGGTCTTCGGCGCCCCCACGCTGGTGAAATCCCTGAGCGGGGCGTTTCCCGCGCTGCTCCATAACGCCCCGTTCTTGATGCCGGGCGAGGGTATGGCTGTGCGTCCGCGTCTGATGCAATGGCTGGAGGACCGGGAACTGCATCCGCAGGTCGTCGGCGAGTTCGACGACAGCGCACTGCTCAAGACATTCGGCCAAGGCGGCGCAGGACTGTTCGTCGCGCCGACCGCCATTGCGGACGACGTTTGCAAGCAGTATGCAGTCAGCCGCGTGGGACGGATCGAGGCCGTGGTGGAACAGCTCTATGCGATCACGACCGAACGCCGCCTCAAGCATCCGGCGACGGTGGCCATGAGCCAGGCCGCGCAGCACGATGTGTTCGGCGGCGCGCAAGCCCGTGCAGCGCGGCTTGGAAAAGCGCGCCGCGGCCGGACACGCGCAAGCTAGAGGTGCTAGCCCGGACTGCTGGCTGCGGCCTGCGGCACGGGCGCGCCGAGCACCGCAAACACCTGCTTCAGGTCTTGCTGAGGCGCCTGCGGCGCGATTCGAACAACACGACGCCGCTGGCGACCGAGACGTTGAGGCTCTCAACCTGCCCCAGCATGGGAATTTTCACCAGCTGGTCGCAGGTCTCGCGCGTGAGGCGTCGCAGACCCTCGCCTTCGGCGCCGAGCACCCAGGCAAGCGATGCGGGCAGCTCAGCCGAGTAGATATCCTCGCTCGCACTCGAATCCGCACCCACCACCCAGATGTTGCGCTCCTTCAGTTCGCGCAGCGTGCGCGCGAGATTGGTGACCGCGATGTAAGGCACGCTGTCGGCCGCGCCGCTCGCCACCTTGATCACCGCCGCCGAAAGTCCGACCGCGCGGTCCTTGGGCGCGATCACCGCATGGCAGCCCGCGGCGTCGGCGACGCGCAGGCAGGCGCCCAGGTTGTGCGGGTCCTGCACACCGTCCAAGGCCAGCAACAGCGGCGGCTCCTTCAACTCGTCGAGCAGGTCGTCCAGGGAAACGTGGCGGCGCAGCGCGTCCACCCTGGCGACCACGCCCTGGTGTCTGCCCGGCGGCGCCATGCCGTCCAGGCGCCGCGCGTCCACCTGCAGCACGCGCAGCTTCAGGCTCTCCGCGAGCTTCACCAACTCGCGCATGCGCGGATCGGCGCGCGCGCTGTCGCAATACAGTTCGTGCACGCTTTTCGCGTCCAGGCGCAGGCGCGCGGTAATCGCGTGAAAGCCGTGGATGAAGCTGGTAGCGCTCACGGCTCAGGCCTTCTTCTTTCTTGGCGCGGCGTCTTCGGCGAGGCGGAAATCGATCTTGCTCGAATCCAGGTCCACGCGCACCAGCTTCACCTTCACCCGGTCGGCGAGGCGAAAACGCCGCGCCGTGCGCTCACCCAGCAGCTGGTGGCGGGCGGCGTCGAAATGATAGTAGTCCTCGCCCAGCTCGGAGATGTGCACCAGGCCTTCGACGTAGACGTCGTCCAGCGCGACGAAAATGCCGAAACCGGTGACCGCGCTGATCGATCCGGGGAACTCCTCGCCGATGCGGTCCTGCATGTAATAGCACTTGAGCCAGGACTCGACGTCGCGCGTCGCCTCGTCGGCGCGGCGCTCGGTCATGGAGCAGTGCGCGCCGAGTTCCTCCCAGTCGCCCGGACTGTAGCTCTTGCCTGAGAGTGCGGCGTTGATCGCGCGATGCACCACCAGATCCGGATAGCGCCGGATGGGCGAGGTGAAATGGGTATAAGCCTCGTAGGCGAGGCCGAAATGGCCGACGTTCTCCGGGCTGTACTGCGCCTGTTTGAGCGAGCGCAACAGCACGGTCTGCAGCAGCTGGATGTCGGGTCGGCCCTTGATCTTCGCCAGCAGCTTGGCGTAGTCCTTTGCGTGCGGGCTGTCGCCGCCGGTCAGATCCAGGCCGAATTGTTTGAGAAAAATCCGCAGCGCCTCCAGCTTCTCCGGCGTCGGCCCCTGGTGCACGCGGTACAGCGCCGGGTGTTTGCGGCTATGCAGGAAATCGGAAGCGCAGACATTGGCCGCCAACATGCATTCCTCGATCAGGCGATGCGCGTCGTTGCGTTGCGTCGCGACGATGTTCTCGATCTTGCCCTGATCGTCGAACAGCATCTGCGTCTCTATGGTCTCAAAATCGATGGCGCCGCGCTTCTCGCGCGCCTTGGCGAGCACGTGGTACAGCGCATACAGATCCTGCAGATGCGGCAGCAGCGGCGCCGGCACCGGCTCGCCTTTTTGCGGCTGCAGGCCGAGCGCGGTCGCCACCCGGTTGTAGGTCAGGCGCGCCTGTGAGCGCATCACCGCGGCGTAGAAACGGTAGGGGCCGACCTCGCCCGCAGCATCCACGCTCATCTCGCACACCATGCACAGGCGGTCCACGTTCGGATTGAGCGAGCACAGGCCGTTGGAGAGCTTCTCCGGCAGCATCGGAATCACGCGGCGCGGAAAATACACGGAATTGCCGCGCTCGCGCGAAGCCGTATCCAGCGCATCGCCGGGGCGCACGTAGTGGCTTACGTCGGCGATCGCCACCCATAGGCGAAAACCCTTGCCTTCGCGCTTGCAATGCACGGCATCGTCGAAATCGCGCGCCGTCTCGCCGTCTATGGTCACCAGCGGCAGCGCACGCAGGTCCTCGCGCCCCTTGCTGTCGTTCGGACGCACCTCATCCGGAAGTTTTTCCGTCAGGCGCAGCGCCGCGCTGGAAAATTCGTAGGGCAGCTCGTGCTTGCGCAGCGCAATCTCGATTTCCATGCCCGGGTCGGCGTAGTTGCCCAGCACTTCGACGATGCGCCCGGCCGGCTGCGCGTTCTTGTCCGGCTGGGCCACGATTTCCACCGTCACCACCTGGCCGGGCTTTGCGCCCATGTCGGCGCCGGGCGGAATCAGGATATCCTGGCTGATGCGCCGGTTCTCGGCGGCGACGAAGGCAACGCCGTGCGGTTTGTGCAGACGGCCGACCAGGCGCGTATTGGCGCGCGAAATGATTTCCACGATCGCGCCTTCGGGGCGCCCGCGCCGGTCGACGCCGCTCGCGCGCGCCATGACGCGGTCGCCGTGCAGCACTTTGCGCATCTCCTTCTCGGACAGGAACATGTCCGGCCCGCGTTCATCCGGCACGAGAAAGCCGTAACCGTCAGGATGCCCCTCGATGCGGCCGGCTACCAGGTCGAGCTTGCCAGCCACCAGGATCGCATGCTTGCGGTTGCGCATGATCTGGCCCTCGCGCTCCATCGCGCGCAGCCGCCGGCGGAAACTGTCGACCTCGTCCGGCTCTATGTGCAGCAGGTGCAGCAGTTCGTCCTCCTGCACCGGAATCCCTTCCTTCGCCAAAGTGTCCAGAATCAACTCGCGGCTCGGCAGCGGATGCTCGTATCGCTGCGCCTCGCGCGCATAGTGCGGATCGCGCGCAGAGCGTGCGGTGGGCTTACGTTTTGGGGGTGTCTGCGTTGACAAAATCCTTGTTTCCTATAGAATTGCGCACCTTGTTGTGCCCAGGTGGCGGAATTGGTAGACGCACATGGTTCAGGTCCATGCGGTGGCGACACTGTGGGGGTTCGAGTCCCTTCCTGGGCACCAAAGGCACTGAGATAGCATTTTACCTTAATTCTCAGGCCGTTAGATTTCCAAATCGGTTTTCCGAATCGCAAAGCGCGCGATCCATCCATGGCAGGAATCCGATTCGGCAAGAAGAGCCGGTTCCCGTTTCCAGTAGCCCTACGCCGCACGCACCCGAATTCCTGCATTTTCGCCGCGTTGTTCAAGTGAAATTGCCTGCTGGCTTCAGCTTGTTGTCCCGTTTCCGAAAACGGCAGCGCACGTTCTTACAGAATCTCTGCCTAATATGGAACGCATCTGAAAACTTCCATAAGTGGGCGGGCTGACTCCTATATGACTAAAGACTGCGGCATTGGCAATTCCTGTCGGCATCTCTTTATCGCATTTCTTTGCCTGATAGGTGCCGGGCTTGGCGGCTGCGCCACGACAACGAATATGCGGCTTGTGCAATCGCACATGAACACGCCTATCAAAGTTCTGCTGATGCAATCGCCGATCAAGGCCGACCCTCGCAGGCTCGAAACAGTATTGGCTCCGGATATCAAACCAAAATTACCAATTCCGGAAGGACCGATTTCGCGAGCGGTGAAGCATGCTCAAGAATACGCCTTGAGCGCAATGGACTCGGCCCTGAGCAAACAGCCGGGACTCGTTGTCGTTGTCAAGCCTCCGGCAGGAGAGAAACCGCTTATCGATAAAATCCAGGGTGAAACCTTTGGAACTGCACTATCGCAACTTGAGGCAGATCGCATCAGGTCGAGCACGGGAGCTGACGCACTCCTGAGGTTTCATATTACGGACTACGGTTTGACCCCGAGATCCTGGCGCGATGGCTATATCGCATTCGAGGTATCGTCCACGCTGGCACTTACAGCCGCTATTGCTTACTCCGGCGCCGCCGCTGCAAAAGCGGCGGCAGGAGCCTATCTGGCGCAAGAAACTGCTGAAGAAACGGCAGAGGCTTATGCCGGATTCTGGGCTTTGGACGTGGTATCCCGCCCCGTCAGAATAGAAGCCGAGTTAATCCGCCTGCATCCGCTAGCTGAAGTGTGGAAATCCAGCGACACGGGACTGTCCGACGTAAGTTTATCCCGCCTTACCAGAAAAGTAGGATCAAATGAACGAGACAGGCAGTTGGACCAGGCGACCGACCATGCCGTCAAGGACGTAGTAGCCGGGATCTACGGCACCCTGAAAAGTATCAAGCCGGGGCGCGATCGGCATGGACCCCGTGCCGGAACATAGGCAGGTATGCGCCCCTGCGTTCGATATACACTGAGCCCTCGCTTTATCGATACCGAGCCAAGCAATGCTTAATATCGCCGCTATCTGCCTGGTCATCACCGCACTGCTCGCCTACCTGAACCACCGCTTCGTCGGCATGCCCACGACGATCGGCGTGATGGCAACGGCTCTGGTTTTTTCGCTGGCGTTGGTCGCATTGAACGCGCTGGGCGTCGCGCGCGATCTGCACCAGTACGAAGAGTCGCTGTTGCGTTCGATCAACTTTTCCGACGTCCTCATGCAGGGCATGCTGTCGCTGCTGCTGTTTGCCGGCGCGCTGCATGTCGACATGAGCGAGCTCCGCGCCCACCGCTGGCCGGTCGCTGGTCTGGCGGTTCTGGGCACGCTGCTGTCGACCCTCGCGGTGGGGTATGGAATGTGGTTTGTGCTGCCCCTGGTCGGCCTGCACCTGCCGCTGATCTACTGCCTGCTGTTCGGTGCCCTGATCTCGCCCACCGATCCGATCGCGGTGATGGGCATTCTCAAATCCGCCGGCGCGCCCAAGGAGTTGGAACTGGTGATCGCGGGCGAATCGCTGTTCAACGATGGCGTCGGGGTGGTGATTTTTTCGCTGCTTCTGGGCATGCTCGTGAGCGGCGTCACGCCGACGCCGGGCCAGGGCTTCGAATTGCTGCTGCACGAAGCGGGCGGCGGCCTGCTGTTCGGCCTGGTCCTCGGCTACGTGACCTTCCGCCTGCTGAAAAGCGTGGACAACTACCAGGTCGAAGTGCTGTTGACCCTGGCTGCCGTCACCGGCGGCTATGCACTGGCCGGCGAGCTGCATGTGTCCGGCCCGCTGGCCATGGTGGTCGCCGGCCTGATCATCGGCAATCAGGGCCGCGCGCTGGCGATGTCGGACACGACGCGCCGCTATCTGGACATGTTCTGGGAGCTGATCGACGAGATCCTGAACGCGACGCTGTTCGTCCTGATCGGCATGGAGGTTCTGCTCGTGGCGTTCTCGGTCAACGAACTGGTCGCCGCGCTTGTTGCCGTGGCGGTAACGCTGTTGGCCCGGCTGCTTACCGTCGGATTGCCCGTGGGCCTGCTGCAGGGCGCGCTCAAACTGCCGCAGGGTTCGTGGAAAGTGATGACCTGGGGAGGCTTGCGCGGCGGCATTTCGGTGGCGCTCGCCTTGTCGCTGCCCGAAGGCATGGAGCGCAACACTGTCGTTGCGCTGACCTACAGCGTCGTCGTGTTCTCCATCCTGGCGCAGGGACTTTCCATCGGATACGTGACGCGCAGGTCGGTTGCGCCTCGCTGACGCAACAGCGCAGCTTCGCATGCGTTGAAGCGGCTGCGCGCCATCGGCGAACCGGGACCTGCCTGGCGCCGGGCTCGACTCGGTTTCCGATGTTGCGCTAGAGTGGCACCGGTTTCGCGTGACTTCCCCACGATGCTGACGGCGACGATGGACCGAAAAGAACAATCCGAACCCGGCGGACCGCAGCGGCGCGACGCGACGCCCGTGTATACCGATATCCCGGCGCGGCTCGATCGGCTGCCCTGGAGCCGCTTCCATTGGCTGCTGGTGTGCGCCCTCGGCGCAAGCTGGGCCATCGACGGACTCGAGGTGACGCTGAAGGGCGCGGTCAGCGGCGTGCTGCAGGAACCGGCGACGCTGCACCTCAGCAGCGCGGAAATCGGCGCCCTGGCCTCCTTCTACCTGCTCGGGGCGGTGGCGGGCGCCCTCGTCTGCGGCTGGCTCACCGACCGCCACGGCCGCGCCCGGCTGTTCTTCGTCACCCTGGCGATCTATCTCACCGGTACGCTGCTGACCGCGTTCTCCTGGAATTTCGTCAGCATGGCAGCCTTTCGCTGCATCACCGGCTTCGGCATTGGCGGCGAATACGCAGCCATCAACTCGGCCATAGACGAACTGATCCCGGCGCGCCTGCGCGGCCGCGTCAACCTGATCATCAATGGCAGCTTCTGGCTCGGCGCCATGCTCGGTTCCGGCGCCACGCTGCTATTGCTCGACCCGGCCGTATTCCCGGTCGATATCGGCTGGCGCGTCGGCTTCGGCATCGGCGCCCTGCTCGGCTTCGCGGTGTTATTCGCCCGCGCGTTCATCCCTGAAAGCCCGCGCTGGCTTGCCATTCACGGCCATCACGCGCGGGCCGAGCGCGCGATGACCGAGATCGAAACGCGGGTGGAACGCCAAACCGGAGTTGTCCTCGCGGCGGCGACGCAAACGCTTGCCATCCATCCCCGCCGCCGCTTCGGTTTCGGCATCATTTTCACTACCCTGTTCCGCCAGTATCGCGAGCGCGCGATACTGTGCTTCATACTGATTGCGTCCCAGGCTTTTCTCTACAACGCCATTTTCTTTACCTATGCGCTCGTTCTGACGCGCTTCTACGCGGTGCCGGTGCAGAACACGGGCCTCTATCTGCTGCCCTTCGCCATCGGCAATTTCCTCGGCCCGCTGCTGCTGGGGCACCTGTTCGACAGCCTCGGGCGCCGCACGATGATCTCCGCCACCTATGCGATCGCCGCGACCCTGCTGCTGGCGACAGGCGCGCTGTTCGTCGACCAGACGCTGACGGCACTCGGCCAGACAGCGGCATGGGCGGTAATCTTCTTCTTTGCCTCGGCCGCGGCCAGTTCGGCCTACCTGACGATCAGCGAAGTCTTCCCGCTGGAACTGCGTGCGCTCGCCATCGCCGTCTTCTACGCCGTCGGCACCGCAGCCGGCGGCATCGTCGCGCCCTGGCTATTCGGCCTCCTGATCGGCAGCGGCGAACGCATCAATGTGTTCTACGGCTACCTGCTCGGCGCCTTGCTCATGTACTTGGCCGCCGCGGCAGAACTGCGCTATGGCGTGCGCGCCGAACGCGTGTCGCTCGAGGCGGTCGCCGCACCGCTGTCGTCGCGGCCGGACTAGCGCAGGCCGGACACACCGAAATTCCCGTCGTGGCCGCCGCCGCTCCGATGCGCACGTCGGCCCCGCTTCGACCCTGGACGATATTTCCATTATTTCCACGGCTTGCCGCTTTTGCACCGAGCTACGCAAGGCTGTGCGCTGCATGTCAACCGTTCCGGATCACGGGCGTTAAGAGTCTGTGAAATTTGTATTTTCACAGGGCCAAACTATGCCGACGGCTCACTAGATAAGCGTTTATGAGAATCTTGTTCCGATGCATCCCAGCTCTGGCTCGTGGGTCCGCCTTCCGCCGTTTGCCGCCGCTGGAACCATGGCTGTAACTAACTGTCCGACCGTACACGCGGCAAGGAAGCGCCAGCGCACGCACACCAGTAAACACCACAAGCAAGCCCGTCACAATATCAAGAAGGAAGACAAATGAAATCTCCAATAGCAGCAAATTCGAATCGGTCGCTGTCGCTGCAATCGCTGACCGCTTTTGCGCTCGCGATGGTCATCGGCGCGTTCGCGCCGGGCGCGTTCGCCCAGGTAGATGGCTATGTCCAAGCCCCGGTCTCCGGTGTCACCGTAAAAGATCCCTTCGGCCTGTGCTGGCGCACGGGCTACTGGACGCCAGCGATGGCGACCAAAGAGTGCGATCCGGAACTCCTGCCCAAGCCCAAGCCGAAGCCCGCTCCTGTCGCCGTGGTTCCGCCCGCGCCCGCCCCGGCGCCTATGGCGCCCAAGCCCATAGAGGAAAAGGTCAAGTTTTCGGCCGAGACGCTGTTTGACTTCGACAAGTCGACTCTGCGCAGCGAAGGAAAGGAAAAGCTCGACGACCTCGTCAGCAAACTGCAAGCGATCGACGTGGAAACCATCATCGACATCGGCTACACGGACAGGATCGGCAGCAAGGCGTACAACCTGAAGCTTTCCCAGCGGCGCGCCGAAACGGTCAAGGCCTACCTGGTGAGCAAAGGCATACCCGCCAACCGGATATTGGCCGAGGGCAAAGGCAAGGCGAACCCGGTGACCAAGCCCGGCGAATGCAAAGGCCACATCAGCCGCAAGCTGATCAAGTGCCTGCAAGCCGATCGCCGCGTCGAGATCGACGTAGTCGGCACGCGCACACAATAACGACGCTACAACGCCGTCAACTGGCCCCGCCTTGCGGCGGGGCTTTTTATTTGGGCCGTCGGGATTTCCCCGCAGAATGCCGCGCTTATTTGCCGCGGCGGTTGAGGAATAGGCGCGAAGCCTGCCACATATAGAATTTCACCGGCTTCGACGCGATCAACGCCTTGCCGCTGCTGTCCACGACTTGCGCCTGGAGGGTATGTTGTCCGCGCACGATTCCGGTCAATTTGAAGTCCGTCGCGCTTTGCGTCGCCGCGCGGTGGCCGTCGACGAGCAGTACAACTTGATCCGCGGCAGCGGCGCGCAGGGCGGGCGAAACGACGACTGTCACGTCTACGTTGCCGGCATTGTTGAACACGGTCGATCCATCCGCCGGCTTCGCCACTGCAATCGAGTCGTAGACCGAGGCCGTTCCCGATTGCGCCCCCGGCGCGCCATACTGGGTTAAGAGCATGCCGGGCGCCGCGCCGGCGTCGGCGAAGTACAGCGGCGCGCCCGCCGCGCTCCCGTATGCGTTCGTGGGCCCGGCGGCGAATGCAAGCGAAACGCCGGCAAGCAGAAGCGAAACGCGGCCCGCCTTTTCAGTCGTCGTCATTTGCTGTGCCCATCCTCGATAGCAGAAACCATCGCCGCCGGCCCAGCGATCATGTTTGCGTCGCGGTGACAGGCCGCTCGCCTCTCGCGCTGGCGCGCCTGGCCTCATGTTCTGGAATCGACAGCAGGCTAGCGGTGTGGATCAGCGCCATGTGTGTCAGCGCCTGCGGAAAATTACCGAGCATGCGCCGCGCGCGCGTATCGTATTCCTCCGCCAGCAGACCGAGTTCGTTGCGCAGCGCGAGCAGGCGCTCGAACAATGCCTCTGCCTCCTTGCGGCGTCCGCACAGCGCCAGGCAATCGGCAAGCCAGAACGAACAGGGCAGGAACGCCCCTTCCCCAGCCGGCAGTGCATCGGCACCGCCGTCGGTCGAATAACGCAGCACCAGTCCATCGACGACGAGCTTGCGCTCGATCGCTTCCAGGGTGCCGCGCACGCGCGGATCGTCCGGCGGCAGAAAACCCATTTGGGAGATCAACAGCAGGCTCGCATCCAGATGCGTCGAGCCGTAGTACTGCACGAAGGTGTTGCGCTGCGGATCGTAGCCCTGTGCGCACACCTGCGCGTGAATCGCATCGCGCACCTGCCGCCAACGCTCGACCGGGCCGTCCAGCCCGTAGGCCTGGGCGTCCTTGACCGCGCGGTCGAAAGCCACCCAGGCCATCACCTTGGAGTAGGT
>CAZRMO010000108.1:0-12675 GCA_964601155.1 uncultured Enterobacteriaceae bacterium
CGGCAAGACCGTGACGGGTACCGGGTTCGCCCTGACCGGCACCGACGCGGGCAACTACACCGTCAACAGCGGCGCCGCCACCACGGCCGACATCACGGCGCTGGGGATCAACGGCCGCATCACGGCGGCCAACAAGGTGTACGACGCGACTGACGCGGCGACGATACTGACGCGCACGCTCATTGGTGTGCTGGGCGCGGACGCGGTGAGCTACAGCGGCGGGGCGGCGAGCTTCAGTGACAAGAATGCGGGCATCGGCAAGATCGTGACCGGCACCGGTCTGGTACTCGCGGGCGCGGATGCCGGCAACTACACGGTCAATAGCAGCGCCGCCATCACGGCCGACATCACGGCGCTCGGCATCACCGGCAGCATCACCGCGGCGAATAAGGTCTACGACGCGACCGACGCGGCGACGATCACCGGGCGCTCGCTCGCGGGCGCGATTGGCGGGGACGATGTGAGCTTCAGCGGCGGAACCGCCAGCTTCTCCGACAAGAACGCGGCCAGCGGCAAGACGGTCACCGGTACCGGACTCGCTTTAGCAGGCGCCGATGCCGGCAACTACACGGTCAACAGCAGTGCTACCACCACGGCCGACATCACCAAGGCCGCGCTGACAATCTCTGCCGCAGGCCAAAACAAACTATACGACGCCACGCCGAGCGCCACCGTGACGCTCGCCGACAACCGCCTGGGCGGCGACGTGCTGAGCCTCGGCTACGGCGCAGCGAGCTTCAATGACAAGAACATCGGCGCCGCCAAAACGGTGGCCGTGGCGGGCATCGCGCTGGGCGGCGCCGATGCGGGCAACTACAGCTTCAACACCACGGCGAGCACCGCGGCCGACATCACGCCGCTGGCGATCACCGGCAGCATTACCGCGGCCAACAAAGTCTATGATGCGAGCGACGCGGCGACGATTACCGGGCGCTCAGTCGCAGGCGTGCTGGGCGCGGACGTGGTGAGCTACAGTGGCGGGACGGCGAGCTTCGACAACAAGAACGCGGGTGCCGGCAAGACGGTCACCGGCACCGGCCTCGGCCTGATGGGCGCAGACGCGGGCAACTACACGGTCAACAGCACGGCCACGTCTCAGGCCGACATTACTCCTGCGCCGCTGGACATTACGGCAAACAGCGCAAGCCGCGTGTACGGCGACGCGAACCCGGCATTTTCCGCCACCTACATTGGCCTGCAGAACGGGGAGAGCGCAGCCACGCTGGCCGGTGCGCTGGTGTTCGCCACTCCAGCTGTACCGTCCTCCAACGTGGGCAACTACGTCATCTTTCCTTCCGGCCAGAGTTCGACGAATTACACCATCAGCTATATCAATGGCGCCCTAAGCGTGGCCCCAGTGTCCCTGATGGTTACGGCTGACGCCAAGAGCAAAGTCTACGGCACGACCGATCCGGCGTTGACCTTTGACGTTACGGGGCTGGTGAACAACCCGGCACTTGGCGTGGTCGACACCTCGGCTACCGTGCTTTCGGGCGCGCTCACGCGTGTCTCCGGCGAAACCGTTCTGGGCGGGCCGTACGCCATCACCCAGGGCACTTTGGCGGTCAGCAGCAATTACACCGTGGGCAGTTTTACCAGCAACGGTCTTACGATCACCCCGGCGGCGCTCAAGGTTGCCGCGAATTCCCAGAGCAAGCTCTTCGGCAAACCCGATCCGGCGTTGACCTTTAGCGTTACGGGGCTGGTGGATAACCCGGCTCTCGGCATCGCCGACACCGCAGTGTCCGTACTCTCGGGTGCGCTCACGCGCGTCCCCGGGGAGAGTGCGCTGGGCGGGCCATACGCCATCACCCAAGGCAGCCTTGCGGCCAACGGCAACTACACAATGAGCTTTACGCGCAACGATCTCATCATCACTGGCGCTGCTGCAGAGCCAGTTTTAGGTTTTGACCCGGAGCAGGTCGTTTTTGCTGGAGTCGTTAATAACGAAACCTACTACCGTCCGGGTAACTTCTGGCATATTTCCCTGAACCCAAACAACGCTGACCCTGGATTCGATGTGATGCGGGGGACGAACAATTTCAACTCACGCTTGAGACGAAGCACGAGTCCTTGCGATTCGGTTTCCGGGGGAGGGTTTTGCGAAACATGGTCATTCCCGCAGCAACGCGAAAAAGTAGATAACAAATGAGTATTTGCGCAGGACTTACCGGGCTTCGGGAGAAGGGGGAGCGGTCGCCAAAGATTCGCTGCATGGGACTTGCGCTGGCGCTGCTGCTGACAGCGACGCTTTCCTTTGCGCAGACAAAATCCGAGCGTTTCGACATCGATCGCTTCGACATCGAGGGCAATACGCTGCTCAAACCTGATGATATCGAAGCGGCGCTCCAGCCCTTCACCGGCAAACAGCGCGAGTATGGCGACGTGCAACACGCGATCGAAGCGCTCAGGCAGCGCTATCGCGCCGCAGGTTTCAACGTAGTATGGGTGGTCGCGCCCGAGCAGGACCTCGACCGCGGTGTAGTCACGCTGCGGGTCATCGAAGCGCGCATCGGCAAGGTCACCATCGAAGGCAACCGCTTTTTCGATGATGCAAACATCCGCGCCAGCCTTCCGGCGCTCAAGGAGAACGCTCCGCCCAGACCGAGGGATATCTCGGCGAACTCGCAGCTGGCCAACGAGAATCCGGCCAAGCAGGTGGACGTCGTGTTGCGCCCGAGCGAGAACGCGGGTGTGGTGGACGCCAGCGTCGACGTCATCGACGTACGGCCGCTCAAGGCCTTCATGACTTTGGACAATACCGGCAATCCGCAGACGGGCGACTTTCGGCTCGGCGTCGGCGTGCAGCATGCCAACGTATTCAACCGCGACCACATTGTCACGTTCAACTACGTCACCTCGCCAGGGAAGGAGAACCAGGTCAGCCTCTACAGCGGGAGCTATCGCCTGCCGCTGTATTCGCGGGGCGATTCCATGGATTTCATCGTCGCCCGCTCGGATGTCAGCGCCGGCACCACGTCGACCGTCGCGGGGCCGCTTACTTTCTCCGGCAAGGGCGATGTTTACGGCTTGCGCTACAACCAGTTGCTCGAGCGGCGCGGCGAGTATTCGCAGCGGATCGTGTACGGCCTCGATTATCGCGCCTACAAGAACGACTGCGCGCTCGGTGATTTCGGCGCGGCCGGATGCGGGCCGGCCGCGGTGGATGTCACCGTGAGGCCCATCAGCGTGGCGTACAGCGGCAATTGGGCAAAGCCTGGGCGCATCTCCGATTTTTATGTCGCCTTGTCGCACAATGTTCCCGGGGCTGCCAATGGGCAGGCGCGTGATTTCAATGCGGCGCGTCCGAGTCCAAATGGCGGGGATGGTGCTTCTTCCCGTTACACCATTCTTCGCTTTGGCGCCAGCATGGTGAACGCCTTTGAGAACAACTGGCAAGTCCGCGGGGCCTTCAACGCACAGTACACCTCGAATGCCCTTGTGCCGGGTGAGCAATTCGGCATTGCCGGCGCGACCGCCGTCCGTGGCTTCCTCGAGCGCGAAATTGCCCGCGATACCGGCTATTTCGCCAACCTCGAGCTCTATTCGCCGAACCTGGCGGGCAAACTGGTCCCCGGCGAAGGTAACCTGCGCGGCTTGCTGTTCTACGACATCGCCAGTGCGGCCAACAATCGGTTGGCCGGGGAAGACAGGCAACAGATCTCGATCGCCAGCATCGGCGCGGGTTTTCGCTGGAATATCCAACGGAACTTCAATATGCGCTTCGACTTGGCGCGGGTAATGGACGGCGGCGGGAGCAAGAAGGCTGGCGACTTCCGCGGGGATATCTCGGTCTATTTCGGCTTTTAGACACGGCACCTTTCGCTTCGGTGCAAAAAATGATGAGTTCCGCGACCGTTCACGCAATGTGGAGCGTGGAAATTGTGCCAATGAAAAATTGGAGGCACAATCCTCACCGAGGACACTTATCGAAAAATGAAAAGACGATCGGCTCAAGCCGGGAAATCAACGGTCGGGAAACGATGGCTCTCGCCCGATAGCGCGCCTAGCCTGCATTCTATCGACCGATTCTTCCGCGCGAATTCGTCGGGCCTGCGCGTCCCGATCACGACAGATGCGTAGCACGCTGTTTTCCCTGGGCGTCACGCTGGCGGTGCAGATGTTGGTGGCGATGGCGGTGGTGACCATGCCGGTGTTGGCGCCGGTCGCGGCTGTCGACGCCGGTGTGTCTGCGGGCTACGTGGGCCTGTTCATAGCGATGGTCTATGGCGGGAGCATGGTGTCCAGTCTCGCCAGCGGCAGGCTCATCCAGAAGTATGGCCCGATCCGCATCAGCCAACTCTGCCTGGTCTCGTGCGCGGCCGGTCTTGCCTGCGCGACGGGCGCGACGCCCGCGCTTCTCGTCGCGGGCGCCCTGCTGCTGGGCTTCGGCTACGGCCCGGTGACGCCGGCAAGCTCGCATCTGCTGAGCCAGAGCACGCCGCCGCACATGATGTCGCTGATTTTTTCCCTGAAGCAGACCGGCGTGCCGCTGGGTGGCGCTCTTGCCGGCGCAGTGGTGCCGTCGCTGGTGCTGCTGTGGGGCTGGCGCGTGGCGGCACTGATGGTCGGTGTCGCCTGCATCGCCACCGCGGCGCTTGCACAGCCGATACGGCAGTCGCTCGACGCCGGGCGCACCAGCGCCACGCGCATCCGCGTCACCGGCGCACTGGATCCGCTGCGCTTCACCATCGCGCACCCCGCCATCCGGCGCCTCGCTTTCTGCTCGTTTTTCTTCGCTTCGGTCCAGGTCTGCCTGACCACCTATCTCGTCACCTATCTCACGCGCGATGTCGGCTATTCGCTGCTTCAGGCCGGCCTGATGCTCTCGGTCGCGCAAGGCGGCGGCGTGGTCGCGCGCGTGCTATGGGGAGCGATCGCGGACCGCAGCGGCCGGCCGCTAGGGATACTGGGCGTCATCGGCTGCGGGATAGCGCTTAGCGCGATCGCGGCCGCGCTCTTTACATCCGGCTGGTCGCCGATCGCCATTGCCGTCGCCTGCGCGGCTTTCGGCGCAACCGCGATCGGCTGGAACGGCGTATATCTTGCCCAAGTCGCCAAGGAGGCACCGCAGGGCAAGGCAGGGCTTGCGACCGGCGGCGCGCTTTTCTTTACTTTTTTCGGCGTGCTCACCGGACCGGCGGCTTTTGCCTTTCTGGTCGAGGGCGGCGTGAGCTATTCCGCCGCCTTCCTGCTGGTCGCTGCGCCCGCGCTGGTTTGCGGCCTGTGGCTGCTTTGGCTGGAAGCCAGGGCGCGAGGCGCTTCCACGGCCGCGCGCTCCTGAAGGGCCGAGAAAGCGGGCGCTCCTGTAAGCGCGTTCGACAATTGTTGTTTCTATGAGCATGCCGTTGAAGTCGAACAACGGAACCGCCACAATGCTGTTCCGGGCCCGGTCGCGGCAGTCGTCAGTGATGATAATATCGTCAGAGTCGTGGACCGACATGCGTTGGACCAATATAGTAGGAAGGCGAGATGAGTGAAATACGTTATGAGGCGCCGCAGACGCTGCAGGCCGCTGTTGCCTTGCTTTCGGGCGCGAAGGGGCGGGCTAGGGTGCTGGCAGGCGGCACCGATCTGCTGATCCAGATGCGCGGCGGCCGCGTCTCGCCCGACCTGCTCGTAGACATCAAGGGCATCCCCGAGTTGCGCGCGATTGCCGACGAGGATGGCGGGTTTCGCTTCGGCGCAGCCGTTAGCTGCATGGAGCTGGTCGAGCACACAGTGTTCGCGGCCGCCTGGCCCGGCGTGACCGACGCGGTCAAGCTGATCGGCTCGGTCCAGGTAAAGGGGCGCGCGACGGTGGGTGGCAATCTGTGCAACGCCTCGCCTGCGGCGGACAGCGTCCCCGCCATGATCGCGGCGGGCGCGGTCGCGCGCATCGTCGGCTCCGTCGGCAGCCGCGAGCTGCCGGTCGAGGATGTCGCCACGGCGCCGGGCAAGATCTCGCTGGCAGAAGGTGAAATCATCACTTCCTTTCTGCTGCCGCGGCGGCCACCGCGTTCAGGCGATGCCTATCTTCGTTTCACGCCGCGCACCGAGATGGACATCGCGGTCGCCGGCGCGGGGGTCAATCTCACGCTCGATGATAAAGGCGTCTGCAGCCAGGCGCGGGTCAGCCTCGGCGCTGTCGCCGAGCGCGCTTTGCTGGTGCCCGAGGCTGCTGCGGCCCTGATCGGCAGCAAAGTCGATGCCGCTGCGCTCGAGCGCCTGTCTGCTGCCGCGAGCGCCGCTTGCCGGCCGATAGACGACAAACGCGGGACCAGGGAATTCCGAGTGAAGATTGCGGGCGTGCTGGCGCGGCGCGCTGCCGCAATTGCGCTCGAGCGCGCAGGGAGGAACGCCTGATGGCCAAGCATCATGTGACAGCAACGCTCAACGGCAATGCCGTCGAGTATCTTTGCGAGACGCGACAGACGCTGCTTGAAGTGCTGCGCGACGAACTGAACCTCACCGGCACCAAGGAAGGCTGCGGCACCGGTGATTGCGGCGCCTGCAGCGTGACGATCGACGGCCGCCTAGTGTGCTCTTGCCTGGTCCTCGGCGTCGAAGCGCAGGGCAAGTCCGTCCAGACCATAGAAGGCATGGCCGAAGGCACGAGCCTGCATCCGCTGCAGCGCAAGTTCGTGGAGCATGCCGCGCTGCAGTGCGGCGTGTGCACCCCGGGGATCCTGATCGCGGCGCGCTCGCTACTCGAGCGCAATCCCGATCCGACCGAGGAGGAGGTCCGCTTCTGGTTGGCCGGCAACCTGTGCCGCTGCACCGGCTACAACAAGATCGTCGAAGCGGTGCTCGACGCGGCAAGCGAAATGCGGGGGAAATGAGCATGGACGCGAAAACGATCAAGCACGAGGAACAGGTTCTGAAGGTCGTCGGCACGCGGCCGGCGCGGCCCGACGGCGTGCCCAAGGTGACGGGGCTTGCCCGCTACGGCGCCGATTTCGCGCTGCCGGGCATGCTCTGGGGCGCCATCCTGCGCTCGCCGCATGCCCACGCCCGCATCCGCTCGATCGACACCTCGAGGGCACAGGCGCTGCCCGGGGTCCGGGGGGTTATCACGTCCGCGGACTTTCCCGAGCAGAAGTACGAGTTTATCGGCCCCGAGCGTGTCGCCGTCAATTTCTGGCACGTGACGCGCAACATCATGGCGCGCGAGAAAGTCCTCTACGAAGGACACGCCGTCGCCGCCGTCGCCGCGGTCAGCAAGGACGTCGCCGAGGAGGCGCTGCGGCTGATAGCGGTCGATTACGAGCTGCTGCCGCACGTCATCGATGTGGATGAGGCGATGCGTCCCGATGCGCCTCTGCTGTTCGAGGACATGATCACGCGCGGCGTGGAGCCGCCGCCGAGCAAGCCCTCTAACATCTCGAAGCGGATCGAATTCAAGATCGGCGACCCCGAGGCCGGCTTCGCCGCGGCCGACGAGATCGTGGAGATGAGCTTCAAGACCGCGCCGGTGCATCAGGGCTACATCGAGCCGCATGCATGCCTTGCACGATTCGATGCCGACGGGCAGGGGGAACTCTGGGCCTCGAGCCAGAGCCATTTTGTGGTGCGCGCGCTTACGGCGCGGCTCCTCGGCATGAATATCGGCGACCTGCTGGTGCATCCGGCCGAGATCGGCGGCGGCTTTGGCGGCAAGACTGTCATCTATGTCGAACCGGTGGCGGCTGCGCTCTCGCGCAAGACCGGTCATCCGGTAAAAATCGTGATGAGCCGGGAAGACGTGTTCAAAGCCACCGGACCGACTTCCGGATCGTCGATGAGGGTCAAGATCGGGGTCAAGAAGGACGGCAGGATCATTGCCGCCGAGGGCGTGTTCAAGTTCCAGGCGGGCGCCTTTCCTGGCTCGCCGGTGATGAACGCGACCATGTGCGGCTTTGCGCCCTACGACATCGCAAACGTGCGCTCGGTCGGCTACGATGTGGTCGGCAACCGGCCGAAAGCGGCCGCCTACCGCGCGCCCGGCTCGCCGATTTCGGCATTCGCGGTGGAAAGCGTCATGGACGCCGTCGCGGCCAAGATAGGCATGGAACCGCTGAAGTTCAGGTTGCTGAATGCGTGCAAGACCGGAACGCCGACCGCATGGGGGCCGAAGCACGCGCACGAGGGCTACGCCGAAACCGTCCATGCGCTGCTGGATCATCCCGCCTATGCGGCGCCGCTGGGCAAGAACCAGGGCCGTGGCGTCGCCTCCGGGTTCTGGTTCAACAACGGCGGGGAATCGAGCGCAGCGGTGCACGTCAACGAGGACGGCACAGTCATGGTCGCGACCGGCAGCGTGGACATCGGCGGCTCGCGCGCATCGATGGCGATCATGGCGGCGGAAACGCTCGGCGTCGTCTACGACAATGTCCGCGCCATCGTGGCCGATACCAGCTCGATCGGCTACACGCACCTCACCGCCGGCTCGCGCACCACTTTCGCCACCGGCATCGCCGTGGTCGAAGCGTGCAACAAGGTCATCGCCGAACTGCGCGCGCGCGCGGCAATGATCTGGAACGTGGATAAGGACGAGGTGGTGTGGGAGGACGGCTGCGCGCGGTATGCTGGCAAGAATAGCGGCAAGTTCGAACTGTTGACGCTCAAGGCCATCGCCGCCAAGCACGCAGTGACCGGCGGGCCGATCGGCGCCGAGGCATCGGTCAACGCGGGCGGCTGGGCGCCCGGCTTTGCCTCGGAATTGTGCGACGTCGAGGTCGACCCCGAGACCGGCAGCGTGAAGGTGCTGCGCTTTGTCGTCGCGCAGGATGTGGGACGGGCGATACATCGAAGCTATGTCGAGGGACAAATGGAGGGCGGCGCCGTGCAGGGCATAGGCTGGGCCTTGAACGAGGAGTATATCTACGACGCCGCGGGACACCTGGTGAATGCGGGCTTCCTCGACTATCGCATCCCGGTCGCATCCGACCTGCCGATGATCGAGACGGTGCTGGTCGAGGTGCCGAATCCGAACCACCCCTATGGTGTGAAAGGGGTGGGCGAGGTGAACATCGTCCCGACTATGGCGGCGGTCGCGAACGCGGTCAGCCATGCGATCGGCCGGCGCCTGACCGAACTGCCGATGTCGCCGCCCAAGGTGCTTCACGCGCTGGATTCTGGCAGCGGAGGCTAGAACCTTGGATCAGGCGCCGGCGCGGGTTGTTCTCACCAGCAGCTTGAGCAGTCACTACACGGGCGGTGCGAAGGCATTCGAGATCGTGGCGAAGAGCCTGTACGACGTCATCAGGGCGCTCGACGAACGCTACCCCGGCCTGGGCGAGCACCTGGAGGAAGAGACCAGCGTCGCCATCGACGGCGAGATTCACGAAGTCGGCTATTACCAGCAGCTGCGGCCCGGCTGCGAGATTTTCTTCATTCCGAAGATCGAAGGCGGCTAAGGAAAATCTTTCCTGGAACGGCGCGGAATTAGCGCACCAGCGCCTGCCTCTGGCGTTGGTGCGCGGCTTCCTCTTTTATCACTTCGTCGATTTCGCGTATCAGCCCGCGCACGTCGGCGGGTTTCTCGCTGCGCTCGAAGGGGCCCGCAAGCGCAAGCTCGGGGTGCAATTTTCCGCTCTCGTAGATCGACCAGATTTCACCGCCGTAGTCGGTGCTGCACAGTTCAGGGGCGAAGCGGCCGAAGTAGGCGCTCAGATTGTCGACATCGCGCTCGAGCATGGCGCGGGCGCTGTTGTTGCCTGCGGCGTCGACCGCTTGCGGCAGGTCGATGATCACGGGGCCGTAGCCGCCGACCTGCACGTTGTACTCGCACACCCTCGAGGAAGTTGTAAGGCTGCGGAACCCGCACGCCAGCCGCGGCGAGGCGATGCAGCGCGTTCACCTCGGCGCTTTGCCAGACCTGCTCCTGCTCCCTGCGTCCATAGCGCGAACCCTTCTCCATCGCACGGGTGCGGGCCGGCGCCCGGAACAATCGGAGTTTCCCCTAACTGTTGGACGCGGCAGCGCCGCTTGTTCGCGCGTTGCAGAATAAGCGATCTTGATTCAGGTCAATGGCTTTGGCGACAAACCGGGCACGATGCGAATCTCGCGCTTGGATCCATGGCGAGCCGAACCTGAGGAGGGGTCTTGGAGAATAAGGAATGGGAAATTGCGTGGAGCAATTTCTTGAGTGTAGGCGTTGCCGAGATGGACGACGAGCACCGGCAATTCATCGCGCGCGTGAATGATCTGAACAGGGCGATTGTCGAAATAGAAGACAAGGCGACGGTCGCGCGTGCGCTGGACCTGATGTTGACCGAAGCAGCGCATCATTTCCGGCACGAAGAGCAGCTTCTGGCACAGTGGAACTATCCGGAGACTGCAGACCACACGGCCCAGCATGCGGAACTCACGGAGCAGTTTGAGCGTGTCGTGAAAGAATTCGCCGGTACCGACATCAGCTTCGTCTGGGCGCTGAAAGGCCTGCGTATCAAACAATTGTTGATCGAGCATCTGTTGGACCAAGATATGAAATACCGGGATTTTCTGCGGGCGCGCGGCACGCCCGGGCCGGGAACGAAACCTAAGGGGACGAAACCTAAGGGGACGAAACCTAAGGGGACGAAACCTAAGAAACGCTAGCAAAAGTCTATTTGTTACGCGCCCTGAAAAAAAAGCCGGTGGCGTTTGTTGAAACGCCACCGGCTAGAAGACGGGATTCCAAAGGAGGAGGAGGAGAAACCCCGCGAATGAATAGTACAACAAGAAATGCTGCGCCGCAACAGTTTTCTTGCGGGCAATCGTAAATCGAGCCTTTTCCATCTGCTTTTCTGATGTGGGCGATCAGATAATGCACTATTGTGCGTTGCGTCAATATGCTATAAATCTGACGCGAGCGGATTTCCCGCGGAAAGTTGATTCGATGATCATAAGACCACTGACGGTGTACGAGCGTGAGGCCGTCAGACAGTTCTATCTTGCGCTCGTCCCGGACGACCGCCGCAAGCGCTTCTGCTGTTCGCTATCCGATGAGACCGTTTCAAGTTACGTGGATCGGATCGACTTCACCCGGGATACGATACTCGCTGCGATTGACGAACAGGCGCGAATTATCGGATTGGCCGAGTTGGTCCGCGGCGCGGGAGTCGGTGAAATGGCGTTTTCGGTACTGCCCGACAGGCGCTGCCAAAGGATAGGCACCCAATTGATGGAAGGGCTGTTGCGGCGCGCCAAGATCTGCGGCATAGCGAAGGTGTTTGTCGTATTTCTTCCGGACAATACGCCCATGCGCAGGATGGCCAGTCGCGCGGGTATGGCGCTAAGCTTCGTTGAGGGTGAAGCCTACGCAGAGCGCGAACTGCCGGCCGCAAGCGCAGAGGAGCTTACGCGCTGGCTCATCGAGGAAAGTCTCGCGCACAGCGGGTATTTCGGAACCTTGGGAATGGCCCGCTGGAACTTGCTGCTGCCGTCGAGCGCGAGCGCTGCGCCGACGCCACTGCCCCCCCCTGTCCCCACTGCCTGATTGACCCGGGAGCGGCGGCAATGCGCCGGCCGGGCAATCCACTCCGATGTTGCGCAATGTCAAGCCGACTGAACCGCGCGGCCGGGACAATGTCCTTGTCCTATAGGGCCGTATCAGAGTTTTCGCCACGCCCACGGACTTTGGCGGGCATGAGGGGACAGCATCCCCTCATCTTCTGACGCGGCCGATCGGGATGGAACGGATTGCGCCAAGGAGGAACAGATCATGGCTTTGACCAAGACCCAATGCTCCAAGCTCGAGCGCGAACTCGACAAGCAATACAAGTCGCTGCTGGAACAGGTGCGGGAAGCGCTGGAAAAGAGTGAAAACCAGCAATATGTCGAACTGATCGACAGGGCGCCGGCCGACAGCGGCGACCGGGCGACCGGCGATGCGCTGGCCGACCTCAATCTCGCGATTATCGACCGCCATGTGCGGGAACTGCGCGACATCGAGGCGAGCCGGGCGCGCATCGCGGACGGCAGCTTCGGCATCTGCGCGGACTGCGGCGGCGACATCGGATTCGAACGCCTGGTCGCCTACCCGACGGCGAAGCGTTGCGTCACCTGCCAGCGACAGCATGAAAAAACCTACGCCCACGAAGGCAATCCGACGCTTTGAGCAAAGGCGGCGTTTGACGGAAATCATACTGGCGCGGCGCGGGCGGGGGTATGTTCTCCTCGTGGATCGCGGCGGAATTAATCGTACGGCAGGGTTTCCGGTACTGCCGCGGCGGGGTGCGGACGAATGCACATCGACGAAAGGTCAGTCATGAAAAGCGCGCGTGGTAGTTTCCAACCGATCAGCAGGGACCAGCTGTTCAAGGAACTGGTTCACGACAGCTACAAGGCGGGGCGCAAACTGCGCGAGCCTACGCGCTGCCCCGATTGCGGCGCGGTGTTTCAGAGCGGCCGCTGGACCTGGGGTAGCGCGGCCGCAGGGGCGCACGAGGCGCGGTGCCCGGCGTGCCGCCGCATCCACGATAAATTGCCCGCGGGTTTCGTGGCGCTGAAAGGCGGCTTCCTGCGGCAGCATCGCGACGAGATACTGCATCTGATGCGCAACCACGAGGCGAAGGAAAAGGCGGAACACCCGCTGCAGCGGATCATGGCCGTCGTCGACGGTGCCGACGGGGTGATGGTCACGACCACCGACGCCCATCTTGCGCGCGATCTCGCCCAGGCGCTGCAGCACGCATACAAGGGCGAACTCGAGTTTCATTACAACAAGGAAGA
>CAZRMO010000109.1:0-12244 GCA_964601155.1 uncultured Enterobacteriaceae bacterium
TGTTCGCGCCCAGCCACCACACGGCGATGAAGCACGCGGCGCCGGTGCGGCGCGAGCTGGGAGTGAGGACGATATTCAACATCCTCGGGCCGCTCACCAATCCGGCCGGCGCGCCGACCCAGCTGATGGGCGTGTTTCACCCGGACCTGGTCGGAATCCAGATCCGCGTGCTGCAGCGCCTGGGGGCGCGCCACGCGATGACCGTATTCGGACTGGAAGGCCTGGACGAAATTTCGATCAGCGACAAGACCATGATCGGCGAACTGAAGGACGGGCGCATCGAGGAGTACACGGTGCATCCGGAGCGCTTCGGCCTGCCGCTGCACGACCCACGCGCGCTGTGCGTGGAGACGGTGGAGGAATCGCGCGCCATGGTGCTCGCCGCGCTGGAAAACAAATCGGGCGCGGCGCGCGACATCGTCGCCCTCAACGCCGGCGCGGCAATTTACGTCGCCGGCAAAGCGGGCAGCATGGAAGAGGGTGTGGAACAGGCGTTTGATGCCATTTCCAGCGGTGCGGCGCGGGCGAAGCTGGACAAGTTTGTCCAGTTGACGCAGAAGCTCGGCGCCAAGAACTAGTATGCCGCCCAGCGTCCACCGATGTCGGACATACTGAAGCAGATTCTCGCGCACAAGGCCGACGAAGTCGCCGCGGCCAAGCGCGAGCGGCCGCTGGCCGAGGTGCGCGCTGCGGCGCGCGCGGCGCTGCCGCCGCGCGATTTCGTCGGCGCACTCAGGGCGAAAATCGCGGCCGGACAGGCGGCGGTGATCGCCGAAATCAAGAAAGCCAGCCCGAGCAAGGGCCTGCTGCGCGCGGATTTCGATCCGGCCGTGATTGCGGCGGGCTATGCCGCACATGGAGCCGCCTGCCTGTCGGTACTGACCGATCGCGAATTCTTCCAGGGGGCGCCGCAGTACCTTGAGCAGGCGCGCGTCGCCTGCGCTCTTCCGGCGCTGCGCAAGGATTTCATGCTCGACGTCTACCAGGTGTACGAGGCGCGCGCGCTGGGCGCCGATTGCATCCTGCTCATTGCCGCGGCGCTCGATGTCGCGCGCATGCGGGAGCTGGAGTCGCTGGCCCGCGAACTGGGCATGGCGGTGCTGGTCGAAGTGCACGACGCCGCGGAACTCGATTCGGCGCTGGCGCTCGACACGCCGCTCGTCGGCGTCAACAACCGCGATCTGCGCAGCTTCGAGACGCGGCTGGCGACGACCCTGGACTTGCTGCCGCACATTCCGCCGGAGCGCCTGGTCGTGACCGAGAGCGGCATTCGCGCGCGCGCGGACGTGAACTTGATGCGCGCGCATGGCGTCCATGCCTTCCTCGCGGGGGAGGCGTTCATGCGCGCCAAGGATCCCGGGGCGGAACTGGCAAGCATGTTCGCGGCGGCGCAAACGCGGCTTTAGCCCCCAGACCTAGACTTGGACTGCTGTGCCTTTCGGCGCAAAAAAAAACGGCCACCCGAAGGTGGCCGTTTGAACTTCTGACTTCGGATCGACTGAGGGTCGATTAGAAGTTGTGCGACAGACCGACCTGGAAGCCGCTCGGATCGTAGCCGGCCGCATTAGGTTTCTGCGCGCCGCCGAACATGCCCATCTGCGCATTCGTCTCGTTCGTGATCTTTGCGTAGGTCGCGTACAGAGTCGTGCGCTTGGACATCGGGTGCACATAGCCCAGACCGACCAGATCGGCATCGGCGTTGTTAGCGCCGGTAAGCTTCTGTTGGTATTTCGCGTATGACAGTTTGACGTGGTCAGCCCCGAACACGGGCATGTCCGCACCCAGGTTCCAGACGTGGTTATTAACCGTTTCCGGGTTGGCATCGTCTTTGGCGGTTTGGTAACCGGCGTTGATCTTGACGACCCCAAAGTTATACGAGCCGGCCAGTGCGTTGACCTTTCTGGTGACCGGGCTGGTTCCAGCCGCGGCGGCCATAGCTTTTTGCTCGCCGTAGCCATAGCCGAGGGCCAACGGGCCGTTGGTATACTTAACGTTGATGCCGGCGTGGCGTCCCAGGTCTTTCGGGTCCATCCCGCTTACGGAGCCGCCGCCGGTATCGCCCAACCCATACATCGCGGCCAGGGTGAAGCCGCTCATGTTGGGCGAGTCGTAGCGGATCGAGTTGCTCACGCGGGTCATTCCCTCGTTGGTGAACGCGTAGACGTCAGCGATGCCGGCGACACGGAATATGCTGTTTTGGGCCTGGATACTAAACACCGGGCTGTATTGGCGGCCGAAATCCACTGCACCCCAGCTCGCTCCGCTCAGGCCGATTTTGGCCTGACGCTGGAATATCTGGCCGCTGGGTCCGACGTCCTGGTAGCCGTTGGTCGAGTCGAAGCCCATCTCCAACATGAAATTCGCTTTCAGGCCGTTGCCCATGTCCTCGCTGCCCTTGAAGCCGAGGCGTTCCGTGGTGTAGCCGCTGGGCGTCATGTCGGTAACGCTGCCGTTGCCGCCGTTCGACGAGGTAATGGCCTGGTCGATGACGCCGTAGACGCTGACGCTCGACTGCGCCAACACCGGTGCGGACGCGAAGCCAGCAGCAGCGCCTGCGACTGCCAGGGCGATTAGTTTCTTTTGCATTCTAGAATCTCCTTGAAGTTTGAATAGAGTCGGCAGTAATGACTCCACGTGGTTGGCCACTACCGCCGCACTTTTCCGCGCCCCCCAATCGGGAGTTGCTGGACGCATTCTCACTCAAATCGGTGGCGGCGCAACGCTTTTTTTGCGGGAATGGGAATAAGCGGGCCGAATTGTTGTATTTTTGCAACAAATCTACGATCAAGCCTGAACTTCGATCCGAACGCTTCTGATTTTTAGCGATTTATCTACCTCTGGCGAAGTTGCGGCGACGGACTGCGCGGAAGGTCGGCGGCATCAAACCGGTGTCCCCAAATCGGCTGAAGCGTGAGTGAGTGACGGGCTGCGCAAGCCCCCAGTCGGGAATCAATGTCGGCAGATACCAAGTCCGCAGAAAAAACGTAAAGCACGCAACTATCCGCTAGGCTAAAATCATTGCGCCATGTTCATCAACATCGACAAACTGATTATCGAAGTCGACAAGGCACTGCGCACGCTGGCGGTGACGCCGGTGCTGGTGCGCCCCCTGCCCGGAGGTTCTCTGCCCGAGGCCGAGCTGTCTCAGGCAGAAAAGCGCCACGCGGCAGCCCTGATGCGGGTGAACCACTGCGGCGAGGTTTGCGCGCAGGCGCTGTACCAGGGGCAGGCCTTGGCCTGTGAGGACGTAGCGGTGACGCGGGCGCTGGCGCAGGCGGCACAGGAGGAAACCGAACACCTTGCCTGGACCGCGCGGCGGGTGAGTGAACTGGAGGGGCGCTTGAGCCTGCTCAATCCGCTCTGGTACGCCGGCGCGCTTGCGCTGGGCTATGCAGCGGGCAGGTTTGGCACGCGCTGGAACCTGGGCTTTCTGGCCGAGACCGAACGCCAGGTCGAGACGCACCTGGAAGGCCACTTGGAGCGCCTCGCGCCCCAAGATGAGAAGACCCGCAGCATCGTGAAGCAAATGAAACAGGACGAAAGCGGTCACGCCCGCACCGCCTATCAACTCGGCGCGGCGGAGTTGCCCGAGCCGGTGAAGCGCGCGATGCGTGCCTCGGCGCGCGTAATGACCCGGCTTTCGTACTGGGTCTGAGCCGATACGGGTTTAACTGGCGCTCACTCCACCACGATCTCGTAGTCGTGCGTGATCTGCGCGGTTTTTCCGAGCATGATCGAGGCGGAACAGTATTTCTGGTGCGAAAGCTTGATCGCGGACTCCACCATCGAGGTTTTCAGATTTCTGCCTCGCAGCACGAAATGCATGTGGATGCGGGTGAATACCTTGGGGTCGGTATCGGCGCGATCGGCGGTCAGCGCGACGCTGCAGCCGCTAATTTGCTGCCCGCTTTTTTTGAGGATCACGACCACGTCGTAGGCGCTGCAACCGCCGGTGCCGAGCAGCACCATTTCCATCGGCCTCGGGCCAAGATTGTGGCCTCCGCCTTCGGGCGCGCCGTCCATTACCAGCGCGTGGCCACTCTCCGTTTCGGCGACGAAGCTCACGTCGTCTATCCACTTCACCTTGCATTCCATCGTCGACATCCCTGGGGTAAGTTAATATCAGTCGCGTGAGGCGCATTGGCGTCAACCGCGGATGCCGCCAATGCGGCGAACGAGCGCGCATTGTAGCCGGGACGTTGTGCGAACCGAAGGCAACGCTCAGTTTGACACCGGACCGCCTCTGACATACAATCACGCCCTTTTCCGCAAAGCGGTTTCCCTCCCAATGAAGACATTTTCCGCCAAGCCGCATGAAGTCAAACGCGACTGGTTCGTCATAGACGCCACCGACAAAGTGCTCGGGCGCGTCGCGACAGAGGTTGCCCGGCGCCTGCGCGGCAAACACAAAGTCATCTACACGCCGCACGTGGACACCGGCGATTTCATCGTCGTCGTCAACGCGGCCAAGCTGCGCGTCACCGGCGCCAAGGACGCAGATAAGACCTATTATCGGCACAGCGGCTATCCCGGCGGCATTTCACAGACCAGCTTCGGCAAGATGCAGGCGCGCTTTCCGGGGCGGGCGCTGGAAAAGGCGGTCAAGGGCATGCTGCCCAAGGGGCCACTGGGCTACGCCATGTTCAAAAAACTGAAGGTGTACGCCGACGGCGAGCATCCGCACCTTGCACAGCAACCCAAAGCGCTGGAGATTTGATCAATGGCTGAGAGCAGTTACAACTACGGTACGGGCCGGCGCAAGACTTCGGTGGCGCGCGTGTTCATACGGCCCGGCAAGGGCAAGTTCATCGTCAACGACAAGGCACTGGACGAATATTTCGCCCGCGAGACCGGTCGTATGGTAGTCCGACAGCCGCTGGTCTTGACCGAACACCTGCAGACCTTCGACATCAAAGTCAACGTCGACGGCGGCGGCGAGTCCGGCCAGGCCGGCGCGGTGCGTCACGGCCTCACGCGTGCCTTGATCGAATACGATCCCGCGCTCAAGCCGGCGCTGTCCAAGGCCGGGCTGGTGACGCGAGATGCGCGCGAGGTGGAACGAAAGAAGGTGGGCTTGCACAAGGCGCGGCGTGCAAAGCAATTCTCCAAGCGATAAGCCCTGACCCAGGAAAAAAAGCCGCCCATCGAGGCGGCTTTTTTTTTGCGCAGGGCGTTTGCTGACTGTTAGACTCGAGATCACATGCGGAGCGGAAAATGATCAAGATCGGCGTGGTAGGGGGCACCGGATATACCGGGGTTGAGCTGTTGCGTCTGCTGGCACAGCACCCCCAGGCTGAATTGTGCGCCATTACCTCGCGTAAGGAAGCGGGGATGCCGGTGAGCGAGTTGTTTCCCAGCCTGCGCGGTCATGTCGATCTTGCCTTTTCCGACCCCGCCGAGGCGGCGCTGGACCGATGCGACGTGGTGTTCTTCGCTACACCCCACGCAGTCGCTATGAACGATGCCTGGCGGCTGGTCGACGCAGGGGTGCGCCTCATCGATATTTCCGCCGATTTTCGCATACAGAACGTCGCTGAATGGGAAAAATGGTACAAGGTCAAACACGCCTGTCCGGAGTTGATTCCCCAGGCGGTCTACGGCCTGCCCGAAGTCAACCGCGAGGCCATCCGCAAGGCGCGCATCGTCGCCAATCCGGGCTGCTATCCGACGGCGGTGCAGCTCGGCTTTCTGCCTTTGCTCGAGGCGCGCGCCATCGACGCCGAGCATCTCATCGCCGATGCCAAGTCGGGTGTCAGCGGGGCGGGACGCAAGGCCGAGACGCACATCCTGTTTTCCGAGGCCTCGGATAATTTCAAAGCCTATGGCGTGCCGGGACATCGCCACGGCGTCGAGATAGTGCAGTGCCTGCGTCAGATCATCGGTAGCGAGATCGGACTGATTTTTGTGCCGCACCTGACGCCGATGATACGCGGCATCCATGCGACGCTGTACGCGCGTGTGACGCGCGAGCTCGATTTTCAGAAACTGTACGAGGAGCGGTACGCGCGCGAGCCCTTTGTCGATGTATTGTCACCCGGCAGTCATCCCGACACGCGCTCGGTACGCGCCTCCAACACCTGCCGCATCGCCGTGCACCGGCCTCAGGGCGGCGACACCCTGGTGGTGCTCTCGGTGATAGATAATTTGGTCAAGGGGGCTTCGGGCCAGGCGGTACAGAACATGAATCTTATGTTCGGCCTGGAGGAGTCGCTGGGCCTCGGCCAGGTGCCGCTACTGCCGTAGCCCCCCGCGATGCCGTCGAACCTGCTGAAAAGATTCCGTCGGCGCTTCGGCATTTCGGCACCGCGCATGACGGTGCAAACCCATGTCGCCTGGTACTGGCGCTTGCTTGGCCTCGTCGCAGTATTGTTCTGCTCGTTCGCTGTGGCCGCCTGGATCTACGATGCCGGCCGGCGCATTGGCGGTTATGACCACGACGAGGCCAAGCAGGCCTTGTCGCAACTGCGCGAGCGCGTCGTCACGCTGACCAAGGAAAGTGCCGCGCTGCGCGCTAGCGTTAACGCCAGCGAAAGCGAACTGCAAATCGAGCGCGCAGTGCAGACCCAGTTGACGAAACAAGTGAAGACGCTGGGAGACGAGAATGCCCGGTTGAAGGAGGATCTTGCCTTCTTCGACAACCTGATTCCCAGCACCCGCCACGACAATAGCCTGCTGATCAACCGCTTTCGTGTCGATCCGGGGGAACTGCCCGGCGAGTTTCGCTACCGCCTGTTGTTGATGCAGGGCGGCGAGCGCGTCCAACCGTTCCAGGGCAGTCTGCAGCTGCTGGTGAGCCTGCAGCAGGACGGCAAAGATGCTACCATTACGCTACCTGAAAAGGCAGACAAGGCGTACAAGCTGAGTTTCAAGTATTTCCAGCGGGTCGAGGGCACGTTCCGCGTTGCGCCGGACGCAGAGGTCAAGACGGTGCGTGCGCAGATTTTCCAAAAAGGCTCGACCCATGTGCGTGCGACACAGAGCTTCAATCTCCCGTAACTGGGGGTTGAAAAAGGGTTGGACGCTCGCCCTTATATCCCTCGTTTCGGGGTCTGTTGAAAATCGCTCTCCTCTGAGACAGGCTTGTCGACATGCATGATTTTATTGCGGGAAGCGATTTTTGATAGGCAGTTAGAGCTCGACCAGGGGGTGTGGGAAAGCCTCTGGCCCGGGAAAAGGGGAAGCGCGAGTGGACGCTTTCACTAGCTTCGTCAGGACTTTAATGGGGGTTGTCAATGTTCCGCAGAAAGGCGAGCAAGCCGCAGAGCCGTATCGATAGCCTGATTGGCGCTGGTACCGTTATCGAAGGTAATGTCACTTTCGCCGGGGGCATGCGCGTCGACGGCGAGATCAAGGGCAACGTCATTGCAGCCGGCGACCAGCCAAGCACGCTGGTGGTGAGCGAGCAGGCCCGCATAGACGGCGAGATTCATGTTTCCCATCTGGTGGTGAATGGGGCCATAAATGGGCCCGTGCATTGTGCGGAATTCCTGGAACTTCAGGCGCGTTCACGCGTCAACGGTGATGTGTATTACAATACGCTGGAAATGCACCTGGGCGCGGTGGTGGAAGGCCGCTTGCACGCTTCAGGCGTGGCCGAGGGTGGCAAGGCGGTCGAGTTGAAGATTGCCTCGTCCAGTTGATGGCGGGCATAATAGTCGGACCATTTTCAGGAGTAAGGACATGAACGCAGTAGCAGAGATGCCCGCCCCGTTGCTCTTCACCGACAATGCGGCGAACAAGGTGAAAGAGTTGATCGAGGAAGAGGGCAACAGCGAGCTGAAGCTGCGCGTATTCGTCAGCGGCGGCGGCTGCTCCGGTTTCCAGTACGGTTTTACGTTCGATGAAGTCAAGAACGAAGATGATACCGCGATGGAAAAGAACGGCGTCACCCTGCTGATCGATGCGATGAGCTATCAATACCTCGTCGGAGCGGAAATCGATTACCAGGAAGGGCTGGAAGGCGCGCAGTTCGTGATCAAGAATCCGAACGCGACCAGCACCTGCGGCTGCGGGTCGTCTTTTTCCGCCTAACGGACTCAAGAATTGAGGTATTGCCCATCTTAGGCGCGATGCCTGCAAGAAGCCCGCTAGTTTTTTGGGCGGGCGGTACCTAAATTGTCAAACGCAAGTGGAAAACGGGAGCTGTGGCTCCCGTTTTCCTTTGGGGACTGCCGCCGCTGGCTGCTTATGCAGGATAGATCGCCCCCAGCACGCGGTCACCGCCTGCGCCGGTGACGGCGGGCAGGTTAGCCGGTCGGCCGGCCAGGGTTTGCTGCGCCAGCCACGCGAAGGCGATCGCCTCGACCCAATCCGGGTCGGCCCCCAGCGCCGCCGTGGTGTCGATGCGGCATCCGTGCAAGGTCCGGCGCAGCCGCGCGAGCAGATCCAGATTGTGCGCGCCGCCGCCGCAGACGTAGAGTTCATCTGCATGCGGGCAGTATTGCTCCACGGCCTTCGCGATCGAGCGAGCACTGAGTTCGGCGAGCGTGGCCTGCACATCATGCGCCGCGGCCCGCTTCGGCGCGAATTTTCCCAGCCACGCTGCGTTGAACAAGTCCCTGCCGCAACTCTTGGGCGGGCGCCGCGCAAAATACGGCTCAGCCAGCATTGCCTCCAGCATGTCTGCGAGTACCGTTCCGCCTTGTGCCCAGGCCCCGGCGCGATCATGCGCTTCGCCCAGATGGCGGTGGATCCACAGGTCGAGCAAAACGTTACCTGGCCCGGTGTCGAAGCCCGTGACCGTGCCGCTCACCGGCAGGTCACTCAGATTCGCGATGCCGCCGATATTAACGATGACGCGATGCCGCGTATCGGTTCCGAATACGGCGGCGTGAAATGCCGGCGCGAGCGGGGCACCCTGGCCGCCAGCGGCGATATCGCGGCTACGGAAGTCCGCAACCACGCTAATGCCGGTGAGTTCGGCCAGCAATGCCGGATTGCCGATCTGCAAGGTGTAGCCGGCGTCGGGGCAGTGACGAACGGTTTGTCCGTGACACCCGCAGGCGCGTATTGCTGCGGGCGCGATGCGCACCTGCCGCAGCAGCGCCAGCACCGCTTCGGCGTACAGCCCTGAGAGTGCATTGCCGGCTCTGGCGGCACGATCCAGTTCGTTCGGCCCCGGCGCCTGCAGCGCGTGCAGTTCCGCCTTGAGCGCCGCGGGAAAGGGCAGATAGGCGGTTTCGATCAGGGTGGGGCCCGGAACGGCGAATTCGACCAGTGCGGCGTCTACACCATCCAGGCTGGTGCCCGACATCAGACCGATGAACAATTCGCGCGCAGTCGCGCCAGGCATCTGTCCGGAAGCCATTTTGGAATTACCGAATTGACCCCTGATTCAGGGAAGCATGAAGCACCGAGGAAGGGATGGAATCCTTCCGTTCCCGCTTGGGTCTCCTCATTGCGAGATCACGGCTTACTCGCTAAGCGCCAGGTTGGTATTCCTGAGCAGGCTCAGTTCCGCCGACAGGGGCGCGGACACCCTATTGAACGCCGCAAGTTGCTGCGGCGGGATAGGCGGCCCCCCGGGCAGCGCCACTGTGAGCGGGTTGCGCACTTTGCCGTTGACGCGGAATTCGTAATGCAGATGCGGCCCGGTCGCCCAGCCGGTCTGGCCTACATTCCCGATCACGTCGCCCTGGTGCACCCGCATGCCCTTGCGCAGGCCGGGGGCGAAACGGCTGAGGTGGGCGTACCGGGTGCTGATGCCGCGCTGGTGATCCAGTATGACGATATTGCCGTAGCCCCGCTCCTGGCCGACGAACGCGACGATGCCGTCGGCAGTGGCTTTGACGTGGGTGCCGACCGGGGCGGCGAAATCGACGCCTTCGTGCTTGCGCCATTTTTTCAGGTACGGATCAAAGCGCATGGCGAAGCCGGAACTGATGCGGGAAAACGCCAGCGGCGATCGCAGGAAAGCCTCGTGGAGGTTTTTTCCACTGGGGGTGTAATAGTCGCCCTTTCCCGCGGCGTCCTGGTACCAGATCGCGCGGTAGCTCTTGCCACGGTTGACGAACTCGGCGGCGAGCACGCGTCCGGATTTGATCGGGCGGCCATCGTGATAGTACATCTCGTAAATCACGGTGAATTTGTCGCCGTGGCGCAAGTCACGACGGAAATCGATGTCGCCGCCAAAAACATCGGCGATCTGCGCGGCGACATTGTCCGGGACGCCAGCCGCATCGGTGGCGGCGAACAGCGAACTGCTGATCTCGCCGGACTTCATTTCCTGCTGCGGCGAGAGCGAAAGCTGTTGCTCGACCGTATTGAATTTTTCGCCCTGTCTGTCGAAGTTGACCAGGTGGCCCTTGTCGGTGATATAGCGCAGCGTAAGCAGGGCGCCGTCGTCGTCGGTGCGCGCCTGCACCGTGGTGCCTGGGCGCAGCAGCCGCAGCGAGCGTCCGGGCTTGATCTGGCGCAAGAATGCGCGCGCGTCCGCGTCGTTTACGCCCAGCCGTTCGAGCAGATCGGAAATCGTGTCGCCGCGGCCGAAGCGCTCTTCGTGCCAGAAGACCTGATTGGCGCCGGCAGATGGGTCCGGATGCCCGATATCCAGGCTTTCCACTACCATTCTCGTGGGAACAAATGAAGTTGAGGTATCGGGTGCGGTGCCGAAAGCCGCGACCATGCCGAGCAAAGGCAGGCTGCCCAGAGCGATGATCCAGCGCAGACGGAGTTTTGGTCCTTGCCGGCTGCCGAAGTGCGTTAAAATTCGAGTTTCGCGCTTATTCATCCATTCATCCGTTAGATAGCCTTAGACTGGGTTAGGGATAGAAAAAAGAAACCCTTGCTGATCGCGCGTCAGCTTAACACGGCGGCTGCCCAGTGTCTGTCCGGTATGCCATATATGTGAAGAACAATGAGAATAAATGCACTTGAATCCGCCATGCAGGTCATCAAGCGCGGTTGCGGCGAGCTGCTGGTGGAGGCGGAACTGGCTGAAAAACTCGCAAGCGGCCGGCCGCTGCGCGTCAAGACGGGCTTCGATCCGACGGCGCCGGACCTGCATCTGGGGCATACCGTGCTCATCAATAAGATGCGCCAGTTTCAGGAACTGGGTCATCACGTCATGTTCCTCATCGGCGATTTCACCGGGCTGATTGGCGACCCCACCGGCAAGAACGTGACGCGGCCGCCACTTACGCGAGAGGAAATCGAAGTCAACGCCGTTACCTACAAGGCGCAGGTATTCAAGATTCTCGACGCCGAGAAGACCGAGATTTGCTTCAACTCGAAATGGGGCGAAGCGCTCGGCGCCGCGGGCATGATCAAGCTCGCGGCGACCTCCACCGTCGCGCGTATGCTCGAGCGTGACGATTTCGGCAAGCGCTACAGGGCGAACCAGCCGATCGCAATTCACGAGTTTCTTTATCCGCTGATGCAAGGGTACGACTCGGTGGCGATGCGTGCCGACATCGAACTCGGCGGCACGGATCAGAAATTCAACCTGCTGGTCGGCCGCGAGATGCAGAAGCATTACGGCCAGGAGCCGCAGTGCATCCTCACCATGCCGCTGCTCGAAGGGCTGGACGGCGTCAACAAGATGTCGAAGTCCCTGGGCAACTACGTCGGCATCAACGAGAAACCCGAGGATATTTTCGGCAAGCTGATGTCGATCTCGGACGAACTCATGTGGCGCTACATCGAGCTGCTGTCGTTCGAGTCGCTCGAGACGATGGGCAAGTGGAAGCAGGAAGTCGCCGCCGGGCGCAATCCGCGCGACGTCAAGGTAGCGTTTGCGCAGGAAATCGTCGCGCGCTTTCACGACAAGACAGCGGCAGCGCGGGCACTTGCCGATTTCGAAGCGCGTTTTCGCCAGGGGGCGTTGCCCGAGGATTTGCCGGAGGTAAAAATCACCGCGGAAGACGGCGGCTTGCCGCTCGCGCAGGCGCTGAAGCAGGCGCATCTAACCGCGAGCACTTCCGAGGCGATACGCATGATCGAGCAAGGCGGCGTCAAGCTCGATGGAGAGCGCGTCAGCAACCGCGGTCTCAAGCTCGCAAAAGGCACGGTTGCGGTGGCGCAGGTGGGCAAGCGTAAATTCGCGCGCATCATCGTCGTCTGAGCGCGGCCGTCATTTCATTTTGTCAGTGGCGCGCGCCACTGATTCAGAAATATTCTTGCGAAACGCTTGACCTCGTGCGCAGGTGCTATATAATCCCGCCTCTTTGCCCGACGGCCCCGGTCGCCGGTTTGCTCTTTAAAAATTTACAGCCGATAGGTGTGGGTGCTGGGTGTGGTGTGAAGG
>CAZRMO010000110.1:0-12199 GCA_964601155.1 uncultured Enterobacteriaceae bacterium
GGGACTGGCGGCCATGATCTGCAGCGCGCTGATCGAGCGCGAGAGCAGATAGAAACCGGCGACGGCCGCGAGCGCGGACATCACTTGCGTCAGCGTAAATACGCAAAACAGCGCGAACGCCGTCACGATCAGCAGCTCGCAGGTGAGCGACAGTCCCCACAGCGCAACCCGCGCCGGCGGCGCGAACAGGGCGAGCGGCAGGCTCGCGATTACGGCGAGTGCGAGCGCGACCGCGGCGTAGCCGGCGAGCTTGCCGAAGAAATAGCTGCTGCGCCGCAGCGGCCGCGAAAGAATCAGCTCCATCACCTTGTCGTTGAATTCGCGCACCATGCTGGTGACGACGAAGCCCGCGAGCATGAATACCGCGCCGAGCCGCAGCAGTGCGGCGAACAAGGCTGCCTGGATCTGGTTCGATTCGGTAATTGCGACCTGCTGCAGGAACTGGGTGAACGCAAGTCCGGCGACCACCAGAATCAGCGCCAGCCACAGCAGGCGGTTGCGTACAGCTTCGAGCAGGGTGTAACGGGCGATGGGCAGGATATGGCGCAGCATGCTAACGCTAAGGCACCTCTAGTAGTCTACATTATGTCATTCCGAGTGAAGCGAGGAATCTGCTTGTGAATCGGACAAAAAAGCAGATTCCTCGGCCGAAGGCCTCGGAATGACCCCGTTTGAAAAGTCTACCCTGTTCTAAGGAATACCGGACGCGCCATTCTCGGGTTAAACTGAAGGCACATCAAGTGCAAGCACCATGGCCACCGCTACCCTGACGCGCGCTTACCCTGTCCTGATGACCCGCTACTGGCGGGTGTTGTTCGTCGCCATGCTGTTGCTGCTGCATCTCACGGCGATGCGCGGGGTCGAAGACGTCTGGGCGCGCGCGCTGATGCTCGCGCACTTCGGCCTGTTCATTCTGTGGCAGCCGTTCATGCGCGGCGAACAAAACCTGACCGCGCGCCAGCTCATCATCATTGGCCTCGTCTGCATAGTCGCCCTGTTCTACTGGAATTGGTGGCTGATGCTGCTGTGGCTGTCCATACTGGCCGGCGTCGTCGGCGGCAAGGTGTTTTCGTTTCAGGAGCGCTGGCTACGCTACTTTTATCTGACCGTGCTGCTGTATCTGGTGGCGCTGCTGCTGATCTGGGTGTTCCCCCAGCTCCTGCCGGGGTTCTCGCAGACGCAGAATCTGGAGCAATTCGCCCAGTACGGGCTGCCGCTGCTGTTCCTCGTGATGCTGGCGCTGCCGGCCAAGGCGGAGACCGGAGAGACGCCGCAGGTGGTGGATTTTTTCTACAGCGCGTTCCTGTTCATGATCATCGCGCTGCTGGTGCTGGGCAGCTTCGCTTTCATGACCCTGGGCAAGCTGATCTATCCGGTCGCGCTCACCTACAGCCTGCTCGTGATCGCCGGGATATTGCTGCTCCTGGGCCTGACCTGGAATCCGCGCGCCGGCTTCGCCGGCCTGGCCACCTTGTTTTCGCGGTACCTGTTGTCGGTCGGCTTGCCGTTCGAGCAATGGCTGTATTTTCTGGCCGAGCTGTCACAAGCCGAAGTGCAGCCGGAAAAGTTTCTGCGCCAGGCCTGCGCCGGCCTGGGTAAGCTGCCCTGGGTCAGCGGCGGCAAATGGCGCAGTTCCGACTACAGCGGCGAGTTCGGTCAGCCGAGCAGGAACACGGCGGAATACGCTGACCGGGAACTGCAATTGCGCATCTATACGCGATACAGCCTGAGCCCGGCGTTGATCTGGCATTTTCATCTGCTCGGCCAGGTCCTGGGCGAGTTCTACCGGGCCAAGCTGCGCGAGCAGAAGCTGCAGCAGCAATCCTATTTGCAGGCCGTGTACGAGACCGGCGCGCGCCTGACCCATGACGTGAAGAATTTGCTGCAGTCTCTGAACGTGCTGTGCGCGGCGGCCGAGCAGGAGGCGGGCGGCTCGGACGAGTTGCAGGCGCTGATGCGGCGCCAGCTGCCGCTGATCAGCAAGCGCCTGCAGCAGACCCTGGACAAGCTGCGCCGGCCGGCAAGCGACGACGACACCGCCGTGCAGGCGGCAAGCTGGTGGAGCGGCCTGCAGCGCAGCCATGCCCAGCAGAAGATCGAGTTCCTTGCGGGGGAGATCGGCGACGAGGCCATGCTGCCGCGCGAGTTGTTTGACAGCGCCGCCGACAACCTGCTGCAAAACGCGCTTGCCAAGCGCAGGCAGCAGGGCGAAATCGCGATCAGCGTCAGCTTTTCCTGCGGTGATACCGTGCGGCTTGAAGTGCGCGATACCGGACTGGCGATACCGGCCGACACCGCGCGCGCGCTGCTGCACGGGCCCGTTCCGTCCGCGGGCGGCCTCGGCATCGGCCTGTACCAGGTGGCACGCCAAGCAGAATCCCGCGGCTTTGCCCTCGAGCTGGCGCACAACGCAGACGGCAGGGTGTCGTTCGTGCTCTCCGGTTCGCTCAAGCCGGCAGGCTAAGGAAGTACGCCCGCGGAGATGAGTTTCAAGTACAACGTGCCGATCGGTATCCACAGAAGCTGATCGTCGAACTCGCCGTTGGCGGCACCCGCGGGCGTGGGCGTATGGCTGACGAATACCGCATCGTTGGCGCCGATCGGGTTCCCGTTGGCCGCCTCGTCCGCTCCCCGCGTGACTTGTCCCGGCCCGTTCTTGCCCGGCGAATACAGGATGGCGACGACGGTATTCTGGTTGGTGACCGATGGCGCCGCGTTGCAGCGCGGTGTGCCGGGACCGGGCGAGATTCCCGTCGCGGACGCGCACACCACCAGATCGTCGGGCAGGAATGAAACGCCGCTCGTTTTCAGGGTGCTCGCGTTGCTGTAGTTGGTGGTGTCGGGGGAGGCAGCGGAAAAGGTGGACGACAACGCATAGCGTATGCGATTGCCCCAGGCGTCCAGGGCGAAGCCTTGCGCATCGACCGGCTGGTAGCCCAGTGTGACGGCTGGTAGCAGGCCGTAAGTGACACCCGCGACCACGCCGCCGTAATAGTCATGCGGATTTGTCGCTGGATTATGGCCCGGTGCCCCACAGTCGTTGATATAGGTGCCGCTTGTCTGACGCACTTCGGCGCCTGCCGAAGCGCTGTTGGCAGGACAGGGCAGGCGCCCGTTCGCAATCGCGTAGCCGAAAATCGCGTCGCGCGCGGCTTCGAGCCGGCTGCGCGTGTCGTTCCACTTGCGTTGCTCCGTTTGCGCCGAAAACACAGTCAGCATGCCGCCCAGCAGAAAGCCGACGATGAGCAGCACGATGGCGAGTTCGGCCAGGCTGAATCCCGGCTGCTGCCCGGGCAGGCGAATTGCGCGTGCTCGCGATGGCTTCATAGGCAGGTGGCGTAGTCGGCGGGGTTTCCAGGGGGCGCTGCCGCGGCGGCTGGCACCGGCCTCATCACGCCGGCGGCATCGGAGCACGAAACCGAGAGATCGTCATCGATGGCGTAGACGATATCATTGAACGTCGCGCTCGCAGCGGCGGCCTGATAGTTGCCGTTGCCCCCGTTGTCCGGATAGTTGCCGGCATTGCGCCCTTCCAGGTAGTTTGCGATCGAGCCTTTGTCGCTGGCCAGACTCCTGGGCTGGGCGACCCGGCCTGTCGTATCGCTGAGCTTTTCGCCGGCGAAAATAATCACTGCTGCATAGTTGCCGCCGCCATTGATGCTCAAACAGGTGGGGCAGTTCCCTCTTTGCCACCAGGACGCTGCCGGCCGGAAATTTCGCGCGACGGCGTAGAACAACTGGTCCTTCCAGTTGTCGTACCAGACTTTCTGTTCGGGGGTGTACGAACAGTAGGAACTGTCGGTGAAGAGGTAGGCGTCGCGGCTGCCGTAGTCAAAAATGCCGGTCGAAATGTTGTTGTTCGAGTAGTGGTCGGAGTCGTCGACCTTGAACGGCAGGCGGCCGTACGTGCGACCGGCGATGTCGTCGAGCCTGGCGTTGACCGCGTAAGTCTGCGCCGAGGTCGATGACAGCAATACGTCGCTCGCCCAGGGCAGGCGCCGGTCGTGGTGGTTGCTGTTCTGGTTTCCGTACATGGCGATGCATTCGGCGGCGCGGCGGGTCATGGCGCGCAGATAATTGTTGAAGTCGGGGCGCTTCTTGATCGCGTTCCAGATATCCGCGCGGGTGATGTACGCCAGCTTGTCGTTGAAAGTATCGCTCGCTGTCCCCGCGACAAAGGTGCTTTGTGCGCCCCGCCCTGCCGCGACGACGCCGTTGTCGATGCCCTTGGCAGTTTCCAGATAGTCGCCGGCGCTGTAGTGGCCTCTGCAGTTGGTCGCCCCCGCGGCGGGCGTGCGGTCCTGGCCGGACAGGGCGCCTCCCGGCGCAAAAATCACCGCGACGGCGTTATCGTCCGGGCTCGACCCGGCCAGCGTGTTGCCGCCGCCGTCGACGACCGCGAACTGGCCATCGGTGTCCCAGTTCATCATATTGGAAATTGCGGCGTTGCCCGACACCGTGTTGGGGTTGTTCTTGTATTTGCCGGAAACGGCATACCACAGGCACTCGCCCGAGCCGTCCTTGAGCGCGTCCAGGCCCAGCGTTCTCCAGGGCAGCTTGCCGATGACACTGACCAGCGAAGCGCCGCAATTGCCCGCGGCCACGCCTTCGTCGAATAGCGGTGATCCGAGGTCGGGGCAGGGCAGATACCCAGGCACGGTGTAGCTGCTGCCGGGTTTGTCGTGCGTGTCCTTGTAGGTCACCGCGTAGGCGATCAGGGCGGCCTTCGCCTGCGCCAGCGCGGCATACGTCTTTTGCTCGCGCACACGCGCCAGATCACCCGCGCTCTTGTTCAGGCCGGCCACCAGCGCAAAGATTGTCGCCATGCCGACGATGGCGAGCAGGAGCAGCAGGGCGACGCCGCGTTGGCGTACGGGAAAATCCACCACCGTGACTTGGCGCACGATGTCAACGGGTCTGCGTTCGCGACTTCCCGGTGGCACCGCGCCCGGCGGCAGGCTGGGCTTTGGATGGGGATTCCCCCACCGTGATTTCGCCGCCGTTCAGGATGCCGCTGACCTCACCGCTCGCGCGCTCGTAGGTCTGGCCTACTTTGAGGCTCACACCCGGCTCGCCCGGGTTCGGCACTACGGTGACCTGCGCTGCATCGCGGCCGGCGGGGTTTTCGTCGTATTGGGGCACGCCGTTGATCCAGGTGGTGGTCCTGCCGCTGGAGCGCTCGACGTGGCCATCGAGGATGAGGGGTCCTTCCGTGACCTGCGGCGCCTCTTCCTCGGCGCGGTTGGTGGCGCGCCTGCGGTCCAGGGCCTGGCGCTGCTCCGGCGTGAAGAACAGCCGGCCGAGCTCGTACGCTGCCGCGCGGCTAGGCACGGCGACGCACGCAAGCGTCAGCGCGAGTAAAAAACAGATTCCTCGGCCGGAGCCTGCCCCGAACGTAGCCGAGGAGGCCTCGGAATGACAGTTTCTGCAACGGTGATTATGCAGCTTACCCATGATCCATTATATCCGCGCGAATGGCAGCCGCCAGTCGCCTAAGTACGTTTGCCCGGGCTTCTTATGGTGATCAGATCGAATATGCAATTCGCCTGCAGCCGCGGCGCGAGCGTGGTGCCGCTACCGCGGCTCTCGCGCCGGACGTCGCAGCTTCTCACCGACAGATAGGACTTGCCGCGCCGGGCGAGTTCGTCGATGAAGTTGAGCAGGTCCCCTTCATGCAGCAGTTTCAGGCTCATTTTCACGCGACTGACCATGAAGGTGACACCGCTGTCGCCGCCGAAGCCGGGATAGTCGAGCACTTTCTGCGGCTCGATGCTGTAGGTAATGTCGTACAGGCGCAACTCGTTCTTGATTGCGGTGACCGTGTCGATCCAGTCGAGGCGGTTTTCCTCGCCTATGACGCCGCGCGCCGCCAGGGTCTGGTACTGCTTCAGGCTGGCCTCGATTTCGCGCTCTTCCTCGTTCGCCCTGGCAAGCTTGCCTTGCACGTCTGCGCGCTGTGCCGCGGCGGCTCTTGCCAGGTCCTTGCTTTCCTGCAAATAGCCGTCGGCGAAGTAAGCGCAGGCCGCGCCCGCAGCGATCAGCGCGATACAGGCTGCGATCGGCAGCCATAGCCACTTCAGATCGCGTTGGACCAATTTCATCGGCCCAGCCTCCTGCCGACGGTGACCTTGAAGCTTGCGTCTTCCGCGATCGCGCGACTGGATCCGATGTCGCCGCTGAGTGTATCTTCCGCGGTGATTGCAAAGGGCATGTGCGCGCCCATGACTGTCAGCTTCGGGTTCTTTTTCAGCGTGGCGATGAATTGCTCGGCCATGTCGGTGATCGAACGCAGGTCGGTGCGGCGCGCGCCCACCACCCGCGCGGAAACGACTGCCAGCGCATAGTCCGCGTTGGGCGCGGCGGCCGCAGCCGCCACCGGCCTGGCTGCCGCGCCCTTGACTGGCGCCTGTGCCGGGGGCTTACCGACGCGCCAGTCGATGTCCTCGATCTCCACTCGCGGAAAGCCGGCCAGCGCCTTGCTGATTTGCTCGTACAGGTAGGCCGGGGTAGCCGTTTCCTGCTGCAGCCTGTCGTACAGCTTGATCGTTGTCTTGAGGTTTGCGGTGGAAGTCGGGGTCGCCGGAAACTTGGCGGTGACACGCGCGTATTCGGCGCTGAGCACCCGGAACTGTGCTTGGTCGGCCTGAATCTTCCCGCGCAGCGTGTACGCGTGGACCAGCCGCACGCCGGCGAACAGCATCCCCGCGGCCAACGCCGTCGCGCCGACCGCGAGCAGACCGCGACTGATCTGCCACAAGCGGTAATGATGGCGGTGCTGCTCCTGCGCGAATTGCTCTGCGGGCGCGTCGGTGGTGGCCGCCTGCAGGAACAGTGCTTCGCAGGCCGCATCCGCTGGAAAGCTTTTCAGGCCGGTTGCGCGGCATTGATCGTCGGCGTTGATCAAGTGGAATCGCAGCGCTTCGCTGCTGCGGCAAGCCTCGGTAAGCGCGGCCTGATAGGGTGCCGCGGCCAGCACCATCACGTCGATCGGCGTGGTGGCCGTCGGCAGCTGGCGCATCGTCACCAGATACTGCTGCAGGCGCGCCGATTCGCTGGCGCAGGTCGCGGCCACGCTTTGCGCATCCTCAAGGTTCAGCTGGCCGACGCGGGAAAAACGGATCTTGCCGTCCTCCACGTAGCTTTGCCGCAGGCCCGTTTGCTGCGCGCTCACCAGCAGGCAGCGCGATACCTTGAGCCCCGCGGCCTTGATCAGGGCAGGCGCGAGCAGCGCGGTGGAGTAGATCCCGGCGAGGCGGCATTCGGCATGCTCCAGCGCGCTGAGCCAGGGCTCAAACTGCTGCGTGTTGGAGAACGAGGCGTACAGGACTTTTTCGTTGCGCCGCTCGAGCTTCTCGTAGCCTAGCGACATGCTCAGGGTGAGGCTGGTGTCGCGGTAGCGTTGCCCGAGCTTGCGCGCGAGCAATTGCCGCCGGTCCCCGCGGCCGAGATAGGGGATGGTGTCCTGGTGGTAATCTTCCTCGACCACGTCGACCACCAGGTAATACAGGTTGCGCGAGCGGGCGACATAGGTGGCGAAAGCGGCCAGCCCCGCGTCGTTGCGCTCGAAAACGGCATCGACCGCAAGGTCGCTGCGCGACCGGCTGTAGGCTGTCAGCTGGTTGCCTGTAAGGTAGAGCAGTCGCTTTTTTTGCCACAACATGGCGTCAGAACTTCATCTTGCTGATGGAGTCGTAGATCGGGCCCAGCACAGACAGCATCACCCAGCCGAGGATCGCGCCGAGGACCACGGTCATCGCCGGTTCTATCATCACCTCCACTTTGCCGATGGCATCCTTTACGTCGCGGTTGTAGAAGTAGGATACGTTGAGCAGCGCAGTGTCGAGCTTGCCGGAGGATTCGCCTACGCGCAGCATGCGTATCACCAGAGGCGGGAACAGGCCCACGTCCTGGAATGCGGTGGAGACGTTCTTGCCTTCGGCGATCTGCTGCCCGGCTCGCTCCAGGCCTTCCCTGATCACCAGATTGCCGGCGATGTCCTCGGACGCCTTGATGCTGTCGAGAATGGTGATGCCGGCCGAATACATCATGGCGAAAATGCTGGCGAAGCGCGACAGGATGATCTTGCGCAGGATCGGCCCGAGCAGCGGCACGCGCAGCTTGAAATCATCGAAGCGGTAGTGGAACGCGGGGCTGCGCTTGATGCCGATCCTGATGCCGACGACGGCGATCACCGGCGTCGCCAGGACCACCCACCAGTAGTTGACGAAGAAGGCCGAGACCTGGATCAGGATGCGCGTCTGCAGCGGGATTCCCTGGCCCAGGCCCTTGATGAACCCCACCATCTGCGGCACCAGGTAGATCATCAGGAACATGGTGACGGTCAGCACGATGCTGCCGACGAAGGCCGGATACATCATCAGCTTCTTCGTCTGCGCGATCAGTTCGTCCTCCCATTTCAGGTTTTCCGCGAGGCTCTTCAGCACCTCGGACATGCGCCCGGTATCCTCGCCCGCACGGATCAGGCTGGCGAACACCGACGGGAACACGTCGGTATAGTCCGCCATGGAGGACGACAGATTCTGCCCGCCCTGGATGCTTTCGATCAGCCCGGAGATGACTTCGCGAAAACGCGGATTCTCGACGCTGTCGCGCAGATCGGTCAGCGATTCGAGGATGGGCACGCCGGCGCCGGTGAGCTGCTCCAGGTGGAAGCAGAAGTTGATCAGGTCGGGCCGCTTGATCGCGCCCTTGAACATGCTCGCGCGCCGCCGCGCCGGCCCGCCGACAATGAGGTCCAGCCCCATGCGCTGCAGCCGCAGCTCCAGATCGATCAGGTTGATGGCTTCGAGCTGGCCCATGAGCGACTTGCCGCGTGCGTCGATTGCCTTGTAGGAGTACAGCGCCATGCGTATCGAGGAGCGGCCGGCGCGCTACATGCGGTCGGTGAGATCCACCACCCGCATGAGTTCGTCCAGCGTGGTTGTGCCCTCGATCACGCGCCGGGCTCCGTCGTCGGCGAGAGTGCGGAAGCCCTTGGCCACGGCGGCGAGCTGCAGCTCGCGCGCGGTGGCGCGGCGCGCGATCAGTTCGTCCATGTCGACGTCCAGCTTGAGTATTTCCATGATCGCCAGCCGCCCGCGGTAGCCCTGGTAATCGCAGTGGTCGCAGCCTACCGCGCGGTAAACGGTGGGCGGCCGGTCGGTCTTGGCCCCGAGCAGGCGGCACTCGGCCGAAGTCGCGGTGTACGGTTGGCGACAGTGCTTGCACAGGCGCCGGATCAGCCGCTGCGCGATGATGCCTATCATGTTGCCGGCCATGACCTCGGGGGTGACGCCGGTATCGAGCAGGCGCGGAAACGCGCCCACCGCCGAATTGGTATGCAGCGTGGAATAGACCTGGTGACCGGTCATGGCGGCGCGAAATGCCATTTCCGCGGTATCCTCGTCGCGGATCTCGCCCACCAGAATCACGTCCGGGTCCTGGCGCATGAGCGAACGGATGCCGTTGGCGAAGTCCATTTTCGCCGCCTCGTTCACCGAGGTCTGGCGGATCAGCGTCATCGGATACTCGACCGGATCCTCCATGGTCATGATGTTGACCGTGTCGGAATTGATGTGGTTGAGGATCGAGTACAGGGTGGTGGTCTTGCCGCTGCCGGTCGGGCCGGTTACCAGGATGATGCCCTCGGGGCGCGTGATCATGCGCTTCAACAAGTCGAGCTGGCTCGATTCCAGGCCCAGCCCGTCCAGGGGCACGATGCCCTTTTGCCGATCCAGGATCCGCAGCACCACGTTCTCGCCGTGGCTGGTCGCCTGCGAAGCGACGCGGAAATCGACCTGTCTGCCCGTGAGCGAAAGCGAAATGCGCCCGTCCTGGGGCGCGCGCGTTTCGGCGATGTTCATTTTCGCCAGCACTTTGACGCGCACCGCCATCGCCGGCCAGTAGGTCTTGTGCAGAGAGCGGACCTGGCGCAGCACGCCGTCGATGCGGTAGCGGATGCGCAGGAAATTCTGCTCCGGCTCGAAGTGGATGTCGGACGCGTTTTTCTCGACCGCGTCGGCGAGCAGGGCCGCGATCAGCCGCACTACCGGCTGGCTGTACTGTTCGCCCGAGCCCGACAGGCTCTGGTAGTCGATCTCACCGGTCTCGATTTCGTGCAGGATGCCGTCGATCGACAGTTCGTGGCCGTAGTACTGTTCGATCGCGCGCGAGATCTCGGTATCGCCCGCGAGGCGCGAATCGAGCTCCAGTTCTCCGCGCAGGCGCGCGCGCAACTGGTCCAGGGCGACGAGATTGTTGGTGTCCGACAGCGCCACGATGAGCGTGCCGTGCTCGCGGTCCAACGCCACCGGAAATATGTGATGGCGCAGCGCGAAATCGCGCGGCACCAGCTTCATTGCCTGCGAGTCGATGATGATCTGCGACAGGTCGACGCTTTGCAGCCCGAGCTTCTCCGACAGCGCGTCGCGCAGCGTAGCTTCGGAGACGAAGCCCAGGTTCACCAGAAGTTTCCCCACCGGAAGCTTGGACTTCATCTGCTCCAGCAGCGCGATGCGCAACTGGTCCTCGGTCAGGATGCCCTGCGAGATCAGGATCTGGCCGATATGGCGCTTGGCCGCAGTCGGAGTAGTGGGGGAATTCATGCTCAGCGCGCCAGCTGCGACACTCTCTTGCTGACCTGCGCCCGGTCGAAAGTGGCCGGATGGTCTTTGGCCAGAGCCAGCGCGCGCCGGTAATATTCCAGCGCCGGTTTGCTTTGGTGCAACTGGTCCAGGCTGACGGCGAGATTATAGGCAAAGTCCGGATGTTCCGGGTTCCCCGCATAGGCGCGGAAATAGGCCTGCTGCGCATCGGCCCAGCGTCCCTGCGCCGCGTACTGATTGCCCAGCGTGAACTGCAGGAAGCTTGCATCCGGCTGCGCCGCGATCATGGTTTTCACGTGCGATTCCGTCGCCAGCGGATCGACCTCGCCTTTCAAACCGATCAGTCCGGCCTGTGCGTAAGCGTCGCGCGGGTCGAGTACCAGCAGGCGGGTGTAAATGCTACCGGCGGCGGCATAGTGCTTGGCTTGCATCTCGACCGCCGCGAGGCCGAGCAGCGCATCGCGGTTGTCGGGGCTATCGCGCAGCACCTGCTGGTAGCCGTCGCGCGCGCGCGCAAAGTCGTTGGCGTTGTACGCCTTGTAGGCGTCCTCCAGCACCGGGTCGGTCTGCACCTTGGCGGGCGTGATCGTTATGTCGCCCAGGCGCCGCGCCGCGCCTGGCCTCGCAGCGCCGGGGGCGGTAGAGCTTGTCCGTGTTTCCGGGCGCGCGCGCACCGGGGCCGGTTGCCGAGCCTGAGCTGCAGAAGCTTGCGGCGCCGCGCTCGGCGCTGCCGCGGTGGCGGATGCCATCTGCCCAGCGGGCGCCGGCTGGGTGCCGGAGGGGGGCGTCACCGCAGTTGCTGTTGGAGTGCCGGGTTCGGGTGCAGGCGCAGGCGCCGCAGCCGGCGGCGCTGCCGCGGCGTGCGCCGAGGGCGGGGGAATTTTGTAACTGTAATGCGGCTGCAACTGGTACCAGAAGTATCCGACCGTGCCCAGCGCAAACAGCCCCAGTGCGCCCAGCGTAATGTAAAACGGCTTGCGCGGGTTGACGTCCAGTTCCTTCGCCTCGAACATCTGCTGCGCCTGTTTTCGCCCTACGTCTTCGCTCGGTGGCGCAAAAGCGGTTTCGCTGGGCGCCGGGCGCGGCGGAGGCGCGGCGGGGCTTGGCCGCGACGGCTGCTCCAGCGCCAATTCGATCTTGGGCTTATCGGCACGCATTGGTGCGGGTGCGGGTGCGGGTGCGGGCGCGGGCGTCGGCTCGGCCAGGCCCAAGTCGTCGCTGCGAATCTCCATCGGCTGGGAGATGTCGGGCAGCTTGTCGCGCGTGAACGGGGGCGCACCGGTAGTCGGCGGCTCCTCCTTCGCCGCCTGCTTCGCCAGCTCGGCCTTTTTCAGCGCTTCGAGCAGCAGGCTCATCGCGACGTAGTATCCTTCGACTCGCCGAGCAGCGGGGGCTTGCCTGGGTTGGGCGCGGACATGAATTTATCGTCGGGCAGGTAGGTGCGGTAGCCGCGGAAGTCGCCCTCTACGCTGGCATCGTGTACGACGATCGGGCGCACGAACACGACCAACTCGGTCTTGCTGTTGGTCTGATTCTTGTTTCCGAAAAATCCGCCGTAGCCGGCGAGCCGGCTCGCACCGGGGACGCTGTCCTGC
>CAZRMO010000111.1:0-12017 GCA_964601155.1 uncultured Enterobacteriaceae bacterium
CTGGCCGTTGAAGAAGCGGCCGAAGGCGTTGGCGGCCTCGATCACGGCGCGGTAGCCGGCGACGCCGGCCTGCGAGGTCAGGGCGTCCATCTTCTGCGCGCGGGAGAGCATGCGCGGCAGTGCGTCGATGGCCAGCACGGTGACCTTGCGCGCCGCGAGCTGCTGCATCAGTTCAGGGTTCTGCGCCGGCCAGATGAAGGTGATCAGGGTCTGACCCTCGTGCATCAGGCCGACTTCTTCAGCGCTCGGTACGGATACCTTGAAGACGATATCGGATTCCGCCCACAGCTTGGCCGCGCTGTCGACGATCTGCGCACCCGCGGCGCTGTAGCTGTCGTCGCTGCAATTCGCCGCGTCCCCGGCGCCGGATTCGACCTTGACCGAGAATCCGAGTTTGACGAGCTTTTCGACTACTTCGGGTACGGTGGCAACGCGCTTTTCGCCTGCTGCCGTTTCCTTTGGAACACCTATGACTTGAGGCATGAATCCCCCTTATCTATCTGTTGCTGGATATCGCCACCATATGAAGCAGCCGCTGCGTCTGCCTCGTCTGCTCCGTCTGCCCCGTCTGCACGCCACAACGCCTGCCAAGCAGGGATTCCCCGCGAGCTTGGCGTTCTACCGGGATGTGCTGTAGTGGGAGCTTGATGCGGCCGCGGGTCGGCACCTGCGTAATGTACTTTTACACGAAAATTCTAGTTTGATGTAGATCAAACATAGCTCAACGCTCCTATGCGCGCGCACTCAAGGCAAGCAGCGCAAATCGTTCGATCCACTCGAACGCACCCTGAATTACAAGCGCCGGCGCCGCCGGGCGCGCTCCGCGCGATGATTTCGCCGAGAATGTGGACCTCGGCGAAGCGCTAGGAGCCTACGCGCAACATCTTATCGCCGCGGGCCGTGCGCGCCGCGGCCAGCAGCAGTGCCTTCACGAATCCGCGGCCGTCACTTGCGCAGCGCCCGCACCGAGAAACTGCAGCGCCGCCAGCTTCGCGTACAGACCTTTTTCGCGCACCAGTTCGTCGTGCGTACCTGTGGCGATAATGCGGCCCTCGTCCATCACCACGATGCGGTCTACGTTTTGCACCGTCGCCAGGCGGTGCGCCACCACCAGCGTGGTGCGGTTCTGCATCAGGCGCGCCAGCGCCATCTGCACATAATGCTCGCTCGCCGCGTCGAGCGAACTCGTGGCCTCGTCGAGCAGCAGCACCGCGCGATCCGCGAGCAGCGCCCGTGCGATCGACAAGCGCTGGCGCTGGCCGCCGGACAGGCGCACGCCGCGCTCGCCGAGGAAGGTGTCTACGCCTTGCGGCAGGCGCTCGATGAACTCGCTCGCGTAGGCCGCGGCGCAGGCTGCCTCGACTGCGGCGTCGCTCGCATCGGGCCGGCCGTAGCGCACGTTCTCACGCACCGAAGCGGCGAAGATCACGGGATCTTGCGGCACCAGCGCGAGGCGCGCGCGCAGCGCGCGCGGGTCGGCGCGGCGCAGTTCGACTCCGTCCAGGCTGATCACGCCTTCGTCGCTGTCGTAATAGCGCAGCAGCAGCTGCAGCACGGTCGACTTGCCCGCGCCGGAGGGGCCGACCAGGGCAACGGTTTCACCCGGGCGCACCTCGAGCGAAAAATCCGCGAGCGCCAGCGCGTCCGGACGCGAAGGATAGCTGAAGCTGACCTTGTCGAAGCGCACCTCGCCGATTTTTCGATCCGGACCCGGCTGTGGCAGCGGCTGCGGATTTGCCGGTGCACGGATCTGCGGCTCGGTGGCGAGCAATTCCATCAGGCGCTCGGTGGCGCCGGCGGCGCGCTGCAAGTCGCCGACCACTTCCGACACCGCGCCGAACGCGCCCGCGACCAGCACCGCGTAGAACACGAAGGCCGCCAGCTGGCCTGCACTGATGCGCCCGGCCAGCACATCGTGGCCGCCGACCCACAGAATCACGCCCACCGCGCCGAAGGCGAGCAGCATTACCAGCGCGATCAGCAGCGCCCGCTGGCGGATGCGCTCGGCCGCAGTCGCGAATGCCTGTTCGACGCGCTCGCCGAAGCGCACCCGATCTTCGTTCTCGTGACCGTAGGACTGCACCGTACGGATCTCGTGCAGCGCTTCGTCGATGTAGACGCTGACGTCGGCGACGCGCGCCTGGCTCGCGTGCGACAGCTTGCGCACGCGTCGGCCGTAGAGCAGGATAGGCGCGATAACCAGCGGCACGCCCAGCAGCACCAGCGTTGTGAGCTTGGGACTGGTCACGATCAGCATGACAAGGCTGCCGAACATGATCAAAGTATTGCGCAGCGCGAACGAGGCGCTCGAGCCGATCACCACCTCGAGAAGGGAGGTGTCGTTGATCAGGCGCGAGATCACCTCACCCGTGCGCGTGACTTCGAAAAATCCCGGCGACAGGTCGAGCAGGCGGCCGAACACCGCGCGGCGGATGTCGGCAGTGACACGCTCGCCGATCCAGGAGACGTAGTAAAAGCGCGTGTAGGTTGCGATCGCCATGACCACGATCACCGCGAGCAGCGCAGCCAGCGCCGCGTTGAGCAGCGCCGCATCGCCGCTGGCGAAGCCGCCGTCGATGACGCGGCGCAGCCCCTGTCCCAGCACCAGCACGCAACCGGCCGCGACCACCAGCGCCACCATGGCAATCGCGACCTGGCGGCGATAGGGCGCTAGAAAGCCGAGGATGCGTGCGAGCTGGCGGATGTCGCGATTCGCCGGTCTTTCCGGGATGCTGTCCCGTAGCCGCGCCACGCTAAAGCCTTTTCTCGAACGTGAGGGGACGCGTCCCCTCACACTCCCCTGTTTCAGCCCCTTGCAAATTCATTTTCGAGGGATCCTACACGCTCGCCAAACGCCGCTCCAGCGCCACGATCCAGTGCTCCATCGGCAGCGCAGTCCCGCCCTGAAGATGACTCAGACAGCCGATATTGGCGGTCACGATGGCCTGCGGCGAGCCCGCGTGCAAAGCCGCCAGCTTGTTCGTTTTGAGCCGCCCCGACAGTTCCGGCTGCAGGATCGAGTAGGTGCCGGCAGAGCCGCAACACAGGTGGCTGTCGGCGACCGGCGTCAGCTCGAAGCCCGCCGCGGCAAGGATGCGCTCGATGAGGCCGTTTATCTTCTGCCCGTGCTGCAGCGTACAGGGCAGTTGCAAGGCGAGTTTCGTCGCTTCCGTGCGCGGCGCCGACTCGGCGATGAGCGGCTGCAGCCGCTCCAGTTCGGCGGCGATCACTTCGGACAGGTCCTTGGTCAGGGCGCTGATTTTTTCCGCCTTGGCTGCATAGGCCGGGTCGTGCGCGAGCAAGTGGCCGTATTCCTTTACCGTCGCGCCGCAGCCGCTGGCGCTCATCACGATGGCCTCCACGCCGCGCGTTCCATCCGCCTGCGCCGCTTCGACATAAGGCCACCAGGCGTCGATCAGCGCGCGCATGTCCGCGAGGCCGTCTTCCTGGGCGTTCAGATGATAACGCACCGCGCCGCAGCAGCCCGCCCCCGGCGCTTCGATCAGTGAAATGCCGAGCCGATCAAGCACGCGCGCGCTCGCCGCGTTGATATCCGGCGCGAGCGCCGGCTGCACGCAACCGGCGAGCACCAGCATTCTGCGTGCGTGGCGCGCAGGCGGCCAGGCGCCGGCCGCGGGCACTGCAGCCGGGATATCGCCCTGCAGCGCGAGCGGCAGCACCGGGCGCATCCAGCGACCCAGCCTGAACAGCGCCGCAAACAGGGCGCGCCGCGGCAGCACCGCGCGCAAGGCCATGCGCTGCAGCCGTGCGAATAACGGCCGCGGCACGCGCTCTTCCGCGAGCTTGCGCCCGATGTCGACCAGATGCCCGTACTGCACTCCGGACGGGCAGGTGGTCTCGCAGGCACGGCAGGTAAGGCAGCGGTCCAGGTGCAGCTGCGTCCGCGCCGTGACCTCGGAGCCTTCGAGCATGCCCTTGATCAGGTAGATGCGCCCGCGCGGTCCGTCGAGCTCGTCGCCCAGCAGCTGATAGGTCGGGCAGGTCGCGCTGCAAAAACCGCAGTGCACGCATTTGCGCAGGATGGCATCGGCCTCCCTGCCTTCGCGCGTGTCCCTGATGAAATCGGCCAGCTCAGTTTGCATGTCGCAGACGCGGTGATAATTCGTTCATAGATCCGGGTACATGCGGCCGCGGTTGAAAATGCCCGCGGGGTCGAAAGCCTGCTTCAGATTGCGGTGGATTCTCGCCAGCGGCGGCGCAAGCGGCGTGAACACACCGGCACTCTTGTCCGCCGCACGAAACAAGGTGGCGTGCCCGCCTGCACGCGCTGCCGCCTCGCGCACTGTGCGCGCATCGGCGTTGCTCGCCAGCCACCTGAGCGAACCGCCCCACTCGATCAACTCCTCCCCGGGGAGCGCGAGCGGCGGCGCAACCGAAGGCAGCGACAGCCGCCACAGGGGCTTATCGGTAGCGAAGAAGGCATCGGTTTGCTCCCGAATTCCTTGCCAGTAGCCCTTTGCCTGATCGGCAGCCATCGGCTCGCCGCCGACCGCCGCGCTCGCAGCCTCGACCGCGCTCGCGGCGCCCGACAGGCGCAGAGTAAGACTGCCGCCGATCCAGGCGGAGGCACTGATCGGCAGCGGCTTTCCGCCCCAATGGTTGAGCATTTCCAGTGCTTTGCCCTGAGGCAATTCCTGCTTGAGCGTCGCCTCGGCAACGGCAAGCGGCGGCACCTTGAGCGAAACTTCCAGTATCAAACCCAGGGTGCCCAGGGATCCCGCCATCGGGCGCGAGATGTCGTAGCCGGCGACGTTTTTCATGACCTGACCGCCGAAGCTCAGATCGTCGCCGCGCCCGTCCAGCATGCGCACGCCGAGCACGAAATCGCGCACTGCGCCCGCTGCCGCCCGCCGCGGCCCGGAGAGTCCCGCGGCCACCATTCCGCCCACGGTCGCGCCGGAGCCGAAGTGCGGCGGCTCGAAAGCGAGTTGCTGACCCTTTGCACGCAACGCGGCTTCCAATTCCGCCAGGGGCGTTCCGCAGCGCACGGTGATCACCAGTTCGGTCGGCTCGTAGGCGACGATGCCGGTGTAGGCGCGCGTGTCCAGCACCTCTCCTTCCAAGCTTTGTCCATAGAAGTCCTTGGTGCCGCCGCCGCGCAGCCGCAGCGGCTTTTTCTCCGCCGCAGCGGAACAGATCTGCTCGGCGTAGCGTTCGATGACTTGTTCCATATATTGAGCCTACAACATGAGGGGATATCCCCCAAGGGGACTTTCCCCTCTAGGGGAATCGAGACCTTCGGGGCGCATCCCCTCATGCTCCCCTATATCAGGGCCATTTCGGTAATTCTGAAATGGCATATCAGAAACGCGGCAGCCCGGGATGCGGCAACTGCCCGCCCTCGACATGCATGCGGCCGAACTCCGCGCAGCGGTGCAGCGACGGGATGTTCTTGTCCGGATTGAGCAGACCTTCCTCGTCGAACGCGCGCTTCACCGCGCGAAACATCTGCAATTCCTGGGGCGTGAATTGCGTGCACATCTGGTTGATTTTCTCTATGCCCACGCCGTGCTCTCCGGTGACGGTGCCGCCCACCGAGATGCTCATTTCCAGCACCTCGCCGGCGAAGGCTTCGGTGCGGCGCAGCTCGTCCGGATTGTTGGCGTCGAACAGGATCAGCGGATGCAGGTTGCCGTCGCCGGCATGAAACACGTTGGGGCAGCGCAGGCCGTATTTCTTTTCCATGGCGGCGATGAAATGCAGCACTTCGCCCAGGCGCTTGCGCGGGATGGTGCCGTCCATGCAGTAGTAATCCGGCGAGATGCGGCCCATCGCCGAGAACGCCGCCTTGCGTCCGGACCAGAATTTCAGCCGCTCGGTTTCGTTTTGCGAAATGCGGAAATCATAGGCGCCCGATGTCTTTAGCACCGCAGTCATGCGCGCGATCTCGTCCTCGACTTCTTCCGCGGTGCCGTCGGACTCGCATAAGAGCAGCGCGGCGGCGTCCAGGTCGTAGCCGGCATGCACATATTCCTCCACCGCGCGCGTGGCCGGCTGGTCCATCATTTCCAAGCCGGCCGGAATGATGCCGGCGGCGATCATGTCGGCGGCGGCGTTGCCCGCCTTTTCCACGTCGTCGAAGGCGGCGAGTATCACCCGTGCCGTCTGCGGCTTGGGCACCAGCTTGACCGTGATTTCCGTGGTCACGGCGAGCATGCCTTCCGAGCCGATCAGCAGTGCCAGCAAATCGTAGCCCGGCGCATCCAGCGCCTCGCTGCCCAATTCGACCATCTCGCCCTCGATGGTGCAGGCGCGCACGCGCATCACGTTGTGCACGGTGAGACCGTACTTGAGGCAGTGCACGCCGCCGGCGTTTTCGGCGACGTTGCCGCCTATGCTGCAGGCGATCTGCGAGGACGGATCCGGGGCGTAATACAGGCCGTAGGGCGCGGCCGCCTCGGAGATCGCCAGGTTGCGCACGCCCGGCTGCACCCGCGCCGTGCGCGCCACCGAATCGAGCGCCAGGATGCGATTCATTTTGGCGAGCGACAGCAGCACACCCTTGGCGTGTGGCAGCGCCCCGCCGGAAAGTCCGGTGCCGGCGCCGCGCGCCACCACCGGCAGCTTGTGTTCGCTGCAGGCGCGCAGCACGCGGCAGACCTCGTCCTCGTTCTGCGGCAGGGCCACCACCATGGGCACCGCGCGGTACGCCGACAAGCCGTCGCATTCGTAAGGCTTGGTGTCCTCCTGCTGGTACAGCACTGCCTCGGCCGGCAGGATTTCACGCAGCACCTTGACGGCCGTGGCCTGGCGTAGCGGATCGAGCAAGCGAAAGCCTTCGTTCATGATGGCAAGAGCCTGGGCAAAGTGAAGAGTTCGGGTATATGCATGGGAGAGCGGGCAACTGCACTGTCAATGTTAGGCACGGACCCCGAATGTGTCAATCGAATGGCCGGATAAGATTTCGTATTGCCAAAGGCCGCAAGCGCTGCGCGTTCCTTTGCTAAGATGTCTATTGTCCGAATATCGCGGCCCCGCTCGAATGTCAGACACCGGTCACACCATGCTTAGGCGCCTGTTCCCGTTTCTCGCCTGGCCCAGGCCGGGCAGACAGAGCCTGCGCGACGACGTGTTCGCAGGCATCACCGTGGCGCTGATCGTCATTCCCCAGTCGCTGGCCTATGCCCAGCTCGCCGGACTCCCCGCCTATTACGGCTTGTATGCCTCGCTGCTGCCTTCCATCATAGGCGCCCTGTTCGGCTCCTCGGCCCAGTTGTCAACGGGACCTGTGGCCATGACTTCGCTCCTGACCGCGGCAAGCATCGCGCCGCTTGCGCCCATGGGCAGCGACGCGTTCATCGCCGATGCTGTGCTTCTGGCGCTGTTGTCGGGCCTGTTCCAGGTAAGTTTCGGCCTGCTGCGCATGGGCATGGCGATCAATCTGCTGTCGCAGCCCGTGCTCATGGGATTCATCAACGCCGCGGCGATCATCATCGCGCTGGCGCAGTTGCCGCCTCTGGTCGGGATGTCCTCGCGGCAGACCTCGCATTTCCTGCTCGATACCTGGCACGTGATCGCCCACCTCGACCTGATGCACGAGATCTCGCTGGTGTTCGGCGCGGGCGCAATCATTATGCTGCTAGGCTTCAAGCGCTATGCGCCCAAGTTGCCGGGCGTACTGATCACGGCGGTGCTGCTGACCGCAACAAGCTACGCAATCGGATTCGCTGAGCTTGGCGGCCGGGTAGTTGGCGCCGTTCCGAGCGGACTCCCGCATTTTGTGACGCCCACGGTCGACTGGGAAACGACCAAGGAGCTGCTGCCGGCCGCGTTCGTCATCGCCTTGATCAGCTTCATGGAAGCCATGTCGAGCTGCAAGGTGATCGCAATCAAGACCAAGCGCCCATGGAACGAAAACCAGGAATTGATCGGCCAGGGCCTGGCCAAGATCGCGGCGGCGTTCAACCACACGATGCCGGTGAGCGGGTCGTTCTCGCGCTCCGCGCTGAACCTTCAGTCCAATGCGCACAGCGGAATCTCCGGCCTGGTCACCGCCATGTTCGTGTTGCTGACGCTGCTGTTCTTCACGCCGCTGCTGTATCACCTGCCCAAGCCGGTGCTGGCGGCGATCATCATGCTCGCAGTATTCAATCTTCTCAATTTCCAGAGTTTTCGTCGTGCCTGGCGTGCGCGCCGCCACGACGGAATCGCTGCGGTCATCACCTTTGCCACGACCCTGCTGTTCGCACCCAACATCCAGGACGGCATCCTGTCCGGGATCATCGTTTCGCTCGCCCTGCACCTGTACCGCGGCATGCGGCCGCGCATCGCCATCGCGAGCCTGCATCAGGACGGGACGCTGCGCGACGCCGAGCGCTTCGGGCTGCCGCCGGTGCACGAGGCGATAGGCATCGTGCGCCTCGACGCCTCGCTGAATTTCGTCACCGCCGCCGCGCTCGAGGATGCCGTGCTCAAACTCGAGCGCGACAAGCCCCGGCTGAAGTTCATCCTGCTCACCGCCAGCGGCATCAACGACCTGGATGCGACGGGGACGGAGTTGCTGTTCAATCTGTCGGAGCGGCTAAGCCAGAACGGCATCACGCTGGCGCTAAGTGCGGCGAAAAAGCAGGTGCTCGACGTAATCGGACAAACGGGTCTGGAGGCCGCCATCGGCGGCGCGAACATCTATGCCACGGACCGCCTCGCGGTTGAAGGCTTGCTCGCACGCGTGGAACACCGGGACTGAGCTGGCGGCCGGGAGCGGCGCCGGGAAACTGGCCCTAGCTAGGGCCGAAGGGTTTATCCGATCTCTTCGAAAGGACGGGGCCTCTCACGCGGGCGCGCGCCCGGCAAGAGCGCGAGAAATCTCTGCAGGAGCCGGCTCACGCGTCCGGCTGCAGCGCCCGCTTTATCGAAGCCTTCAGCTCCTTGAGTTTCACCGGCTTCGGGAAGAAATCGTGCACCTGGCCGCGTAGCGCCTCGATCGCCGTGTCGAGGTTGGCGAAGGCCGTGATCATGATCACCTTGATGTCGGGGTGGTTTCCCTTTACGCTGCGCAGCACCTCCATGCCGTCGATACCCTTCATCTTGTAGTCCGTCACGATGACGTCGAAGCGCTGCTCCTCGAGCCGCGCGAGCGCGGGCTCGGCATTGATGAAAGTCTCGACCTGGTAGCCCTCCTGCTCCAGCGACAGTTTTGCCATTTCCCCGACGATCTTTTCGTCGTCGATGACCATGATCCGATATTCGTTCGCCATGTTCGCTTCTCTTTGCTTAGAGCCTACTTCAAGATGAGGGGATACGCCCCAAAGGTCTCGATCCCGCTCCCTCGGTCCCGCTTGACGGGAGGCGGGAAAGCCCCCTTCGGGACCTCCCTCTCATACTCCCCTAAATCAGGCGCCTGAGGGCAATTTTGTTAGGCGCTCTTAGCACCTCGGTAGACTCACCGTAAACGTCGTCCCCGTCCCGATTTCGCTCTGCACCCTGATCTCCCCCGACAGGTTCTTGATGATGCCGTAGCTCACGGAGAGACCCAGTCCCGTCCCCTCAACACCCTTGGTGCTGAAGAAGGGATCGAAGATGTTCGGCAGGTATTCCGCAGGGATTCCCTTGCCGTTGTCTCTGACCGTGACCTCCACCTTCGACTCGCCCGCCGGAGCGCGCGTGCCGATGCTAAGACGACCGTGGGCTTGCATCGCCTGCACGGCGTTCACGATCAGATTCACCAGCACCTGCTGGATCTGGTGCTCGTCGACATGGACCGGCGGCAGCGGCTCGGCAAGATCGAGTTCGCAGTCGATGTCGGAAACGCTGAGCATGTTCTGAACCAGTCCCATCGTCTTGCGGATGATTGCGTTGAGGTCGGCCTTCGCGAGTTTGGTCCCCTGCGGCTTGGAAAAATTTAGCAGGTTGGTGATCACGCTCTTGATGCGCCCGGTCTCACCCTCGATCTGGGACATCATCTCGAGCCGTTTCTCGCGCGGGAGCTGCTCGTAGAGTTCGAGGAAGTTCTGCGCGATCATGGAGATGTTGTTGACGGGGTTGGTGAGCTCGTGAGTCACGCCCGCGGTCAGGATCCCCAGGGAGGCCAGTTTCTTCGACTGAATCAGCTGCTCTTCGCGCTTTTCCAGCTCCTCCGACATGGAGTTGATGGCGGTGATGACGGCCTCCATCTCGTCCCGGCTTCGGGAGACTTTGATCCTTTGGAAATTGCCCTGCGAGATCGCGTGCGCGACCGCCCCGATCTGGCGCAGGGACCGCACGATCCCATGCGAGATCCCGTAGCTCACCGCCAACGCCAGCACGAAGCAGATCGCAAAAGAGAGGAACAGGATCCTGTACGAGGTGGTGACGATCTCGTTGACAGTCTTGTGCTCGATCTCGGCGATCTTTGTAGAGTACTCCCGCAGTTCCTGCCCCTTCGCGCGAAGCTCGGCGCCGGCCTGCTGCGGGTCCGTGACGCCGCTGCTCAGGGCGTGCAGGGCGACGGCGTAGGCGTGCAGCCGCTCCTGCAGGGCCGCGAGATTCTTCTCGCCGATGGCGGGGACGATCTCCGCCTCCGAGCGACTGATCGTCGCCTCGGTCGCGATGAGGCGCGCCTCCATCTCCGCAAGTGCCCCCTGGGCACCGTAAAGGAAGAAGTTCTTCTCCGAGAGCCGCATCTCCAGGAGGCCGGCGTTCATCTCGTTCGCGATCTCGATGAAGCGCAGCTTGCTCAGGATCAGCTTCAAATTCTGGTAGCCCATGAGCCCGATCAGGATGATCAACAGCATCATGAAGGCGTTCGAAAGGATGATCTTGCGTTCGATCTTCATGCCGTGCCGCCGCCCCCGGGTTTGAATAACTCGGGTATCTCGGCCTGTTCCTTGCGCACGGGCAGGTACCACCAGAGGCCATCGGCCGCAAGCAGCAGTCCCGCGACGATGAGCAGTGCGTCTAGCGGGGTGACGAGGCTCACGCCGAAATACTGGATCAGGCCGATCCCCAGGCCCGCGAAGGAGACGCCGGTGCGGATGAACGCGAGTCCCGTCCGGGCGCGGGCGTAGATCGTCCGGTAGCAGGCGGCCACCGTGCGCTGTCCCGCGAGGACGTTTCTCTCCCGCGCCAGCGGGGCGCGCTCCTTCTGCGTCGGTGGGGGATCGAGCAGCTGCCGATGCTCCTGAAGCAAGTCCGCGAGGCGCGCCAGCATGGTGAGGCGCGAGGGCGGCTTCGGGCCGTCCGGAGGCGACGCGGGAGTATAGGCGCCGAGGAAGTGCAGCGTCGCCGCGGTCACCTCGACCAGGGTCTCGTTCCCGGGGGGACGCACGCGAGAGCGGCGGATTTTCCAGTACCCCGGGACGCTCACGGTGGCCAGACAGATGCCAAAGGCGATGAGCAGCCACGCGACGAGGGGCGATGACCAAGCGTGCGAAGAACGCAGCAGCACGTTCCCGATGGCGACGTGGCCCAGTCCTGTCCTTACGAGCGTGAGGCTGGTGCGGGTTTTCGCGAATTCGGTGCGGTAGCACGCCAGGCGCGTGCGCCACTGAGCCATGGTGTTGCGCCAAAACGCGAGGCCGGTGCGCTCGGTTCCGATGAGCTTACCCGGGCGCGCGTGCAGGAAATCCTCGATGTACCAGTCGATGTCCTCTGCGAACGCGACCCAGGACTCGGTCTGAGCGGATCCCGGCGCCCCGGCGCTCTCCTCGCGCAGGGTCTCCGGAGCCACCGTGGCGATCACGATTCCTTCCTCGCTCTGCAGCAACGGAAAACGGCCGAGACGCGCGAGCTGTCCGGCGTCGGCCCCCTCGAGCAATTCGGGTGGCACGGAGAGGCGCTCGTCGAACTCCACAGCCGGACAGCCATGGAAGGCCGAGAAAAGGTCCAGCAAGGTACGCCGAGCGACGCCACGCTCGTGCACGAGTATCCACTCCGGTCGCCTGTCGCGCGCTGCCGCCTCCTCCAGCAGTTGAGTCAGGCCTTCGGACGTAAGAATGCCTTGATCGACCAAGCCCTGGAATCGGGCCGAGGAGGTTTCAGATTTCGGCATCGGAGAGAGACACTTTCTTCCAGGAAGC
>CAZRMO010000112.1:0-11750 GCA_964601155.1 uncultured Enterobacteriaceae bacterium
CGCCGTCATAAATTTTGCTCACCGTCCCGACCAGGTCCACCGCCGTCAGCGCCTTGGGGTCGACGGTCAACGTACCGTCGGCGTAACTAATGATGTAGCCCTGCTGGTTGGAGTACAGCCCGCTCGGCGTAATGACATAACTGCCGGCATTTATCGCGCCCTGCGAGGTGCCGCTGTAGCTCACCGTGCCGAGCAGGTTGCCGCCGGTCGCGGGGGTCACGCCGTTTCCGCCGGAATACGCGACTCCGCTATAAATGGTGGTGTCATTGTTCGCCGTTACCGTGAGCGGCGTCATGAGCGACCGCAGGAGCGGGTAGGTGTGCCCCTCATACATCATCCAGGTGTTGCTGAAGTCCCATCCCGGATCGGTGCTGCCGTTGGCTGCAGTCGACGAAGTAAAGTTGGCTTGTGTCTGCATATCGGCGGTGGCCATGCCAAGGCCGCCCCCCGCTGAAGTCTGCGTCGCGAGCGATTTGTCCCAGAAGCTCTTGGTGACTACGTTTGCGCTGCTTCCGATGAACGCGCCAACGCTGGCACCGGATCCGGCCACCGTGCCCGCGGAATAGCTGTGCATAACGGTGCCTGATGTATTGCTCCCGATCAAGCCGCCGACACCGGCGCCCAGGCGCCCGTCGACGGCGCCGGTGGCGTAGCTGTTGTCGACGGGGCCCGACGTGTTGCTCCCGATCAGCCCGCCGGTGCCGGCGTCGCCGGTCACGCTGCCTGTCGCGAAGCTGGTGCTGATCGCACCTGAAGTGTTGCTTCCCACCAGGCCGCCCGCGCCGGCAGCGCCGATCACATCGCCCGTGGCGTAGCTGGCGCTGATCGCACCCGATGTAGTGCTCCCGACCAGCCCGCCGGTGCCGGCGTCGCCAGCCACGCTACTGCTGGAATAACTGTTGCTGATTGAACCTGTCGTACTGCTGCCCACCAGCCCGCCCGTGCCGGCACCGCCGCTCACGCTTCCTGAGCTGTAGCTATTGCTGATGGAGGTGTCTATTCCGTTGTTTCCCACCAGTGCGCCGGTCCCCGCGCCACCCGCCACGCTTACGTCGACCAGACCCACATTCCGGATGACGACGTTGGTCCCGGTAACCCCAAACAGTCCGACGTTTGGCGTTGCCAGAGCGATTGTGAGCTTGGAAACAGTGTGCCCGAGCCCGTCGAAAGTGCCGATGAATGGGGTGGCCAAACTCCCGGTCGGCGCGAAGCCGGTGCTGGTGGCGTTCCAGAGTGCTGTGGACGTTGCCGTGGCGTCGATGTCGCTGCCGAGGGCGTAGTGACCGGCCAGGTTCGTCGTTGCCGCCATCCCTTGCAGGGTGGGCGTGGGCGGCGCTGTCGTCGCGTCCGCATAGTCCCCCAGGCTATTGATGACAGTGTAGGTCGTACCGCCGATAGCAAGCGTACCGGTGCCGCTAAAATCAACACGACCAATGAAACTGCCGCTTGAGTCCCGGCCTGCCACAACCATTCCTGTGCCGCCCACGGCCGGATTCAGCGCCAGCGAGGCGGTGCCGCTTGCAGTCATCACGGCGTTGACGTTGATGTCGTTGACAGCGGTCAGCGTGAGCGTATTCGCGCTCCAGTCAACTGTATCGTTGACATTGATGTCGCCGTTGCCACCTGCTGTAGAACCCAGGTCGGAGGAAATGGTGACGGAACCGCTATTCAGTGCCGTTGATAGCGTGCTTCCCGAGACATCTCCTGAAGGCGTTCCACCGGTGATGGTGCCCGTGGCAGTAGCGCCGATAGTGAAGTCCTGCGGATCGATCAGCCAAGTGCCGGCCTTACCTTGCGGTGCTGCGGTCGTGATCTTGGTGTTGTCGGCGACTTTGACGTGCGCCGCCGAGGTTTCAATGAAGCCGCCATCCCCGCCATTCGGCGCCGAGGCGTCCAGTGTGCCGCCCACATTCACTGTGCCGCTTTGCATGTCGCCGAGCAGTTTGATGGTGCCGCCGTTTCCTGCCACCGTGCCCGTGCCTTTGGCTTCGATCGTTCCGGACACCAGCGTGGTGCCGGTTTCTGACTGAACCGTGATCTCGCCGCCCTGCGCGCCGTTGGCGCTCAAGCGGCTGCCGGCTTCGAGGGTCAAATCCCGCTTCGCGCGCAAGACGAGTTTTCCGCTTGCGTCGCGCACCACTTGGTTGGCGTCGATGGTGCCGGAATTTCGCAGCGCCGCACCGTAAATGCCGACCTGCCCGCTTTGCGCAAGAATCTCGCCCAGGTTGACAGCGTTGTTATCGCTCGCCGTGAGTTCGACCCGCACACCCGGCGTGCTGGAGTCGAAGATCTTCACCGACTGGCCGGCGGCGAGGATCACGTCGCCCTGCGGGCTGGTGATGATGCCGCTGTTCGTGACGTTCGATCCGACCAGATAGACGCTGCCACCCGAAGGCGTGGTGATGCTGCCCTGGTTCTCCACCTTGCCGGCAAGCGGGTTGGAGGTGAAATTGAACCGGCCCGCGAGAAAGTCCTGGTTGCTCAGGTTGAGCGTCGAGGCCACCAGCCCGGCCACGTCGATGCGCGCGCCCTGCCCGAACAGGATGCCGCTCGGGTTGACCAGAAAGACCCGGCCGTTCGAGGCGAGCGTCCCGAGTATGAATGAAGGATCGGGACCGATGACACGATTGAGGACACTCGAGGCGGCGCTTTGCTGGATGAAGCGCGTAGTTTCGCCCGCGCCGATCGAAAACCCCTGCCAGTTGATAATCGCCCCGGGGCTGTTGCTGATATTTAACGACCGGCCCAGAGTGGAGAAACTGGCCTGCCCAGCCACCACGGTTGGATCCGTGCCATTCGCCTGCGCGTTGCCAGGAGCGAAGGCACACGCAAGCGCTGCGGCAATAACGGTCAGTCTAGGAGTCATGGGTTTCTCCTTTCAGACCTAATTCCGAATATTGACAGGCGCGATATAGCCTTCGGCCCGCAGGGACTACGCTCTCTCCTAGCTGTACGCTCCACGATCCGGAATCCTGTTCATCTCTGGGGTATGCCGCCGAACAGTCCCGGCAAGCCGACGACGATCAGATATGCCGCGACGATATAGCTCAACGACCGGGGCACAATCAGAACAAGCACGCCGGCGAGCAGCGCTACCAAAGGTGCCAAACTCAGCGTGACGTCCATGACAACTGCCTTTGTGCGCAAAACGTGACACTCGTTGCAACATACCCATTTGCCGCGGAATGTTCTGTACGCCAGCACACAGAACACCGTGCTGCGGAGTGGGGGACGAAAGCCTTCCGGTGATCCGCCTCGAGAAAGTGAAAGTGCTGGCAGACCGCTTGTGGCAGGCGCCAGCATCCATGCCAGGCTCAGGCCGGCCGGCCTTCGAGCGTTATCAGGGTGAGGGCACGCTCACCCAGTTCGCGCAGCGAAGCAATCAGGGACGAAATGGATCCTGTGGGTGCCACACGGAGTGCATACCTTAGCCATCAGACGGCGGAGGCCCGGCCCGGTCAAGTCGGACGCAAAGCGATCAACCCGCGGCCGCGTTCGGACAAATTGCCTTCGCCGCCGCCCACAAGCGCATCGCCGATTGGCGACCGGCCCCGGGACTAGCTCTTTTTGATGTCCTCAACCGCCTGCTTCACGTCGCCGACGCCCTTTTGCACCTTGCCGGAAATCTGCTTTGACAGCCCCTTGATCTGCTGTTCCTTGCTTCCAACCGCTTTACCCCCTTCTTCCTGGATTTTGCCGACAACGTCCTTCGCCGCGCCCTTCACTTGGTCTTTGTTCATGTTCGATTGCTCCTGTCCAGCCGTTTTACTGCGTCCCCTTGAGGATCATGTCGTTCTTGACCGATGTCACGCCCTTGACGCCCTTGGCCACTTTGACGGCCTTGTTGATATCGGCGCGCGAGTTGACAAAGCCGGTCAACTGAACCCTGCCCTTGGAGGTTTCGACGTTGATTTCGGCCGACTTGAGCGACGGCTCCTCCAGCACTGCTGCCTTCACTTTGGCAGTGATGACGGCATCGTCGACATATTCGCCGGGGGATTCATTCTTCGACGCCGACGCGGCGGATTTCTCGTTGGCGGGTTGGCTCGCGCCAGCGTCCCCTTTCTTATGGCATTTCGCGCAATCGGCCGGCGCCTTGACACCGAAGGTCTTGTTGCCGTCGTGGCAGGCACCGCAGAACTTGCCGTCGTTCATCGCGGCCATGGTTATCTTGTCGCCGCCTTTTTTCATTGCAAACAGCTTGGGCTTGACGTGACAATCCGCGCATTTCAATCCCGCATCCGCATGCGCCTTGCCGTCAAAGGTCACTTTGCCCATGGGGCTGGCAAATTCCACTGTCTTGCCTGAAGGAACCGCCATGACGTTGCCGATCGATAGCATCAGCACCGCAATTGCCGCAAACATTCCCGCGAACTTCATCTTGTTGACTCCATTGATTGGTTGACAATGAAAAAAGCGCCTCTATTAACCCAACAGCTGTCGGATCGGTGTTGCTCGTGAAGATTAGATACCTCCCGTGCGGGTTTTTCTGTGCGACAGCGTACATACGACGAAACGGCTGAAATCGGATGGAAATGGCGGTTGCAGATAGGTTTCGCCGGGAGGCGCTGCACGTAAAGGGGGACAAATCGTCCGCTCGCATGGGGATCAGCCTGGCCACGGTGGGCACCGCCTTCCGCTTCATCGCGCAAACCGGGCACGCCGCGGTAGCGGCGGGGCCGAGGAGCGCGGGCATCGTCACCGTGCTCGCTCCGATTGCCTTCATAATCCGCTTCGCCTTTTCCCTCGGTCCGGTAACATGGACGGTAATCAACGAGGTGTTCCCGGCGCATATCTGCAGCCGGGGGGTCGCCTTTGCCACGGCGGTCAACTGGGGCTCGGCCTTCCTTGTCAGCCAGGGCTTCCTGTCGCTGGCCGGGTGGGTCGGCAGTTCATGGACCTTCTGGCTGTTCGGTCTGCTCTGCGGCATCGGCTGGGCACGGATCTATTACCGTGTGCCGAAGACCAAGGGTCAGGCCTTGCAACAGATTCAGGAAATGTGGAAGGAGAAACCGTAATGCTGATCGCGGGCGATATCGGCGGCACCACGACACGGCTCGCGCTCGTGTCGCCGCAGGCGGGGCCGCGCCGATTCGTGGCCGAGCAGGAATTCCGCAGCGCCGACTACAAGGCGCTGCGGCCGATCGTCGAGGCGTTCCTGGAGGAAGTCGGCGGCCACGCCGACTCCGCCTGCTTCTCCGTGGCCGGACCGGTGATCGGGGGGCGCGCGCGCCTGACAAATCTGCCATGGGAACTTGACGAAGCGGCGCTATGCCGCGGCCTTCATCTGCAGCGCGTGCGGCTGCTGAACGATCTGCAGGCCATCGCGCATGCGCTGCCTCATCTGCAGCCCGCGGAGACGGCCGTGATCAATGCCGGCAAGGCCGTGGAGCATGCCCCGATCGCGGTGCTGGCGCCGGGAACCGGGCTCGGCGAAGGCTTCCTGATCTGGAGCGGACAGGACTATATCGCCTGCCCATCAGAAGGTGGCCACGCCGATTTCGCGCCGACCAACGAGATCCAGGTCGGGCTGTGGCGGTTCCTGACCGAGCGTTTCCGCCATGCGGCCTACGAACGCGTCTGCGCCGGCTCCGGCCTGCCGAACGTCTACGACTATTTGCGCTCGCTCGATCCTGCGTCGGAAAGCCCCGCCTTCGCCGCCAAGTTACAGGCGGCGCATGACCGCACGCCGCTTATCGTCGATGCTGCCGTGCATGACGCCGACAACAACACTCTCGCGGCCGCGACGCTGCGCATCGTCATCGATGTCTGGGGCGCCGAGGCCGGCAACCTGATGCTGAAAGTGATGGCGACCGGCGGGGTCTATCTGGCCGGCGGCATGCCGCCGCGGCTGGTGCCACAACTCCAGGACGGCGCGTTCATACAGGCCTTCGCCGCCAAGGGACGCTTCGCCGAACTGCTGCGCGCGGTACCCGTTCGCGTCGTCATGGTCAACGCCGCCCTGCTCGGGGCCGCCATATACGGGCTGGAGCAGCCGGTGCCGGGCTGAACCGGCCATGACGCACCCGCACTGACCGGGCGCGCGAGGAAGCCTAAGAACTGCCGCTCCAGAGCGTCGGCCTCGATGACGTCGGGCCCTAGTCCATCGCTGCGCAAAGAGTTGCGCGGAGGACAATATCCGGCCGGTCAGCTTTATGCACTACGATATCGGCTACTTCGATCTCGAAGCCTGCCGCGTGGAGCCAGTGGATAACCCTTTCGGTCCGAAAGTGTTAAGCATGTCTCCGGTATAAAGTGTCAACCATGTGTCCGGTCAACACCTGGATTGGATTGGTCGGGGCGAGAGGATTTGAACCTCCGACCACCTGCACCCCATGCAGGTACGCTACCAGGCTGCGCTACGCCCCGATGCTGACGATTTTATCACGCCGGCAGGAATCGAAACCAGCAATGCCGGCATTTGCGCCGCTCAGGCGCGATCGCCCAGAACTTCGATGATGCTCTTGATCTCGCTGCGGATCGCGGCCAGATCGGCCTTGCCCGGCTCCGCGCGCGCGGCCTGTGCGCGGCCGCTCGACGCGCTTTCGTCCAGGCGATTGCGCGCGCCGCTGATGGTGAAACCCTGTTCGTACAGCAGATCGCGGATGCGCCGGATCAGCAGCACCTCGTGATGCTGGTAATAGCGCCGGTTGCCGCGGCGCTTGACCGGCTTCAGCTGGGTGAACTCCTGCTCCCAGTAGCGCAGCACGTGCGGCTTGACGCCACACAATTCGCTCACCTCGCCGATGGTGAAATAGCGCTTCGCCGGAATCGGCGGCAGGCTACTGTTGCTGCTGTGGCTTTCCACGATTGGCCTTTTCCACCAGCGTCTTCAGCTTCTGGCTGGCGTGGAAGGTGACGACGCGCCGCGCGGTAATCGGAATTTCCTCGCCGGTCTTGGGATTGCGCCCGGGGCGTTGCGGCTTGTTGCGCAGTTGAAAATTGCCGAATCCGGAGAGCTTGACGCTGTCGCCGTTTTCCAGCGCCGCGCGAATTTCTTCGAAGAAGGTCTCGACCATATCCTTGGCTTCGCGCTTGTTCAGCCCGACTTTTTCAAACAAAAAGTCGGCCAGCTCGGCTTTGGTTAATGTCATTTTTTCTCCCTAGGTGCGCAATTTGGCGCCAACGCGCTGGGCAAGAAGCTGCTGCAGCTGGGCCATCGCCGCCTCCGCCTCCGCGTCGGTCAGCGTTTTCGAAGTATCTTGCATAACTACCCGAAATGCAAGGCTTTTTTTGCCTGGGTCCACCCCTTTTCCGCGGTACAAGTCAAACAGCAAGACGTTCTGCACGACGGCCGGGCGACCGTTTTGCATCGCCTCCAGCAAGGCCTGTGCCGGCACGCTTTCATCCACCACCAGCGCCATATCGCGGATCACGGGCGGAAACTTCGACACCTCGCTGTAGCTTGGCATCGGCGCGGCAAGCAGCGCATCCAGGTCGAACTCGAACAGGACCGGCGCCTGCGGCAATTCGTATTTCTGCTGCAAGCGCGGATGCAGTTCTCCGAGCCAGCCTATCGGCTTGTTGTCGAGCAGCACTTGGGCCGCGCGCCCCGGGTGCAACGCCGGATGGGCGGTGCGCTCGAACCGGATTTCTGCGCGCGCAAACAGGCTTTCGACGTCGCACTTGACGTCGTAAAAATCGACCTTGCGCTGGGCCAGCCCCCATTGCTCCGGGTACGCCGGGCCGTAGGCGATGCCGGCGAGCTTGAGCGGCTGCGCCACGCCTGCCACCGTGAGCGCGCCATCCCTAACCTTGTTGTCGGCACTGAACACGCGCCCGAGCTCGAATACGCGCACCCTGTCTTGCTTGCGGTTGAGGTTGTAGCGCACGTTGGCGATGAGGCTGCCGGCAAACCCCGAGCGCATCACCGAGAGTTGGCTCGATATCGGATTCATCAGCCTGATCGGCGCCTCGTTGCCGCAAAAATCGCGCTCCCATTCGGGCTCGACGAAGCTGAAGTTGACGACTTCCTGGTAGTCGCGCGCGGCGATCGCTTCCTTCACCCGCATAATCGGTTGCATCGCCTCGCGCTGCGGCGACATTGCGGCGCGCGCGCGCGGCTGGTTAGCCGGAATGCGTTCATAGCCGTGAATGCGGGCGATCTCTTCGATCAGGTCTTCCTCTATCGCGATATCGAAGCGGTAGGAAGGCGGCGTCACGTCGAAGCCGTCCGCAGTGCGCGCGCCGGCAAGCCCCAGGCGCGAAAAAATCGCGGCGATTTCCGCGTCGCTGACGTCGATGCCGAGGATTTTTGCTGCGCGCGCGCTGCGCACATGCACCGGCTTGCGCGCGGGCAACTGCGCCACGTCGTCGATCGTCGGGCCCGGCTCCCCGCCACAGATCGCGAGTATCAGTTCGGTCGCGCGCTCTATGCCGGCAATGTTGTTGTCGAAATCGACGCCACGCTCGAAGCGGTGCGCGGCGTCGCTCACGAAATTGTAGCGGCGCGAGCGGCCCGCGATCGCGTCGGGAAAAAAGAACGCGGATTCGAGAAAAATGTTCCTGCTGTCGGCCTCGGCCTTGGTCGAGTCCCCGCCCATGATGCCGGCAAGCCCGATCGGGCCCGAGCCGTCGGTAATGCACAATACGGTCTCGTCCACTTCGACGGTCTGCTCGTTCAGCAGCTTCAGGCGCTCGCCTTCGCGTCCGTAGCGCACGTCGATGCCGCCCTGCAGCTTGTCCAGATCGTAGACGTGCAGCGGGCGTCCCAGTTCCAGCATTACATAATTTGTCACGTCCACCAGCGCCGAGATCGAGCGCTGGCCCGAGCGTGCCAGACGCTGCTTCATCCACTCGGGCACCGGCGCCGCGGCGTCGACGTTGCGGATCACGCGGCCGGTAAAGCGTCCGCAGCCGTCCGCAGCCGAAATCCTCACCGGGAATTGCGCGTCGCTTTTCGCCGCGACCGGCGCGATCAGGGGCGCATTCATCGCGGCGCCGGTGATCGCGGCCACTTCGCGCGCGACTCCGAGCAGGCTCAGGCAATCGGCGCGATTCGGCGTAAGTTTGAGGGTGAATACGGCATCGTCGAGTTCAAGCACGGCACGCACGTCGCCGCCAATGGGCGCGTCGGCGGCGAGCGGCAGGATGCCGCTATGGTCGTCATCGATGCCCAGCTCCTTGGCCGAGCACAGCATGCCCTCGCTTTCTACGCCGCGCAGGCTGGAGCGTTTGATCTCGAACACCTTGCCGTCGGCGCCGCTCAACCGCGCTCCGATCAACGCGCAGGGCACGCGCATGCCGGCCGCCACGTTGGGCGCACCGCACACGATGGCGAGCGGCGCAGCCTCGCCCACATTGACCCGGCACAGTGACAAGCGGTCGGCGTTGGGATGGCGCGCCACTTCCAGTATCTCGGCCACCACAATCTTTGAGAACGGCGGCGCGGCCGGCTCGATCGACTCGACTTCCAGTCCTGCCATGGTGAGGGCGTGCGCCAGCTCGGCCGTGGACAGAGACGGGTCTACGAAACGGCGCAGCCAGCGTTCGGAGAATTTCATGCGAATTGCTGCAGGAAACGCAGGTCGCCGTCGTAGAACAGGCGCAGGTCGTGAATGCCGTAGCGCAACATTGCCAAGCGTTCAATGCCGGAACCGAATGCAAAGCCGATGTGTTTTTCCGGATCGAGACCGAAATTGCGGATCACCGCGGGGTGCACCTGGCCGGCGCCGGAGATCTCCAGCCATTGGCCCTTGTTTGGCCCGGCGGCGAAGGCCATGTCGATTTCGGCCGAAGGTTCGGTGAACGGAAAGAACGAGGGCCGGAAGCGCACCTCGAGTTCTTCGGTCTCGAAAAAGCGCCGCAGAAAATCCGTGTACACGCCCTTCAGGTCAGCGAAGCTTACGTCCTCGTCGATCCACAGGCCCTCGACCTGGTGAAACATCGGCGAGTGCGTGGCGTCGCTGTCGACGCGATAGGTGCGCCCTGGAGCAATCACTTTGATCGGGGGCACTTTCGCCGCATGGCGAAATCGTTCGACCCACATGCGCGCATAGCGCACCTGCATCGGGCTGGTGTGGGTGCGCAGCAGCAACGGTCTGCCGTCCGCGTCCTTGTTCTCGACGTAGAAGGTATCCTGCATCGAGCGCGCCGGATGATTCTCCGGGTTGTTGAGCGCGGTGAAATTGTTCCAGTCGGTCTCGATTTCAGGGCCGTCGGCAATATCAAAACCGATCGAACGGAATATCGCCTCGATGCGGTCCTGGGTGCGGGTGAGCGGATGCAGGCGCCCGCGGCCCGCGCCACGCCCGGGAAGGGTGACATCGAGCGCCTCCTCTGCCAGCCGCGCGTCGAGCTGCCGTTGCGCCAACGCATCGCGCCGACGGCCGAGCGCGGCCTCGAGCTCGCCCTTGGCTGCATTAATGCGGCCGCCGGCCTCGCGCCGCTCTTCAGCAGGGAGCTTCCCTAGGCCCTTGAGCAGATCGGTGAGCGCGCCGGCCTTGCCCAGAAAGCGCGCCTTCGCCTGCTCCAGTTCCGCTGCATCATCTATGCGGATGAACTGTTCCAGTGCGGCGGCGACTATTTTTTCTAGATTATTCATTGTAACGATCACGCAAAAGAAAAGAGGCTAATCAAGTTAGCCTCCTTTCGCACAGACGCGCTTGAACTTCGCGCAGTCCGCCTTACTTGGACGCAGCGTCGGCAGGCAGGCTGGCCTTGGCCTGTTCGGCGAATTTGGCGAAGGCGGCCATATCGGTCACGGCCAGGTCGGCCAGCACCTTGCGGTCCACCTCGATATCGGCTTTCTTCAGCCCGTTCATGAACACGCTATAGGTCAATCCGCACGCGCGTGCCGCCGCGTTGATGCGCGCAATCCACAGTGCGCGGAATACGCGTTTTTTTGTCCGGCGGTCGCGGTAGGCATACTGGCCCGCTTTCATCACCGCCTCCTTGGCGATGCGGAAAACGCCGCCACGGCGGCCGCGGTAACCCTTGGCCAGGTCCATCACCTTCTTGTGACGGGCGCGCGCTTCTACTCCACGTTTAACTCTTGGCATGGCTCGTTCTCCTTAACCGTTGGGAAGCATCGCGCGTACTGAGCGCACGTTGCTCGCATCCACCTGTGACGTGCCGCGCATGTTGCGCTTACGCTTGGTGGTTTTCTTGGTCAGGATGTGGCGCAAAAACGCTTTGGTGCGTTTTATCCCGCCGCTGCCTTGAACGCTGAAACGCTTGGCGGCGCCCCGCTTGGTCTTCATCTTGGGCATGACTACTCCTGGTTTTGACATGGCGACAGGTGTCTCCCGAATGGAGAACTTGTAGACCTCGACACCACTTGTTTTGCGTTCCCGGCTAGCCTGGAACGGTGCTGCATGGAAAGACCGGCATCCGGTCTTTCCAAAAAACTCTGTTACGACGACGTCGGGAGGATACCTGCCTTCGGATCCCCCGGAGACCGGGCCGCTGCGAATCTCATTTCGCCGCGGACTCAGCCTTCTTCTTGACCGCCACTTTCTTAGGCCCGAGCACCATTACCAGCTGGCGCCCCTCCATCTTCGGGTACTGCTCTACTACGCCGTGCTCGATCAAATCGTTTCTCACGCGCTCGATCAGACGGTGGCCGAATTCCTGGTGCGCCATCTCACGCCCGCGAAAACGCAGCGTGACCTTGGTCTTGTCGCCTTCGTCCAGGAACTTCATCAAGTTGCGCAGCTTGATCTGGTAATCGCCTTCGTCCGTGCCGGGCCGGAATTTCACTTCCTTGACCTGGATCTGCTTCTGTTTGAGCTTGGCTTCGTGCGCCTTCT
>CAZRMO010000113.1:0-11379 GCA_964601155.1 uncultured Enterobacteriaceae bacterium
CATCCCGAAGAGCAATGGGGCGTGCTGCTCGAAGGGCGCTGCACGCGCATCCAGGGTGGGGAGGAAGTGGAGGCGAGCGTCGGTGATTTTTGGCATACCCCGGGTGGCGTAAGCCACGGCATACGCACCGGCAGCGATGGCGCGGTCATACTGGACATATTCAGCCCGCCTCGCGCCGAATACAAACAAAAAGGCCAGGGGTTCGGCAGAGCGATCGTGAAAGAAAATTGAGCCTATCGCTTTTTTGACCCTTGGTTTTTGACCCTTGGTTTTACTTATCAGGACTTAAACGCCAGCCGGAACCTGCGCGACCGTCTGCTCCGGGTCGAAGACACCACCCCAACCATACAAACAGGCGCACCCGATCGTCCGATTGCGGAATAAGGTGGCTGGCCTCGACGCGAGCGGCGCGGCCTGTCAAACTTCCCGGCCATGAATACCGAGAAAGCGACGCAGAGCGAATTGAAACAGGGCGTCCGCGCAAGTACCCCAGAGGACGTGCCGGCGATTGCCGCGATTTACGCCCACCATGTGCTGCACGGCCTGGCGAGTTTCGAGCTTTCGCCGCCGGATGTGAATGAAATGGCGCGGCGGCGCGCGGAGGTGCTGGCGCGCGGCCTGCCCCATTTGGTGGCGGAGGTCGGCGGGCAACTTGCCGGCTACGCGTACGCCGCGCCCTACCGCGCGCGCCCGGCCTACCGCTATACGCTGGAGGATTCGGTTTACATCCACCCCGATTGCGTCGGCAGAGGCATAGGGCGGGCGCTGCTGGAAGCCCTGATCGAAGCCTGCGCGGGCGCCGGCTACCGTCAACTCATCGCCGTGATCGGCGACAGCGGCAATGCGGGTTCCATCGGTCTGCATGCTGCCTGCGGTTTCGTGCGCACCGGCCTGTTCCCGAGCGTCGGATTCAAATTCGGGCGCTGGGTGGACTCGGTGCTGATGCAAAAAGTGCTGGGAGAAGGCGACCTGTCTTTGCCGGACGAAGGATCTCTCCAATTTCACGAGTCGCCGAATTGAGAGATAGGTCATTGCAGGCGCACCCTGGGGGACTGCGGCAAACGGGACGGGCCGATAGTTGCAGGCGTTCGCAGGCTGCAGAGGGCAAGGCGCCAGTTGCACTATGGGATAATGCCGGACAATTCAACCAGACTAACGGGGGCCATTTCCTGTGAACGCAATAGCAAAATTGATTATTGTTGTAATTTCCGCTGTCATGCTGCTTTCGGTGGCGGCGTGCACACCTAAGGTCGGCAGCGACAAGTGGTGCGCCAACATGAAGGCGAAACCCAAGGGCGACTGGACCGCGAACGAAGCAGCCGACTACGCGAAGGACTGCATTTTCAAGTAGGCAACGGCCGCTAGATTTTTGATTCGTCGCGCTGCGGGTGCTGCTTGACAATCCGCTTCATTCTTTCGTGGCGGGCGATGCTGCGGCCGCCGCTTTGCTGAAGCTACGGTTCCGGCGCTTCGCTTAGCTCCCTATCGCGCTACCCGGAAATGACGCTGTCGACATGCGCCTTGGCCACCAGCCAGTCGTCCAGATCGCGCCCATGAAAAAATAATCGTTCGCTAGCCGGGCGCGCCAGTCCTTGGCCGTCGGTGCAACGCAGCTTGGCCTGCTTTTGATAAAACTCAATTGCGAAACGGTTTGCTCCACTAGCATGTACAGGCGGACTGGCTGGGGCCGAGGATTTGAACGCGAAAGCCTGAGGTGGCGGCAAACGGCGGCGACCGGAAAGCCGATTCATGGAATCGGCGGGCATCGCCGCTCGCGCCGGTCAGGTCCCGAAACCGTCATGCCGCAATGACTGGGGAAGCCCATGGAGATCCGCGTCGAATGCTATGCCGGCTACCGCAGCGAACAGGAGCCGCGCGCGTTCTGGCTCGGCGAGCGGCGGCTGAGCGTGATGGAGTTGCTTGACCGCTGGCTTGCGCCGGCATGCCGTTGCTTCAAGGTCAAAGCGAGTGATGGGGATCTATACATCCTGCGTTACGACGAGGTGCGCGGCATATGGGAGCTCGGCGCATACACGCGAGCGCAGGCTACCGGGCCGAGCTGCTTCGCCCTGGCGCGAGGCGGCGCGCGGGGGAAATATCTGCATTGAGGGAGCCAGCAATCGATGACGGGGGGCGACCGCATGGCGTCGCGAGACCGCCGGCAGTCGACGTTGTGCGCTTGCCCAAGCAGGCAGGTGAGGGCTGAGTGGCAAACGGGCGTCTGCCAGCCCATTTGGCCAATTTCGGGGGACGCTTCGGTGATCCTGAAACGGCCCCCGAACTGAGCGGCAAGCTATTTGATGGCGAGCTTCTTCGCTTCGGTGCCGGCCTTTTTCGGCAGGGTCAGCTTGAGCACGCCATCGCTGTACTCGGCTTCCGCTTTGCTATCGTCGATGTCGTGGCCGAGGGTGAAGCTGCGGAACTGTTTGCCGTAGTAGCGCTCGCTGCGCACCAGCTTTTTGCCCTCTTTTTCTTCCTTTTCGTGCTTGACTTCGGCGCTGATGGAAACTTGGTTGCCGTCGATCGAGACCTGGATGTCGCCTTTTTTCACGCCGGGAACATCCGCTTTGACCGTGTAGGCCTTATCCGCTTCCGATATCTCGAGTTTGATCTCGGGTTCGGCTTCCAGGCCCTGGAACACCGGCCTTAGCATGAAGCCTTTGAAATAGTCGTTCATGTCCCGGAACGGGTCCAAGCGCGCCATTTCGCTGAACGGATCCCAACGAGTGAGGTTTGCCATGATGAACTCCTTTCGTGATTGATATAAGCTTTGTTGCCCTAAGCTTGCCTATTTGAGACGGGATGCGGCACGCTCTATTGCCTCACGCAATTCTTTCCACGCCTTGTCCGCGCCCCCCTTCAGATCCTCCCAGGCCGACTCTCCGTTCTGGCGCAGTTCCCGCAGATTGTCTTGCGCGACTGCGCGCTTGGCCGCGAGGGCTTCGAGTTGTACCTCGAACTCGGCGCGGATGTCGGCCTTCGCTTCTTTCGCTTTGGTCCGCAACTGTTCGAGTTTCGCGTCCCATTCGTCGAGCTGAGTCTCGAGTTTTTGCTGAAATGCTTGTTTCGGACTGGGTTTTGCGCTATCGGCCGGGCGCGGCGCTTGTCTGAGGCGGTGCTCGATTTCCGCTTCTGCTTCGAGCCAGTCGGCAGTCGGGTCGCCCGCAGCGAATCCGCGGTGTTCGGCGCGGTAATAAGCCGCTACCGCAACCATCTCGCGGTGCATTGCGGACGCGTACTCCGGCTTGATCGGGGAGGCGGACGATTCGGCGTGGCGCTTGTCCATATGCCTTTCTCCTCTTGCGTGTCACTACGCTACGCCGTCCCAAAATAGTCGACGTGACAATAATCAAGAAGAGCCGAAGTCGGCGGCAGCAAGCGCGCTTTATCTCAACCGGCTTCAGGTTTCGGCGGAAGAGGCTCCGGGCGCAATGCCGGCGCCGGGCTCGATGGCCACGCGCACCGCATCGTCCACGTCCTCGAGAAACACGAACTCCAGCTTTTTCTTGGCCTCGTCCGGCACTTCCTCGAGGTCCTTGCGGTTGCGCGCGGGCAGGATCACGCGGTTGATGCCGGCGCGCATTGCCGCCAGAACCTTTTCTTTGATGCCGCCCACGGGCAGCACCAGACCGCGCAAGCTGATTTCGCCCGTCATCGCGGTGTCCGTGCGTACCTTGCGCTCGCTGAACAGCGACGCCAGCGCGATGAACATCGCCACGCCGGCACTCGGGCCGTCCTTCGGAATCGCACCGGCGGGGACGTGGACGTGCACGTCGGAGCGCTCGAACGCCGCGGCGTCGATGCCAAGGCTCGCGGCGCGCGACTTGACCAAAGTGAGCGCTGCCTGAGCGCTCTCCTTCATCACATCGCCGAGCTGTCCGGTCAGAATCAGCTTTCCGCCGCCCGCGTTCTTGCTCGCCTCGATGAACAGGATGTCTCCGCCTACCGGCGTCCAGGCGAGTCCGGTGGCCACGCCGGGCATTGCCACGCGCAGCGCCACTTCGTTCTCGAACTTGGCCGGTCCGAGAATTTCGGCGAGATCGTCCGCTTCGATCTTCGCTTTGCTCAACTCGCCTTCCGCGATTTTTACGGCGACCCGGCGGCACACGGCGCCGATCTGGCGTTCGAGCGAGCGCACCCCGGCCTCGCGCGTGTAATCGCCGATGATGGCACTGAGCGCCGCGTCGGAAATCTCGAGTTGCTCCGCCGCGAGGCCGTTGTCCTTTAGCTGGCGCTTCACCAGGTAGCGGCGCGCGATCTCGAGTTTTTCTTCCTGCGTGTAACCCGGCAGGTGCACGATTTCCATGCGGTCGCGCAGCGGCCCGGGAATGGTGTCGAGCACATTGGCCGTGGTGATGAACAGCACGCGCGACAGGTCGTAGGGCACCGCGAGGTAGTTGTCGCGGAACGTGTTGTTCTGCTCCGGATCCAGCACCTCGAGCAGCGCGGACGAGGGGTCGCCGTGGATGCTGGCGCCGACCTTGTCTATCTCGTCGAGCATCATGACGCAGCCGCGCGTCCCGGCTTTCTTGAGCGCCTGGATGATGTTTCCCGGAAGCGCGCCGATGTAGGTGCGGCGGTGGCCGCGGATCTCGGCCTCGTCGTGCACCCCGCCGAGCGACACGCGCACGAACTTGCGTCCGAGTGCGCGGGCTATGCTCTGGCCGAGCGAGGTCTTGCCCACGCCGGGCGGGCCGACGAAGCACAGGATGGGTCCATGACCGTCCGGGTTGAGTTTGCGCACTGCGAGGAATTCGAGAATGCGTTTTTTCACCACCTCCAGGCCATAGTGGTCCTCGCCCAGAATGCGCCGCGCCTCGGCGATGTCGATGGTGCCGGCTTCGGGCGCTTTCCACGGAACCTCGATCAGCCAATCGAGGTAGGTGCGGACCATCGAGTATTCGGTGGAGCCGTCCGACATGCGCTCCAGGCGCTTCAGTTCCTTGGTTGCCTGCTTTTCCACCTCTTCCGGCATTTGCGCGTCCGCGATGGCTTTGCGCAGCTCGGCGATTTCGGCGGCATTGCCCTCTTCGCCTTCGCCGAGTTCCTTCTGGATCGACTTGAGCTGCTCGCGCAGCAGATACTCGCGCTGGCGCTCGTCCATGCTCGCCTTGGTGCGTTCGTCGATTTCGTGCGACAGCCGCAGCACTTCGAGGCGCTGCGCCAGCAGCTCCAGCACGGCGTCCAGGCGCCGCTGCAGATCGACGGCCTCGAGCAGTTTCTGTTTCTCCGGCGCCTTGATGTCCATCAGGCCGGCGACCATGTCGGCGAGCGCTGCGGCCGAGCCGATGTTCTGCACCGCGCCCACCAGTTCCTGCGAGGCCTGCGGCATGAGCTGCAGCACCTCGAGGGAGCGCTCTTTGAGCTGCATGAAACGCGCCTCGATTTCCTTGCCGGCACCGTCGGGCTCTTCTATCAGGCCCACGCGGGCCGCCATGAAGGGATAGCCTTCGAGCATTTCGAGTACGCGAAAGCGCTGCTGGCCCTGACAGATGACGTGATGCGCGCCATCCGGTGTGGTGACGTAACGCAATACGTTTGCGCGCGTTCCGACGAGGTACAGATCCTCCAGAGCCGGACGATCAATTTCCTGATTGCGCTGCAGGATAATGCCGACGGGCCGCTCGGTCTTGACCGCCTGCTGCGCGCCCGCGATGGAACTGTCGCGGCCGACGGTGATCGGCAGGATCATGCCCGGGAATAGCACCATATTTCGCACCGGCACGATGATGAGCGCATCGTCGGGCAGGGCGAGCGCGCCGCTCGCGCCTTCGAGCGCTGCGCTTTCAGCGGCTGCTGCGTCTTGGGTTTGCGTTTTCTCGAGTTGCATGATGTTCTCGCTCATGTCAGGCGGCGCATGGTCAGAACCAGGCAGCCGTGTTCCAGCCGCTGGTCTATCAGTGCGAACTCGCCGGCTGGCAGGGTGATGCGGCGTTCGAATTGTCCATAAGGAATCTCCAGTCGATGAATCGCCGCACGCCGGGAATTGGCCGGCAAGGAGCGTTCGCCGCGCACTACAATGGCGTTTTGCGCGAGCACGACTTCGAGCTGTTGTGCAGCGACGCCCGGCAGGGCGACCAGCAGCCTCAGCTCGTCCCCGCTCTCGTACAAGTCGACGGGCGGTTCCCAGCGCGGCGCGCCCTGGACCACGCCGATGTGGAAGAAGCGGCGCTGCAGCCGCTCGGCGTCCTGCAGCAGTTCCAGTGCCTCGGCCCACATCCATGATCTCGGATCGCGCGATCGCATAGCCAATATTCCTCGTTTATTCAGGATAGTATGGGTCCCGCCTTCGCCGCCCTGTTGATCCCGGTCACAGTTAATATGCGGGCGTGTCGCGCCCAATACAAGCTTAGTGCCCTTGGGCGGGAATGCAGGCGAAAAAAAACCCCGGGACGAGCCCGGGGTGTAGGTTGCCCCGAGGTTGCCCTGGGGCCGCTGACAGAAGGAGGAGGAGGGACTGTCAGCGTTTCTCTGAAGAGAGCTTAGGCAGCTTTCTTTTTGCCGGCTTGTTTCACCACGGTCGCGGTGGCGGCAGTAACATTGGCTTCGGCCATGTCGCTGGCTTGCTTCACCACCTTGGTGAAGCTGTCATAGGCGGAGTTGGCGGCAGCCATGGCGGATTTGACCGCGGCCACTGCGACGTCCGAACCGGCCGGCGCATTCTTGCTCAGCTTGTCCATCAGCGAAACGACGGTCTTGTTCATTTCGGCAGCCTGGGTTTCCGCCAGCTTGGTGACTTCGGCTTGGGTCTGGGTGGCGACTTCGTACACATTGCGCGAGTAGGCGATCGCTTTTTCCAGGGCCGGCTGGGCCGAGGTCGCGCTCAGATTGACGAGCTCTTGCGCATCCTTGACCGACAGCAGCGCTTTTGCTTGGCTGACGCCGTCTTCGAACGCCGCTTTGGTGGTGTTGAAGTTCAGTGCGGAAAGGCGCTCGAACGCGGCGAACTGGGCTTGGGCAATGGTGAACAGCGCATCTACGCTGGCTTTGTTGGCGGCAGCAAATTGTTCGGGGGTGGCGTACATTTTTAATCTCCAAATAAGTTACGAAAAGGTGGTACTACACTCTGGTGCAATCCTTCGCAACTGAGAAGATATTGCACTGCAACAATTTAGATTCTACACTCAACTAATTGCCTGTCAAGCAGTTTTTCTAAGTTCTTGATCTCGTGTTGATGTGTTGCACAAACTTTAGCTAAATCACGGTGTTAAGTAATTTCAGCGGCGATTAGTATCGGATCCATGCCTATAAGATGTATATAAAACAGGTGCTTATGCAGCCAGGCGTCAAGGCGTACGTGCAGGCGGTTTAGCCCTGCCCGATTTATTGGGCGTTCTGCCCGCCCAGGCCGGTCTGCCGGCACCTGAGTTGATATACTGCGCGGCTTTCCGAGCGCGGACATGCCAATCTCTCCCCACCCTCAGGGCGATCTCCCGGCGGCTACGCCTGCCGAGCGCAACGCCGGACAGCTTTGGCTGCAGGCCATGCCCGGGCTATTTGTGTTGCTGTGGAGCACCGGATTTGTCGGCGCAAAATTCGGTCTGCCCTACGCCGAGCCCCTGACTTTCCTGCTGTTGCGCTTCACCTTGGTGGTGGCGCTGATGCTGCCGTTGGCGCTAACGATGCGCGCGGCCTGGCCTGCCACGCTGAACCGGGTGGGACATGTCGCCGTAGCCGGGGTGTTGATGCAGGGCGGCTACCTCGGCGGCGTGTTTTGTTCCATTCATCTGGGCATGTCCGCAGGCGTGACCGCGCTGATCGTCGGCGTGCAGCCGATCCTGACTGCTTTCGCGAGCGCGCCTCTGTTCGGCGAAAAATTGCGGGCGCGGCAATGGGCAGGTCTGGTGCTCGGCTTTGGCGGGGTGTTGTTGGTGGTACTGGCCCGCTCGACGCTGTCGGGCATTACCCCGGTGACGCTGTCATTGTCGCTGCTGGCGCTTGCTTCCATCACCGTTGGCACCTTGTACCAGAAGCGGTACTGCGGGGACGTGGATTTGCGCACCGGCTCGGTGATTCAGTTCTGTGCCGCGGGCGTAGTGCTGCTGCCCTTGGCGCTGGCGTTCGAAACGATGCGTGTGCGCTGGACCGCGGAATTCATTTTCGCCCTGGCCTGGTTGGTGCTGGTGTTGTCGATCGGCGCGATTTCCCTGCTGTACATCCTCATCCGCACGGGCGCTGCGACCAAGGTGACGAGTTTTTTCTATCTGGTTCCGCCGGTTACGGCGCTCATGGCCTATGCCATTTTCGGGGAGACGCTCAGCGCCGTCGCAATGGCGGGAATGGCGCTGGCGGCGTGCGGCGTCGCACTGGTCGTTTATCTGCGCCAATAGAGGCCCTGCAGACTCGTGTTCATGGACTCGGCACGAGCGCAGCCCGGCCGTTGACCGGCGCTGCGGAATCGTTTATAAAGCAAACGGTCGTTTGTTTTTCTTCTGGTCCGCACCTGATGGCACAAACCCTACGCCTGCCGCGCAGCGACAATCGCTTGCCGCAAATCCTGGACGAGGCGGCGCGGCTGTTCCGCGAGAAGGGTTATGCCGCCACTTCGATGCGAGACATCGCCGCGGCGGTGGACATGTTGCCGGGCTCGCTGTATTACCATTTCGCCGCCAAGGAAGACCTGCTGGTCGCGGTGTACGAGGAGGGCGTGCGGATGATCACCGAAAAGGTGCGCGCCGCAGTCGCCCGGCATGAGGAGCCGTGGCAAAGGTTGGAGGCCGCGGCCGTGGCGCACCTGGAGGCCCTGCTCAAGACCGGCGATTACGCGTTGGTCGTGATTCGGGTGCTGCCGCAGGATGTGCCCAAGGCGGCGGCGCGACTGGTAAAACTGCGCGATGGCTACGACAGACTGTTCGCCGAACTGGTGGCGGCCTTGCCGCTGCCGTCCGAGACCGACCGTCAGAGTTTCCGCCTGCTGCTCCTGGGTGCCCTCAACTGGAGCCAGCACTGGTACCGCGAAGACGGCAGGAGTTCCCCGCGCGGCATCGCGCGCAGCTTTCTCCGGCTGCTGCGCGAGGCGCAGAAGGCATGATCACGGTGAAATCCGATCGAGGCAGGGCAGCATGACTACGCATCCACCGAAAGTTCTGGTCACTAAAATCGGCCTCGACGGCCACGACCGCGGCAGCCGCGTGGTCGCCTCCTATCTGCGCGATGCCGGCATGGAAGTGGTGTACACGCCGCCCTGGCAGGATATCGCGGCGGTGGTCAAGCTCGCGCTGGAGGAGGACGTCGATGTGATCGGCGTGTCCTCGCTTGCCACCGACCACCTGATCGTGCCCAAGCTGATGCAGGCGCTGGGCGCGGCCGGCTTGCGCGATATTGCGGTCATCGTCGGCGGCATCGTGCCGGATGCGGACGAGGCAGTGTTGCTCGACGCAGGCGTGGCGAAGGTATTCCATCCGGGCAGCGCGCTCGAGGAAATCGCGGCGGAGATCGGTCGACTCACGCGCGTGCGGCGCGGGATCGACTTGAACGTTTGAACGGGAGGCGCCGATGAACGAGCCGCTGGAAGCGAGCAAACTGCCGCAGCGTGAAACCGGATCCGGGCGCTGGCAACAGGAATACGCCTGCGCCGCCGGCAGCGCTGAGCCCACGCGCAACCGTTCCGGCATCGAGGTCAAGCCGCTGTACACGCCGCAGGACTGGCAGGGCGACTACGCGACCGATCTCGGCTATCCGGGCCAGCCGCCCTTTACCCGCGGCATATACGCGAGCATGCACCGCGGCCGCAGCTGGAGCCAGCGTCAGCTGATCGGCCTGGGCACGCCGCTCGATTACAACGCGCGGCTGCGCGAGATGATCGCCCAAGGCACGACCGCCGTATCGCTGATACCCTGCAATTCGGTGTTCCGCGGCTACGACATGGACGAGGTGCATGCGGAGCTGCTCGGCACCTGCGGAGTGGTACTGAATACCGCGGAGCACATGGAGCAGAGCCTCGCCGGCGTCGACCTCGCGCGCACTTCCTGCGCCATGAATGATCCGTCGCCGTTTACGCTGCTCGCCTTTCTGCTGGCGAGCGCAAAACGGCGCGGCGTCGACTGGCGCGCGCTCAGGGGCACGTCCAACCAGAGCGACTGCCTCAGTCACTACGTCGCGAACCACATGTTCTTCCGGATCGCGCTCCCCGGCGCGCGCCGCATCCTCACCGACCAGATCGAATTCTGCAACGACAAGGTGCCCAACTGGAACCCGATGTCGGTGGTGGGGCAGCACATGCAGCAGGCCGGCGCCACCCCGGCGGAGGCGATGGCGTTCACCCTGTGCTCGGCGATCCAGTACGCCGAGGACTGCATGGCGCGCGGCATGGAAGCGGACGCCTTCCTGCCGCGGTTCACGTTTTTCTTCGACATCTCGGTCAGCCTGTTCGAGGAAATCGCCAAGTTTCGCGCCGGCCGGCGCATCTGGGCGCGCATTACGCGCGAGCGCCTCGGTGCGCGCGATCCGCGCTCCTGGCGCTTCAAGTTTCACGGCCAGACCTCGGGCGTCGATCTCACCCGGCAGCAGCCGCTCAACAATATCGCGCGCGTTACCGTGCAGGCCATCGCCGGCATCCTCGGCGGGCTGCAGTCGCTGCACACCGATGCATACGACGAGGCGCTGTCCTGCCCGACCGAGTTCGGCGCGCGCATCGCGGTGAACACGCAGAACATCCTGCGCGAGGAGGCGCACCTTACCGATGTGATCGATCCGCTCGGCGGCAGCTACTACATCGAGTCGCTCACCGACGAAATGGAGCAGAAGATCCTCGGCGTAATGGAACAGGTGGAGGCCGCCGGCGGCATGTACGCGGCGGTGGAGGGTGGCCTGGTGCAGAAGATGATCGGCGCATCGGCACGCGCTTTCCAGGAAAGGATAGAGTCGGGCGCGCAGACCGTGGTCGGCGTCAACGCCTACCAGGTGGACGAGGGAAGCGGCGAGCGGCAGGCCTTGCCGGTGCCGGACCCGGCGCAAATGCAGGCGCACATCGCCGCGTTCAAGGCGTACAAGCAGGCGCGTTCGCAGGCTGCGGTGCAGAAAGCGCAGGACGGCCTCGCCGCCGCTGCAAACGATACGCAGCAGAATATTTTCGCGCGCGTGGTCGAGGCGGCCGAAGCCGGCTGCACCCACGGCGAAATCTGCGCCACGCTGCGGCGCGAGCTCGGTTTCGGCCAGCCCTTGGTGATGGTATGAGCGGCGCGCCTGAAGCATCGGACATGGCCATCGAGACGGCGATAGAGACCTACCGCGGCGTGGTCTATCCCTGGCAAATGGATCACATGGACCACATGAACGTGCAGTTCTATACGGCACGCTTCGACGAGGCCACCTGGCACCTGTTTGCCGCGCTCGGCATGAGCACGAGCTATTTCAAGGAAAACCGGCGCGGCATGGCGG
>CAZRMO010000114.1:0-11121 GCA_964601155.1 uncultured Enterobacteriaceae bacterium
TTCGGGTACCAGAACTTGCTGAATCGACCGAGTAGTGAACGACTACAGAATTCCTTGGTGAACCTGGGTTCATAGAGTGCTTCCGCAGCGATGACCAAAGGTGCTACGGCCTGAACGAGCGCGAGGTTGAAGGCCTCGCCAAGCGCAGCGCTTACGGCGTAGTGCGCACGATACCCGGTTGAGCCATTCATGAGTTGATCCGCAAGCGTCGGTGGCAACGGGATCTCAACGGAAGCTCGAAAGTAACCCGGAGCCGAATTGCACGGTTCTCGGCCCTCCGGCAGCGCTGTGTAGGTGCGAAGCGCTTCCTGCGTTGCTAGGACCAATGCAGCGACCAGCTCACCCGGCGAAACGCTCGGTGTTCTGTGACCCCATTGCGTAGGCGATGGAAGAGACCTCTCACTCATGACGCCTAAAGTCCGAATTGTGCGGCGCCGACAGGCGTCCGCACCAATGAGTCGTTAGCCGTCATTCGCTATGGAACCCAGTGCGCTTGGTCGAAGGTGTTGGGCAAGGCTCCGGTCCTGGCCAAGTCAAACAGATGTTTCCATTCAGGATCATCGGCATTGGAGAGCAATCGGGCGACAATTGCCCTTCGAAGCAAGCGGTCTGCGTGGAGAATCGACGTAAGCGTCTCCGCTTTCATGTCTTTGGTGCTGACATCAGCGCCGTGCACCCGTTTGCTTCTAAGTGTGTAGGTGGTCTTCACCGTGTCAATTATTTGCCTGCGCTCTTCCGGAGTCGAACCCAGCGTCCAAGCCAACGACATTCCTAGACGGAACAAGGTCTCCGTTGTACTCCCCTCGTGAAATAGGTACTCCATCATCATCGCAACATCGGCTGCACGGGCAATGATGTGTGGCCCTGAGTAGTCCGCGAGGTCCGTCGTCAGTGGATGCGTCTTCGTGGAGACGAAGCGGTCAAGTAAAACCGGGCCCATCACGCTGTAAGCAGAGGCGAAGAGAAAGGACTGGAGCTTTCCGGTTGCCACCGTAAATGCTTCCGAGACGCTCTTCAGTGGAACTGTTTGAAAGTGGCTGTTAATGACACGAAAGAAGAGGGTGACGATATCGGAGCTAGATGAACTTCCACCATTTCCTTGCTCATCCTTGCTCCACTGAATAGGCGTTCTGACTTCGCCGGGAGACAGGAGAGATAGCAGGATTCCTACGCTGTCCTCTCCACCTATCGGGAGCGCAGTGTCCGACCATTCTTTTTCGTAAACGAAGGGAAAGCGCTTCAGTGTGTTAATCCAAATCGTTTGGTCATGTGCGAAGAAATCCTTCGCATGGCCCAAGATCCTTTCAAATTCTTGCGCGGACATCGGGCGAAGGCTTACGCCGCTAGCCCTGACAGAGTCAGCTGGTGTGCCCTCGAGGCCGAATAGCCAGCCGCAGTAGCGAACGGTCATCTAGTTCCTTATGACGGCTAACGTGTAATGATTTGCCTAAAAGCGATTAAACCCGGTGCCTCATCCTACACTCGGCCTGAATCACTTGCAAAAACACCGACCTAGGAGTGCGGTATAAAAACACAGGTCGTGATAGGTCGATTGCGATGAGCCAAGATGCGGTTATTAAAGGAATTGACGGCCCGGCATCGCGTCCTGCCCGCTTGTTCGATCAGGTGTACGATGCGATCCGACGGTTGCACTATAGCCGCACCGAAGACGCCTACGCTTACTGGATCAAGCGTTTCATCTTCTGGAGCGGAAAGCGGCACCCCGCGACGCTCGGCGAGGCCGAGGTGGCTGCTTTTCTGAGTCATTTGGCCTCGAATCGCAATGTCGCCGCTGCCACGCCGAATCAGGCGCTTGCTACCTTGCTCTTTCTTTACAAACAGGTGCTCGGCCGGGATCTCTCATGGCTGGACGGCATGGTTCGTGCCAAGCGCCCGGTGCGTCTGCCGGTGGTGCTCTCCCCGCTGGAAGCGGAGTCTTTGCTGGCGCAGTTGAAAGGAGTGCACGCGCTCATGGCGAGCCTTTTGTACGGGTCGGGCTTGCGCCTTATGGAATGCCTGCGGCTGCGGGTCAAGGACATGGATTTCGCCTGTCGCCAGCCTCTGGTGCGCGACGGCAAGGGGGAGAAAGACCGCGTGACGATGTTGCCTGAGCGTCTAGTGTAGCCATTGCATAACCCTGACTACGATGTGGGAAAACTCGGCCTCGGTGCCGCTGTCCAACAGCGTAGAATGCCGACTCTTGCCCAGGATCCGATGACCACAATGCAGACTTCCACCGCTTCTCACGCGCAGACCCAGCTCTTCGATACCGCCGAATCCTGCCTGCTCGCGCCCTACGATCTTGGCGCGGGCAAGCTCGAGCGCGTATTCGGCACGATCATGGGGCGTCGTGTCGACTACGCGGACCTGTACTTCCAGTATGTGCGCTCCGAGGGCTGGAGCCTGGAGGAGGGCATCGTCAAGTCGGGAACGTTCAACATCGAGCAGGGCGTGGGCGTGCGCGCCGTATCCGGCGAGAAGACCGCGTTCGCCTTTTCCGACGACATCAGCCTGATCGCGCTGGAAGACGCGGCGAAGGCCACGCGCGCGATCGGCGCCGGCGGGCAGTCGGGCCGCGTGCGGGCGCACGGACGCGGCGCGGTCGCGCGGCGCGGCGCCGGGCGCGACCTGTATCGCCCGGCCGATCCGCTGGCATCGATTGCCGATGCGGAGAAGGTGCGCCTGCTCGAAAGGCTCGAAGCGCATGCGCGCGCGCTCGACCCGCGCGTGGTGCAGGTGATGGCGGGGCTGGCGGGCGAATACGAGGTGGTGCTGGTGGCGCGTTCCGACGGCCTGATGGCCGCGGACGTGCGCCCGTTGGTGCGCGTCTCGCTTACCGTGATCGTGGAACAAGACGGCAGGCGCGAGCAGGGCCATGCCGGCGGCGGCGGGCGCTTCGACTACGCTTATTTCGACGATGCGCGCCTGCGCGAATTCGCCGGCATGGCGGTGGATCAGGCGCTGGTGAATCTGCGCGCGCGGCCGGCGCCGGCGGGCAGCATGACCGTGGTGCTCGGACCGGGCTGGCCCGGCATCCTGCTGCACGAGGCGATCGGCCACGGCCTGGAGGGCGATTTCAACCGCAAGGGCAGTTCGGCCTTCTCCGGCCGCGTCGGCGAGCGCGTCGCGGCGAAGGGCGTCACCGTGGTGGACGACGGCACCATTCCCGACCGGCGCGGGTCGCTCAACATCGACGACGAGGGCAATCCCAGCCAGCGCACGGTGCTGATCGAGGACGGCATCCTGCGCGGCTACATGCAGGACAGCCTGAACGCGCGCCTGATGGGCGTGCCGGTCACCGGCAATGCGCGGCGCGAGTCCTATGCGCACACTGTTATGCCGCGCATGACCAACACTTATATGCTCAACGGCGGACGCGATCCGCGGGAGATCATCGCCTCGGTCAAGCGCGGCTTGTATGCGGTCAATTTCGGCGGCGGGCAGGTCGACATCACCAACGGCAAGTTCGTGTTCTCCGCCTCCGAGGCCTACCTGATCGAGGACGGCAAGGTCACCCACCCGGTGAAAGGCGCCACGCTCATCGGCAACGGACCGGATGCGCTCAAGCGCGTCAAGATGATCGGCGACGACATGCGCCTCGACACCGGCGTCGGAACTTGCGGCAAGGATGGGCAGAGCGTGCCGGTGGGTGTGGGCCAGCCCACGCTGCGCATCGACGGCCTGACTGTTGGTGGAACCGCCTAGGCGGTAGGGCGAAACCGCTTAATACCTGTTGCGAAATGAGATGTCATTCCGAGGCCGCAGGCCGAGGGATCCGCTTTTCATTTGATTCAACAGCAGATCCCTCGCTTTGCTCGGGATGACATTAGCAAGGGTAATCGTTTTGCAACAGGTCCCGAGGCCGTAGGCCGGCAGTGCGCTAGCGGCGCTCGACGCCCGCCCAGGGCTAGCGCTCGACCCAGCCCTTCGAGCGTTCGAGCGCGCGCATCCAGCCCTGCATGCGCGCCGTTGCTTCGGCGCGGCTCATCGCTGGTTCGAAGCGCTTTCCCACCGCCCACTGACGGCCGATCGCGGCCGTGTTTTTCCACACCCCGGTGGCGAGTCCGGCAAGGTAGGCGGCGCCGAGCGCGGTGGTCTCGAGCACTTTCGGGCGCAGCACCGGCACGCCGAGGATGTCAGCCTGGAACTGCATCAGCGTGTCGTTGGCGGCGGCGCCGCCGTCCACGCGCAACTCTTTCAGTCGGATGCCGGCGTCCTTTTGCATGGCCTGCAGCACTTCGGCCGACTGGTAGGCGATCGCCTCGAGCGCCGCGCGCGCGATGTGCGCGCGCGTGGTTCCGCGGGTGAGGCCAAGCACGGTACCGCGCGCGTAGGCGTCCCAGTGAGGCGCGCCCAGGCCGGCGAAGGCCGGAACCAGGTAAACGCCGCCCGCGTCCCCCACGCTCGCGGCGAGCGCCTCGACCTCGGCCGACGAACGGATGAAGCCCAGGCCGTCGCGCAGCCACTGCACCACCGCGCCGGCGATGAACACACCGCCCTCGAGCGCGTACCGCGGCTTCGCGCCTCGCTGGGCACAGCGGGTGGTGAGCAGGCCATGGTTGGAGCGCACTGCCTCGGCGCCGGTGTTGAGCAGCATGAAGCAGCCGGTGCCGTAGGTATTCTTGGCCATGCCGGGCGCGTGGCAGGCTTGGCCGAAAAGTGCCGCCTGCTGGTCGCCGGCGATGCCGGCGATAGGAATCGGGGCACCGAAGATTTTCTTGGTGCTCTCGCCGTAGACCTGCGAAGAGGGCAACACCCGCGGCAACAGCGCGCGCGGAATGCGGAACAGGGAGAGCAGCTCATCGTCCCAGTCGCCTGCGTGGATGTCGTAGAGCATGGTGCGCGCGGCGTTGGATACGTCGGTGATATGCAGCGCGCCGCCGGAGAGCTTCCATGCGAGCCAGGTGTCGACGGTGCCGAAGGCGAGCTCGCCGCGCTCGGCATGCACTCTCAGGCCGGGGACGCTGTCGAGCAGCCAGGCGAGCTTGGTCGCGGAGAAATACGGGTCGATGACCAGCCCGGTCTTGCTGCGGATGCTGTTCATTTTGCCGCGCCGCTTCAGGCGGGCGCATGCATCGGCGGTGCGCCGGTCCTGCCAGACGATGGCGTTGTGCACCGGCTGGCCGGACTTGCGCTCCCACAGGACCACGGTCTCGCGCTGGTTGGCGATGCCCAGGGCTGTGATGTCCGCCGCCTTCAGTTTGGCCTGGGTTAGTGCGCGCCGCGCGACGCTCAACTGCGAGGCCCAGATGTCCTCCGGGTCGTGCTCTACCCATCCCGGTTTGGGGAAGATCTGGCGGAATTCCTGCTGCACCTGCGCGCGCACGCTGCCGTCTTCGGCAAACACGATGGCACGGGAGCTGGTGGTGCCTTGATCGAGCGCGAGGATATATTGCATCTTGTTGTCGCCTCCCGGTTGCGGATAGCAAGGATTCTAATCGAGCGGACGAGAAAGCGTGCAGCGGGAGATCTCTTGCTTAGGCGGCTGCATCCCGAGGCGCGAGCCGCACTGCTCGGATCGAGGGCCATGCGTTTGTGTTACCATTTGACTCTAGTTTCGATGATATTCTTTCCAAAGCAATGTCGTTGTCCGCCGATTTTCCCTCCCGCGTCCGCAAACACACCCGCAGCATCCGCTTCGAAGGCTATGCAGGCTATGCGCGCGCCGGAATCTGCGCCGACGCCAGGTGCTCGCCGGAGAGCAGCGCGACAAGCACGACGACGGCAGGAAACCGTTCCAGCTCGACCGCTGCCATGCGCTCGATACCGGTGGCGAGCCGGTGCACCTATACTATTCGCGCTGGAGGCGCGAAGCGAAAACCGGTACAGATTGATGCCGATTGACCTGGGTCAATGCGCTTGTGCGCCGGCCTGACCGATCATCCCCTTGCGATTCAACCAGGAAGCGATAAATGAAAATCCACGAATACCAGGCCAAGGAAGTGCTGCGCAAGTACGGCGTGCCCACGCCGAAAGGCGTGCCGTGCTTTTCCGTCGACGAAGCGGTCAAGGCGGCGCAGACCATACCGGGCAAGGTGTGGGTGGTGAAGGCGCAGATCCACGCCGGCGGACGCGGCAAGGGCGGCGGTGTGAAAGTGGCGAAATCGCCGGACGAAGTGAAGAGCTATGCCGGCCAGATCCTCGGCATGCAGCTGAAGACGCACCAGACCGGTCCCGAGGGGCAAAAGGTGCGGCGCCTGTTGATCGAAGAGGGCGCCGACATCAAGAAGGAGCTTTACGTCGGCATGGTGGTGGACCGGGTCACGCAGAAGGTGTGCCTGATGGCCTCGAGCGAGGGCGGCATGGACATCGAGGAAGTCGCCGCCAAGACGCCGGAGAAAATACACAAAGTGTTCGTCGACCCGGAAACCGGACTGAAGGACGCCGAGGCCGATGAAGTCGCCGCGAAAATCGGTATTCCCGCGGCGTCGGTGCCGCAGGCACGGGTGGTGCTGCAGGCGCTGTACAAGGCGTTCTGGGATACCGATGCGAGCCTGGCCGAGATCAACCCGCTGGTGCTCACCGGCGACGGCCGCGTGGTGGCGCTGGATGCGAAGATCAACTTCGATTCGAACGCGCTGTTCCGCCATCCGGACCTGGTCGCGCTGCGCGATCTGGACGAGGAAGACGCGGCCGAGATCGAGGCGTCGAAATTCGACCTGTCGTACATCTCGCTCGACGGCAACATCGGCTGCCTGGTGAACGGCGCCGGCCTCGCGATGGCGACCATGGACACGATCAAACTGTACGGCGCGGAGCCGGCGAACTTCCTCGACGTTGGCGGCGGCGCCACCGCGGAAAAAGTGACCGAGGCGTTCAAGATCATGCTGAAGAACCCCAAGGTCAAAGGGATACTGGTCAACATCTTCGGCGGCATCATGCAGTGCGACACCATCGCCACGGGCGTGGTCGCCGCGGCGCGCGAGGTGCATCTGTCGGTGCCCTTGGTGGTGCGCATGAAGGGCACCAACGACGAGATGGGCCGCAAGATCCTCAAGGATTCCGGCCTGCCGATCATTTCAGCCGACAACATGGCCGACGCGGCGCAGAAAATCGTTGCGGCCGTTGAAGGCAAATAGGGAAAATATTCAATGTCCATCCTGATCAACAAGAACACGCGCGTCGTCACCCAGGGCATCACCGGCAAGACCGGACAATTCCACACGCGCATGTCGCGCGATTACGCCAACGGCAAGGACTGTTTCGTCGCCGGCGTGAACCCGAAAAAAGCGGGGGAGGATTTCGAAGGCATTCCGATCTACGGCAGCGTCAAGGAAGCGAAGCAGAAGGCCGGCGTCGATACCTCGGTGATTTATGTGCCGCCGCCTTTCGCAGCTGCGGCGATCTGGGAAGCGGTCGATGCCGACCTGGCTCTGGTGATCTGCATCACCGAAGGCATTCCGGTGCGCGACATGATCGAGGTCAAGGACCGCATGCGCAAACACAACAAGAAGACGATCCTGGTCGGCCCGAACTGCCCCGGCGTGATCACGCCCGACGAGATCAAGATCGGCATCATGCCCGGCCACATCCACAAGAAAGGCCGCATCGGCGTGGTTTCGCGTTCGGGCACGCTCACCTATGAGGCGGTGGGCCAGTTGATGGAGCTGGGTATCGGCCAGTCCACCTGCGTCGGTACCGGGGGCGACCCGGTGAACGGCATGAAGCACATTGACGTGCTGAAAATGTTCAACGACGACCCGGAAACGGACGCGGTGATCATGGTGGGCGAAATCGGCGGCTCGGACGAGGAGACCGCGGCGCTGTGGGTGAAGGAAAACATGAAAAAGCCCGTGGTCGGCTTCATCGCGGGCGTCACTGCGCCAGCGGGCAAGCGCATGGGTCATGCCGGCGCTATCATTTCCGGCGGCAAGGGCACGGCGCAGGAGAAGCTGGAGGTGATGCAGGCCTGCGGCATCAAGGTGACGCGCAATCCCGCCGAAATGGGCAAGACGCTCAAGGCGGTATTGAAGATTTAGCAGGCACGGGCCGGCTGCGCGTGGAGTCGAACTGAACGTGTTCGCCGTTGTCCGGGTCTAAAAGTTTTTAGCGGCAGCCGGTCGAAAGAACGGGGGAGGGTGAGCCTGTGTAATCCAGGAGCCCGCGCCCGATGTGGTCTGCAGCAAGGCAGATCGCAGGTGTCTTTGAAAGCAAACTCATTTGCACAGGGGAAGCTCTGAGCCCCCGACGCAATCGGAGCTTTCTCGAGTTGGTGGATTTGTGACCCGAAGGTCGCGATCTCCCTCCCGCGGTCCCGCTTGACGGGAGAGGGGGAGATTCTCCTTGAGGGACAGGGGGCATCGCTTCCCAGTTAAAACCGACCAAAGAGGACATTTGTGAATCAAGCCATCATCCCAATCAAGCCAGAGCGCAAGCTGCGCGCTACGCTCAAGGGGCGCACGCCCGATTCCAAGGCGCTCGGCGAAGTGCGCGCGCTGCTCGGCGATGCGCCGCGCCGGCGCGATCTGTTGATCGAACACCTGCACAAGATTCAGGATCGCTACGCCTGTTTATCCGCGCCCCACCTGGTTGCGCTGGCCACGGAAATGAACATGGCCCTAGCCGAGGTCTACGAGGTTGCGACCTTCTATCACCACTTCGACGTGGTGAAGGAGGGGGATGCGGCGCCGGCGGCGATCACGGTGCGCGTATGCGAGTCGCTTTCCTGCGAATTGGCCGGAGCGAAGGAACTGCTTGCAAAATTGCCCGGCATACTCGGCCGCGAAGTGCGCGTGATTGCGGCGCCCTGCGTCGGTCGCTGCGAGACCGCGCCGGTCGCCGTGGTCGGGCAGAATCCGCTGCCGCATGCGACGCCGGAGGGGGTGAAAAAGCTGGTCGCGGCCAAGGCGCTCGAGCACAAACCGGGCAAGTACATCGCTTACGCCGAATATCGGAAGAGCGGCGGCTACGCCATTCTGCAGCAGTGCCTGGCCGGCAAGCGCGACTACCGCGAATTGACGCAGGCGATGGAGGATTCCGGCCTGCGCGGCCTGGGCGGGGCGGGCTTCCCCGCCGGGCGCAAGTGGAAAATCGTGCGCGCCGAACCCGAGCCGCGGCTGCTGGCGGTGAATATCGACGAGGGCGAGCCGGGCACGTTCAAGGACCGCTACTACCTCGAGCGCGATCCGCACCGCTTTCTCGAAGGCGCGCTGATCGCCGCCTGGACCGCCGGCATCGCCGAGGTCTACATCTATTTGCGCGACGAGTATGCAGGCTGCCGCGCGATCCTGGAGAAGGAAATCGCGGCGCTCCAGGCCGATCCGCCCTGCGCGTTGCCGCCGATCCACCTGCGCCGCGGCGCGGGCGCCTATATCTGCGGCGAGGAGTCGGCGATGATCGAATCGATCGAAGGCAAGCGCGGCATGCCGCGCTTGCGGCCGCCCTACGTGGCCCAGGTCGGCTTGTTCGGCCGGCCGACGCTGGAGCACAACATGGAGACGCTCTACTGGGTGCGCGAAATCCTGGAAAAGGGCGCGGCCTGGTTTGCAGGACAGGGACGCCATGAAAGAAAGGGACTGCGCGCTTTCTCGGTCTCCGGACGGGTGAAAAAGCCGGGCGTGCATCTTGCGCCCGCGGGCATCACGGTGAAGGAGCTGATCGCGGAATACTGCGGCGGCATGCTCGACGGCCACGCGTTCTACGCCTACCTGCCCGGCGGCGCCTCGGGCGGCATCCTGCCCGCGTCCATGGGCGACATCCCGCTCGATTTCGACACGCTGCAGCCCTACGGCTGCTTCATCGGCTCGGCTGCGGTGATGATTCTGTCGGACCGCGACCGCGCCACGGATGCGGCGCGCAACCTGATGCATTTCTTCTCCGAAGAGTCCTGCGGCCAGTGCACGCCCTGCCGCGTGGGCACGGCCAAGGCGCTGAAACTGCTCGATGCGCCGAAATGGAACCAGGCGCTGCTCGCCGAACTCTCACAGGTGATGATAGACGCATCCATCTGCGGCCTGGGCCAGGCCGCGCCCAACCCGGTGCTCAGCGTGATGAAATATTTTGCGCACGAGCTTGCGTGAACGATCGCAGAAAGGAAAACCTATGACTGCCATCACGAAACAGGAAATAGCTGCGCTGCCGGTGGAGTTCAAGCTGAACGGCAAGAGCGTGGTGGGCCGCGCCGACGAAACCATCATCCAGACGGCCAAGCACTACGGCATCGACATCCCGCACCTGTGCTACAAGGACGGGCTGCGCCCCGACGGCAACTGCCGCGCCTGCGTGGTCGAGATCAAGGGCGAGCGCGCGCTCGCACCCTCGTGCTGCCGCACGCCCCGGGACGGCATGGAAGTCGTCACCGACAGCGCGCGCGCCCTCGCCAGCCAGAAAATGGTGCTGGAGCTGCTGCTCTCGGACATGTCCGATCAGGTCTATACGCCCATTTCCGAACTCGATCACTGGGTGCGCGAACTGAAGGTCGGCAAGCCGCGCTTTGCGCGGCGCGAGCAGCCGGCGATGGATCTTTCACACCCGGCGATGGCGGTGAATCTGGACGCATGTATCCAGTGCACGCGGTGTTTGCGCGCCTGCCGCGAGGCGCAGGCGAACGACGTCATCGGCTACGCCTTCCGCGGCGAGCACGCGAAGATCGTGTTCGATTTCGACGATGAGATGGGCGCATCTAGCTGCGTCGCCTGCGGCGAGTGCGTGCAGGCCTGCCCGACCGGCGCGCTGATGCCGGCGCGCAATGCGGCGCTGACCGTGGCGGATAAGACGGTCGACTCGGTCTGCCCCTACTGCGGTGTCGGCTGCCAGCTTACCTACCACGTGACCGACAACAAGATCGTCCACGTGCAGGGCCGCGACGGTCCTGCCAATCACGGCCGGCTGTGCGTCAAGGGGCGCTACGGCTTCGACTATGCGCACCACCGCCAGCGCCTGACGATGCCGCTGATACGCAAGCCCGGTGTGCCCAAGAGCGGGGACTACACCGTCGATCCGGACAATTGGCGCGATGCTTTCCGCGAGGCGAGCTGGGAAGAGGCGCTCGAATTCGCGGCCGGTGGCCTGCGCGACATCCGCGATACCCATGGCAAGCATGCGCTGGCGGGCTTCGGCTCGGCCAAGGGCTCGAACGAGGAGGCCTACCTGTTCCAGAAGCTGGTGCGCGCCGGCTTCGGC